>CAZFXI010000001.1:0-7528 GCA_964522855.1 uncultured Sedimenticola sp.
CCTTCTTCAGCGCCTCACGCTCGATCTTGAGCTGGATGATGCGCCGGTCCAGCGTGTCCATATCCTCGGGCATGGAGTCGATCTCCATGCGGATACGGGACGCCGCTTCATCAATCAGGTCGATGGCTTTGTCCGGCAGCTGCCGGTCGGTGATGTAGCGGTGCGACAGGGTAGCTGCAGCGACAATGGCCGGGTCGGTGATCTCCACCCCGTGATGCACTTCATAGCGTTCCTTCAAGCCACGTAGGATGGCAATGGTATCTTCCACGGTCGGTTCTTCCACCAACACCTTCTGGAAACGCCGCTCCAGCGCCGCATCCTTTTCGATGTACTTTCGGTACTCATCCAGTGTAGTGGCTCCCACGCAGTGCAGCTCACCTCGCGCCAGCGCGGGCTTGAGCATGTTGCCCGCATCCATGGAACCTTCGGATTTACCCGCGCCCACCATGGTATGGATTTCGTCGATAAACAGGATAATCTGCCCTTCTGCCTTGCCCAAGTCATTGAGCACGGCTTTCAGGCGCTCCTCGAACTCACCCCGGAACTTGGCACCGGCAATCAGCGCGGCCATGTCCAGAGACAACAGGCGCTTGTTCTTTATCCCTTCCGGCACTTCGCCATTGACGATACGCTGGGCCAGGCCTTCCACGATGGCGGTCTTGCCCACACCCGGCTCACCGATGAGCACGGGATTGTTCTTGGTGCGGCGCTGCAGCACCTGGATGGTGCGGCGGATTTCGCTGTCACGACCGATCACCGGGTCGAGTTTGCCCTGCTCGGCCCGCTCGGTCAGATCGATGGTGTATTTCTCCAGGGCCTGACGCTGATCTTCCGCATTGGGATCGTCCACAGCCTGCCCGCCGCGCACGTTCTCGATGGCCTTTTCGATGGCGCCCTTGGTGGCGCCGGCCTTGCGCATCAGATCGCCCAGGCGGTCTTTGGCTTCCGTCGCTGCCAGTACGAACAGCTCGGAGGAAATATATTGATCACCTCTTTTTTGTGCCAGCTTGTCGGTCTGGTTCAGCAGACGGTTGAGGTCATTGGAGACATGCACGTCCGCCTCGCCCCCGGAGACACTGGGCATGTGGTCCAGCTCTTCGCCCAGGCTGGAACGCAGTTGATTGACGTTCACCCCCGCCTGGGTCAGCAAATGCCGCACGCCACCGCCTTCCTGATCGAGCATCGCGATCATCAGATGCACCGGCTCGATGAACTGGTGGTCCTTGCCCAGAGCGAGGCTCTGAGCATCGGCCAGGGCCATCTGGAATTTGCTTGTAAGTTTATCCATCCGCATTTCGATCGGCTCCCAAATATTTTAGATGGCTTTAAAATGGGGATCCGATGCAATAATTCAACTCCGATGATACATTCTGAGCATTAGTGATACCATAAATGCAACAATCGCCTTCGAGAAAACCGGACGGAAGCAACCCATGATCTACCGCTATTTCACAATCATGCTGCTTGTATCGGGTTTTTCAGGCAGTGCTTTCGCTGCCAAACCCGACCTGCAGGTTCTCAAGGACAAGTGCGAAGCGGCCCGGGAAGCCCGCCTGGCACCAGAGCGGGAAGCGTTGATTCAGGCCTGCATCAAGGAAAAGAAGAAAACAGCAGAAGCATGCCGACGCTTCTATGCAGATTACGGCGCAGGCGGTCGCACCGCCGCAGGGGCAGGCAGGATACGCAAATACAACAACCTGCCCGAATGTGAAGCACTCTACAAGTTCGAAAAAGAAGCCCGATAACGACGGCACACGACATGTCCTGCAACAGGTTGACGACACTACTGTTTGCAGTGCTTGCAATGGGCGTGCTGGTTAGCTGTTCATCCCCCCTTCGCGGCCCCGCAAAACCCTACATCCCGGAGCTTGGCGATCGCTATCATCAACGGGACACCCACAATGATCGTTCCAGTCAACTATTAGTAGTTCTGGCGTTTTCCGGCGGTGGCAGCCGCGCCGCTGCTCTGTCCTATGGCGTATTGAAAATACTGCGTGACACCACGATCACCGTCGATGGCAGGAAACGCCGCCTGCTGGATGAGGTCGATTACATTTCATCGGTGTCCGGAGGGAGCCTCACTTCTGCCTATTTTGGCCTGTTTGGCGACCAAATTTTTTCCCACTATGAGCAGGACTTCCTGAAGGAGAATGTGCAGGGCATGCTGATTCGTCGCATTCTCGCACCCTGGAACTGGCCGGCCTTGTGGACAGCTGCCTACAACCGCAGCGAATTGGCCGCCCGCTTGTACGATGAAATGTTGTTTCACGGCAAGACATTTGCCGATCTGAATCAGGCACAAATGCCGTTCATCCACATCAGCGCCACCAATCTCACCAGCGGCATTCCCTTCACCTTCGATCAGCATCAATTTTCCCTGCTCTGCCAGAATTTATCCGGTTTCAGTGTAGCCCGTGCGGTTGCGGCATCTGCCGCCGTACCCCTGGTTCTCAGCCCCATCAGCCTGCCAAACCAGCATCGAAGTTGCGACCATCGGCTGCAGCCCTGGGCAGAAAAAGCCTTACAGGAAGGCGACAAGCGATCCCGCGCCTATCATCTGGCTCTCGCCGAAAAATCCTACGCGGATGACACCAACAACCACTGGATACATCTGATGGACGGCGGTGTGACCGACAACCTCGGCATGCGCCCGCTGCTCAACCTGATCACTCGCAAAGGTGATGCCTGGCATGCGATGCAAAGCCTCGGACACGGGAATGTAAAGAAAGTGGTCATCATCGTGGTCAATGCGCAGACCCCTGTCTCCGGGGATATCGGCAGGCAGCAATCGCCATCTTTGAGTTTTGGGTTGAATGCCGCCGTCACCACCGCACTCAACGCCTTCAGCTTCGAAACCATGGACACGCTGAATACCCTGATGCACACCTGGGATGAGGAAATCACGCTACAACGTTGCTGGGATCTGGCCAGACAGGGAAAAGACCAGGCAGGTTGTTTCGATATTCGGCATTACATTGTCGATATCAGTTTTGACGAGATAAACGATCTGCTGCGCCAGCAGGCGCTCAAGCGGATTCCCACGTCTTTCAACCTTTCAACAGAAGAAGTGGATGACCTGATCGATGCCGGCAGGGAACTGCTGCTGCAGTCAGCAGACTTTCAGCGATTTCTCAACGACATGCGCTGAACAGCCCGGCTGCTTCACTTCATTCATACCAGTTGCTGAAAGCATCCACATCTTCCCGAACGGTGCGGTATTGATTCACGGGATGATTTTCATCCGGATACCCCAACGCCATGCCGCACAACAGCAGGTTCTGACCTGAAACTCCAAGTTTTCCCCGTACCACATCGGGATAATCCGCCGTCGATGCCTGGGGGCAAGTCCCCAGGCCATGCCCCCTCGCAGCCAGCATCACGCTCTGAATGAACATCCCCATATCCAGCCAGGAGCCTTTGCCCATGCGCTTGTCCATGAAGAAAAACAGGCTTACCGGCGCACCGAAGAATCGGTAGTTGTTGAGCGCAGCTTCCAGCCGTTTTTCCTTGTCGTCCCTGCCAATATCCAGCGCCTTGTAAAGCGCCATACCGCACTGGAAACGGCGCTGCTTGTAGGGATCTATCCATTCCCCGGGATAGTAAGCGTAGTCCGGGGCAGGTTTGACGCCTTCGGCAGCCAGGCGTAGAAATGCTTCGCTGAGCTGCTGCAGCATTTTCTCTTGCACGACCGCCACCTGCCAGGGCTGGGTATTGACACCGGAAGGCGCCCAGCGGGCGGTATCGAGTATGTCCCGAATTGTCTCCGCGCTCACTGGCTGATCCAGATAGGCCCGAGTGGAAAACCGGCCGCTTATGGCTTGTCTGATATCCATCAACGATACACCTTGCGTTTGAATAAATCTGTGCGACGGCTGACCACACGGTCGATGAACAGTATGCCGTCGAGATGATCGATTTCGTGCTGCACGGCCCGGGCTTCGTAGCCTTCCATTTCGTAGTGGTGCTCATCACCCTGCGCATCCTGGGCTTTGAGTTTTATATGCGTGGCACGGATGACGTTGCCTGTGTAGTCAGGCACGGACAGACAACCTTCCCTGCCCACTTCATAGCCTTCCCAGTGCGTGATTTCCGGGTTGATGAGCACCAGATTGCCGTGATTGGGTACCGGCTTGCGGGTCACCGAGCAATCCACGATCGCGATGCGCTGAAAATACCCCACCTGGGGGGCCGCGATGCCCACCGCGCCGGGACCGTGCTGACGGGTCAGTTCCAGTCGTTGCACGAAGTCCTGCAGGCCAACATCGAATCGGCTGACGGGTTCTGATTCCTGCTTGAGTTGTTCGTCAGGAATGGTGAGAATTTCAAACGGCTCCACGAATCAGCCCACCAGCGTTTCAACGGGGGAGATGTTCACATCGATGCCTTCCGAGCGCAATCCCTCCAGTGCCTGCTCCAGAGATTCCAGAGGCACGGTGGCGATACCGGCTATCTGCATAATGTACACCGGCTTGTCCTCGTGTCCTGCCACATCGGATTCAAGATCCAGGATATTGAATCCGGACTCCGCCAGTACGCCCGTGACCTTGGCGACGATGCCGGCCCGATCCGCCCCACTCACGCGCACCATGAGATTGGGTGGCACATGACGATGCAGACCACCCTGCATGGGATCGATATGCAGACTCAGACCCAATTCCATGGCGATGTCTTGCAGGGATTGCTGCAATGCCTGTGCATCCATGTCGCCGGCCACCATCATCATGATGGTGAAATTGCCGCCCAGGCGCAGCATGGAGGCTTCTCCCAGATTCATGTTCTTTTCATACAGCGCCCGAGTGATCCTGGCCACGATACCGGGCCGATCTTCACCCGTGAGCGTCAACATATTCCAGTTATTCATTATAGTCCTCCAGCCAGATCAAGCTGGCCATGCGACCGGTGCAACCATCACGCCGGTACGAAAAGAAGCGTCGGGAATCCGTATAGGTACAGAAATCTCCACCATACACCTGGGTCACACCCCGAGTCTGCAGGCGCTGGCGTGCCAACGCATAGATATCCGCACGCCATTTTCCCTGCCCACTGGAAACGAAAGCGGCCTCGGCCTGTTCATTCTGTTTCAGGAACGCCTCTCTGACTTCATCACCCACTTCAAAGGCATCCTGGCCTATGGCCGGCCCCAACCAGGCCATGATAGCCGAGGCTGGCCGATCAAAACAGTGCAATGCCTGCTCCAGTACGCCTGCAGCCAGACCACGCCAGCCGGCATGCACGGCGGCCACGGCGCTGCCATCGTTGCTGCACAGCAAAACAGGCAGGCAGTCTGCTGTCATTACTGCACAGACTTCCCCTGCCTGGCGGCTGAACCGGGCATCGGCACGACAAGCTGGCCCTTTTTCGACAAGCACGTCACAACCGTGGATCTGCTCCAGCCACAAGGGTTCGGCAGGTAATCTGGCCTGCGCTCGCAATCTGCTCCGGTTCTTCGCCACGTTCTCAGGGACATCGCCAACATGTTCCCCGAGATTGAAGCTGTCCCAGGGCGGCTGGCTGCAGCCACCGATGCGGGTGGTACTCAGGGCCTGCACCGACTGCGGGGCCGGCCAGTCTGGCACGATCCACTCAGGCATGTTCTGTAACGTCTACGCGCAACCGGGCGATCAGAGCGCCCATGTCTTCGGGAATCGGGCTTTCCCAGACCATGGCTTCCCCTGTAAGCGGATGCTGCAGGCTCAGGCGACGGGCATGCAGCGCCTGACGCGGGAAAGCCCGCAAGGCCTGATTCATCTCCTCGTTCGCACCACGGGGCAATTTGAGACGGCCACCGTACACGGTATCGCCTACCAGAGGATAGTGGATATGTGCCATATGCACCCTGATCTGGTGCGTACGTCCGGTTTCCAGTTCCACATCCAGCAGCGTATGAATACGAAAGCGCTCGTTGATTCGGTAGTGGGTGCGAGCGGGTTTGCCACCAGGCACCACCGCCATACACACGCGCTTGGCGGGGTGGCGGCCAATGGGCGCATCCACGGTGCCACCGGCGCTGGGCAGGCCCACTACCAGGGCCAGATATTCGCGTTTGATTTCGCGAGCCTGCAAGGCTTCAACCAGACGCTTGTGTGCTACCAGGCTGCGCGCCACCACCATCAGGCCGGTGGTGTCCTTGTCCAGCCGATGAACGATGCCCGCCCGCGGCAAAGTGGCAGCTTCCGGATCATGGTGCAACAAGGCGTTCTGCAAGGTGCCGCTCCAGTTTCCGGCTGCCGGATGCACCACCAGTCCTGCAGGCTTGTTTACCATCAGCAGGTGTTCGTCTTCATAAACAATATCCAGGGCAATATCCTCAGGTTCACAGCTTTGGTCTGCTTCCGGCAGCGCCCGAAGATGAACCTGCTCACCTGCCCAGACCTTGTCCCTGGGTTTACGCACCTCACCGTCCACCAGCACCCGTCCGGCTCTTATCCAGGATTGCAGGCGGCTGCGGGAATAGTCCGAAAACAGGCGTGCCAGCGCCTGATCCAGACGTAATCCGGACAACGCCTGATCAATAGTTCCCTGATGCCGTATTTCTTCCACTGTCTTTTCTGCCTGCTGCCAATGTGGGGTATAATTTGGGCCATTCAAATTCTGGATAGACATTCTCATGCCTAAAATTCTCTGGCCGGTTTTTATTGTCGCATTTTTATTCAGCGGATGCGGCCTGTTGCCCGAACAAGTGGACAAGACTGCGGGCTGGTCTGCGCAGAAGCTCTATTCCGAAGCCACAGAAGCCATGCATGGCGGGAACTACCAGCGAGCCATCGAGTACTACCAGAAGCTGGAATCCCGCTACCCTTTCGGCAAATATGCCCTGCAATCCCAGTTGAATATTGCCTACGCCTATTATCGGGCAGACGAACCCGATTCAACCCTGGCAGCTGTCGAACGATTCGTTAAGCTGCATCCGGATCACCCGGCGGTGGCTTATGCACTGTATCTGAAAGGGTTGGTGAATTTCACGCGCAACATGGGTTTCTTCTCGCGCTTCCTGCCGACAGACAATTCCCAACGGGATCCTGGCTCTACCATGGAATCCTATAACGACTTTGCGGAACTGGTGCGCCGTTTCCCGGATACGGAGTATGCCCAGGATGCAAAACTGCGCATGCTGTATCTGCGCAACCAGCTGGCCCGCCACGAGATTCATGTGGCCCGCTATTATCTGGATCGTGGCGCCTGGCTGGCGGCAGCAAACCGGGCGCAGTATGTGGTGCAGCATTATCAGTACACGCCTTCTGTGAAGGATGGGCTGACCATCATGATCATTGCGTATGAAAAGATGGGCATGGTGGAGTTGTATCGGGATGCATTGCGCATTCTTGCGTTGAATGAAAAAAGGGGCAACTTCCCCGAACTGGAGGAAGGCGACAAGACCCTCACCGAGAAAATCTGGGAATACCTGGAGCTCGACAAGGGCTGACCACCTTATACTGTCACGCAGGTTCACCCCGGAATGGCTGTAGCATACGGCCTACGTGGATGTAAAAATGCTGGTAGCACAGGAGCAGTTACCACAGTGCCTGGT
>CAZFXI010000001.1:7628-9891 GCA_964522855.1 uncultured Sedimenticola sp.
CATGGCCGCTCCTGAACATCCCTGTACCCGCGGCATACAGACCATCCCTGGTCATGGCCGCTCCTGAACATCCCTGTACCCGCGGCATACAGACCATCCCTGGTCATAAAAAAACGCCACAGGCTGCGGCGTTTTTTTATGCATGACAAAGCAGGATTATTTCTTGTCTGCCTTGCCGGCTTCAGGTTTTGGTGGAACAATCTCCAGCAATTCCAGATCAAACATCAGCACCTCATTGGGACCGATGGCATTTCCTGCACCACGGGCGCCATAACCCAATTCTGGCGGGATGATCACTTTCCATTTTGCACCAGGCTTCATGTGGGTCAGCGCTTCTGAAAACCCTTTGACCACACCTTTCAAGGCGAACTGTGCCGGCTTGCCACGATCGTAGGAGCTGTCGAATTTCTTGCCGTCAATGGTATGGCCTTCGTAATGTACTTTTACGGTATCGGTCATTTTTGGCGGCTCACCACTTCCCGGCTTGACGACTTTGTATTGCAAGCCACTCTCCAGTACCGTGATACCCGGCTTCTTGGCGCTCTCGGCCAGAAACGCCTTGGCTTTTTCCATCGCCTTGGCGGCTTTCTCTGCCCGTTCCTTGGCCGCCTTCTCGGAGCGCAGTTTCAGCACCTCTGTCATTTCATCGTCCGTGAGCTGCAACGGTTTGCCATTGATCACATCAGCCACCGCCGCTCCGAAAGCCGCGCCATCCAACTCACCGATGCCCTGTGCCTTGAGCATCTTTGCCATACGCGTACCCAGCGTATAGCTGTAACGCTGATCAAAGGTTTTCAGTTCTGTCGCCTGCACCTGGCCAGCCAGAACAGCAGCCGCCAGCATCAACACAATTCTTTTTTTCTTCATTTACTGTTTTTCCTCGGTTCCTGGCCAGACTCATAAAAAGAGTCCCAACCTTCTGATATTGAATAGCCCTAAATTGGACAACAAAAAGCGTAAAAGTTCATTCTTCCGAAGCTGCAAAAAGCAGGGAAAAATCCACCGCCTGCAAATCCTTGGTCAGCGCACCCACGGAAATATCATCAACGCCGGTCTCGGCGATGGCGCGGATGGTACCCAGATCCACACCACCTGAAGCTTCCAGTTGCGCTCTGCCCCGGTTAAGCGCCACCGCTTCACGCAATTGTTGCAGACTGAAATTGTCCAGCAACACACGCCTGGCATCAGCTTCCAGCGCGGTGCTCAGCTCGTTCAGGCTTTCCACTTCAATCTCGATGGATACATCCGGATGCAAGCTTCGCGCCTGTTCCAGCACCGCAGGGATGGAACCGGCGGCGGCAATATGGTTTTCCTTGATCAGGATCGCATCATACAGCCCGAGGCGGTGATTGACACCACCACCACAGCTTACGGCGTATTTTTGTGCCACTCGCAGGCCGGGCAGGGTCTTGCGTGTGTCCAGGATAGTCACATCCAGCCCCTGCACCGCATCAACATAGCTTGCGGTCAGCGTAGCCGTACCGGACAGGGTCTGCAGAAAGTTCAGTGCCGTTCGTTCCGCCGTCAGTATGCCCGCCGCCGAACCCGTTATGGTGCATACCAGCTGATTTTCCTGCAGGCGATCACCGTCACCAAGCTCCCATTTCAGCTGCAGCTCGGCATCGATCTGGTGGAACACTTGGCTTACCCAGGCGCTACCACTGAGCACCGCGGGCTGCCTGCAGATCAGCCGAGCCTGCACCTTGCTGCCCTCTGGAACCAGCGCAGCGGTCAGATCACCCTCGCCCACATCTTCCGCCAGGGCGCGTCGAGCATCAGCTTCAATCTGCTTCCGGTCCGGCAGCATCAACTGACCTCAAGCAGTTCCACTTCAAAAACCAGGGTGGCATTGGGCGGTATCACGCCACCGGCACCCGCCGCGCCATAGCCGAGTTGGGAGGGAATCGTCAGCTTGCGCTTGCCACCCACCTTCATGCCCTGCACGCCTTCATCCCAGCCACGTATGACCTGCCCCTTTCCCAGCGCAAATTGAAAGGGCTGGTTTCTGTCCAGGCTGGAATCGAATTTGCTGCCATCTTCCAGCCAGCCTGTGTAATGTACGGTCACCTGAGTGCCTGCTACGGCCTCGGTACCGGTTCCTTCCTCCAGGTCATCATATTTCAGCCCTGAGTCAGTCATTTTATCTGCCATGTGTTTCTCCGAATAGATTGCAGGTAACCCGCGAGGGCTCCCGGAAAAGCGGGAATTGTAGCAATTCCAGGGATGCAAGTGGCCCTCATCACTCAGAAAGATATTTCTCTAT
>CAZFXI010000001.1:9991-90286 GCA_964522855.1 uncultured Sedimenticola sp.
GTAGCAATTCCAGGGATGCAAGTGGCCCTCATCACTCAGAAAGATATTTCTCTATGTCTACGTGGTCGATTTGTTCCGGAGCAAGAAACTTTTCCGCATAGCGCAGATAGACCCCTGAACTCAAGAACAAATCAAACAAATCGGCATCAATATGCTGATCCGTTTTCATCGATGCCATGATGTAAATGGCTTCGCTGAGTTTCTTGGGCTTTTTATACGGACGGTCGGACGCGGTGATGGCTTCGAATATATCCGCAATCGCCATGATTCTGGCTACCAGGGGCATTTCATTTCTTTTCAACTTGCGTGGATAGCCGCTGCCATCCATTTTTTCGTGATGTGCGCCAGCCAGCGCGGGTACTTCACGCAAATGTCTGGGATAAGGAAGCTGCTCCAGCATGATAATGGTCTGAACGATATGATCATTGATGATGTAACGCTCCTCTGCTGTCAACGTACCCTTCTGCACAGACAGATTGTAAATCTCACCATGATTGAACTTGTATTTCGGCACATCGAGCTTGAAACCCCAGGGGTTCTCCGCCGGAATACAGGCACTTTCATCCCGAGGAACAAGATGCTCCGGTTTGTCTGCCAACACATTTTCTGTTACCGGTAGCGCATCCACGGGTGAGGAGTGCTTGCGTTGCAACGCCTCCCAGGAAAGACCAATACGATCGTCAAGTGTACGTTGCCAACGGCGTTTGGCGATTTCCTTGAGGCGCTCGATGCTTTCCTGTGGCAGGTACTCACCACCCTCGTTGCACTTGGCCACAAAGGAGAAATCATCGTCCAGAGCACTCATTTGTGCTTTCAGCTGCCTTTGCAATCTGTCCCTGTTTCCGCCCTCTGCCAGACCCTGCCAGTAGGCAATCTGTGCATCTCGCTTGAGCACCTCGAAGCGCATGCGGATTTCGTGAATACGATCGTAGAGCGTCTCCAGCTTTGTCGCCTTGTCTACCACGTACTCCGGAGTCGTCACCTTGCCACAGTCATGCAGCCAGGCCGCAATGTGAATAGCCTCCCACTCTTCCGGGGATGGATCGAACAGCTTGAATACCTGTGCATCGCTACCTTTGGCAGCTTCGACCAGCATTTTGGTCAGTTCCGGCACACGCTGGCAATGCCCCCCCGTGTAGGGGGATTTGGCATCGATGGCACCAGCGATCAGCTTTATGAAAGCCTCGAGCAAGTCTTTCTGGGATTTCAGCAACAACCTGGTTTCCAGTGAGACTGCGGCAAATCCCGTCAATGCATCGATGAAGCTCAACCGTTCCTTCTCAGGACCGTCGCCTGTTTCATCCTGCTGTTTCCCGTAAACCGCATACAAGACCCCGATCACCTCGTTACTGCGATTCTTAAGAGGAAAAGCGGCAATCTGCAGGTGATGAACTTGCAACACAGACAGCAGACTGGATTCGAATAGCCCGACAGCTGCCTCAGTGACATTCTCCACGCTGATGTTGCCGCTCTCCAGCACCCGCACGAACAAAGAGCCTTTCTGCTCACCGAGGCTGAAAGCCGGCAACAGGGGAGCTGCCCCAGGGCTCCCCTTGATTTCCAGGACAGCAGGGGTCAGCTGCGTTTCATCTTCAGTCAGTAACAGTATCCCGACGGCATCTGCCTTGCCTGCATCAAGCGTTTCCTGAGCAATACGGCGCAACATCCGATCAAAGTCCTGTTCTCCCGCCAGGGAGGTGATAAGACGCAAGAACTTGTTGATAGTATCTTTCATTACCTCCATGCCTTCAGCCAGCTCCACAATTTCCAGGATCATGGAGTTGGTGGTGACCTGCCCACTGAAATCGAGATCGCGTATCCGCTGTGTTTCCTGAGACAACACGCGCAGAGAACGAGTGATCTTGTGTGCGAACAACCAGGCCAACGGCAGGGCCAACAGCAGAATCAACACCGTAATCAGCGTATTCTCCCTGGATATGCGTGCCGCATCGGATAGCAGTTCCTGTTCCGGCACTACGATGGACAGGTACAAGGGCGTATTTTTTTGGGCATCGATTTTGCGCACCGTACCCAACCATTTCCTCCCCTCAAAGGTAAAATCCATTTGTTCCTTTTTCTGCAGAATGCGGGGAGCAATACGGGATAGAACCGGGCTGTCGAGCTCATCAATACGTGCAATATCGAAGCTGTCCCCTTCTTTCCGGACAATCAGCTTTTCAGGATATCGATATGCCAGCACTCTTCCTTGATCGTCAAAAACCATCACTTCTGCAGAAGGTGCTATGGAGTGATGATTGAGAGTCGCGGAAAGCGACTCAAGGGTAATGTCCGCAGCCACTACGGCATTCCCGTCCGGAGACTTCTGGCCAATGGTTAATCCCACCTTGCGGATAAAAAAATAAAGATAGGGATTGCCGACACTGACATCTTCTGCAGCCATGGCCTGCTGGTACCAGTCACGCTGGCGTGGATCATATACCGTATCCGGTAGCGGTTGCCGTTTGATTTCCTCCAGCTTCTGATCAAAAAACAGGCGTAGCATTCGCTGCTGCGGCCCCTGCCCTTTGACAATATTGTCCGCCATGTACGCCGCGCCCGCCGGTGCCTTGAATTGCTGCTGCATGAATGTACTGCGCAATGGACGGACAATGAAATAGTCACCGTTGGCATAACCGGTTTGCACCGCCGACAGTGACATCTCATTCCGCAACACAGCAACCAGCAGTGGCAGGTTCCCGATACGCTCCTCGAGCGTTTGCGCATGGGAAATCGGTGTTAGCACCAGAAGATTGATACTGCCGGCTGTCTGACCCACTGTCTGACGCAAATGGGTCATGACTTCCTGATTGATCTGGTCGAATAACTGCTCCGAGGCAGAAAGGATGATTTCAGCATTCTTGTGGTAATTGAACCAGCCCAGAATCAAGCCAACGGCGACGATCAGCCCGATGAACAGTGTGGCGATATGAATGTGCAGAGGAAAACGCACTTTGCCGAGGAATCGGGCCAGGGGATGGAAAGGTGAAACGGGCTTGTGGATTTTTCCCTGCATGTTGCTTTCAGGCGCCAGACAATGTCCTATCTGCGCTGAACCATACTTCATTCGTCGCCCAAAATACAGGCCTGGGGAGGTAGTGTAGGAAGTTGGTAAAACCGGGATACGGCAGCTTACATGAGCACAGCAAATATCATGCCGGCAACGCCTGTCCCGGCAATTGACGGGAAAGGGTGTTGTAGATTGTCGTCAGTGCGCGTTCCATCATCGGGCGTTCGATGCTCGTCAATACAGTTGCCCGCCCACTGCGCAACAGGTCCGCCAGTTCACTGCTGGACATTTCTGCCACCCGCCGACCACGTAGATCCACGAACATCAACAGATCGGTAACTTCACTGCGCCAGGAGAGCTTGCCACGCTTTTCCTTTCCTGCGGTTGTATTCCAGGCAATCCACTGACCCTGCTTCAGTTCATCCACTTGCCGCATATACTCATCATCTAGAATGTTCTGGATATCGTCCCCCGCGGCAGGCATCTGATCTTCAGGTTCATACTTCATGGTCGCAGGTTGCAGCCCACGCAAACTGGTCACATGACAATGCTGCAGTTGCTTGAACATCATTGCAGCGCGGCCGCTATCGTAGGAAATTGACGAGAAACCAAGCCGCAGTTCGGCCAGAAGCAGGGGAATCTTGGCCATCTGCGTCTGACGATCTTCCGGGTCGGCGCGGGGAATGATGCTGTCAACCAATTGTTCGAGAACCCGAACTGCTTTTTTCCACTCCTTGCTGTCTACCCCTTCGCGTAACAAAATGAGTGTCATGACATCACGCCAGACCTCATCAATAATCTGATATACCGGAGCGGGAATGGCTTTCGGCAGCAATTTTGTCAGATAATCATCGACGGCCTGCCTTGCCATCGACAAACGCTCCTTCCCCTTTGCCACCTGTGACAGCCGCTCTTCTGCCACGCGGGCACCACGCTCTTCATGCAGCACATAATCTTCAAATTCCTGATTTACCTCAATCCATAAATCCACGCCTCCTTGAGGATCATTGACGATGCGCTGTACTGCCTGTTCGATATGGCCATAGATACTGTTGGCAGCATAGTCGCCTTCATCTGCCCAGCGTGACGCGGCGGCGGCAAGATTGTTGAGCAAATCCCGAACAGGGTGGGAACGATCCGTAAGAAAGCTCTTGTCTTCCACCGATATGCGCAGCACAGGCATTTGCAGACGTACCAGCAATACTTTCATTTGTGCCGGGATGACAGGATCATCCAGAATATATTCGAACAGCATGTTTACAACATCGATGATGTGCTGATCCAGGCGCTGTAAACGGACTTTCTGGTCGGTAACTGTTTTTCCCAGTTCGGAGACCAGCTGCCCCTTCAGCGCATTCTGGGTAACCCGTGCCTGGCGTATGTCCTTGGGCGGATTCAGGGCAATCTCTGACTGCAATATCCCAATCACATTGGCTATCGTCTCTGAGCTTGCCGCCGGCCATTCTTCGGAAAGATGGCTGATCTTCTGGCTGGGGAGTCCAAGCGTATCTCTTTGCTCTTCCTCCAGTTGCCGCACCAGTGCCACGATGCCAAACAAGGTGCTCTCGTCCATGCTCCCGGGGCGTTGTGCATATTGCTGGGGTTTACCGCTTCTGCGACTTGCCCGCGGTGCTTGCACTGGCTCCTGCACAGGCGTCAATCCTGCCTGCTCAAGAATCTCGATCAGATCCGGATACAATGCATCCAGCCCGTCCAGGCAGTACTTCCCATAGACTTCATAAATGGACAGTTTGGTCTGTAAGTCCCCTTGCCATTCCTGCAATGCATACTGGAGGGCGTGGCTCAGTATCGTCGGCGACACGGGTACTTCTGGACGTTTAAGGGTTTTAGCTGGAACCACCACCGCCAACAGTCCACTCAACGCCTTCAGTCTGGATAGATGTCTGTTTTCGGCATGATGGGCTACACGCATTACCGCAAGATCTTCTTCCAGAACATCCTGATTGATCAGTTCCATTGAGTCCTGGTTTTCATCAATATGCACTTGGGTGCGCAAGAATTCATATTGATAGGATCTGAAATCCAGAAAAAAGCGCTCTGATGCAAGCGCTACTCGATGCTGATAGCGCTGTCTCAGCTCCTCCCTGCCTTGTCGCAATTCACGAATGGCGTCAATGTAGGTTCTTTGTACACTGTCACTGACAGCCTGCTCGGCCAGACTGAAAAACTGCTCATCCAGATTCTGGAAAAAGGCTTCCATAGTGGTTTCTATCCAGTGTCGCAGGCGTTCGCTGAATGCAGCCTGGAGTTGCTGCTTTTGATTCAGCGTCAAGGAAGTTTTTTTCAACTGCGACATAGAAAAGCCCAAGTTTGGCTGTTTTGCTCCTGTTGCAAACCCATAGAATTCTGTCAAACTGTTTATTGTTGATCAGTCTGACAGCAATACTACGACTAATCCAACAGCGGGCAAAGATCCTTTGAATCAGATCACAGCAATTACTTGCTGGCCATAAACAGCACTTGGTATTCGTTTATAAATGAAATTCGGCTCATTTTAAAGTTAAATATAAAATATTTTTCCAAGCTATTGAGCAGAAAGGATTATAACCAACTAACACTACCCGCCTTTGGCAGTTTTCCAGATCATGAATACACCCTTTGCTTCCTGGCTCCCTGACGTTCATCACTGCCCATCGCCAAACTGTGATGACCGACCGGAAAACACCGTCGTGGATTTGCTGGTAATCCACAACATCAGCCTGCCTCCGGAACAGTTTGGCGGCTACTGGATCGAAGATTTTTTTCTCAACAAACTGGATCCTTCACAACACCCATATTTTCAGGAAATCCATTATCTCCGGGTTTCCTCACATTTCCTCATCCGCAGAGACGGAGAGATTCTGCAGTTCGTTCCCATGCACAAACGCGCCTGGCATGCGGGAGAGTCCTCCTTCCAGGGACGAGATTGCTGCAACGATTTCTCCATCGGTATCGAACTGGAAGGCACAGATACCCTACCTTACACAGACGCACAGTATCAGAGCCTCGCCGAACTGAGCAGGCAAGTCATGAAGGCATTCCCTGCAATTCACAAAGGCCGTATTACCGGCCATGAAAACATTGCGCCCGGCAGGAAAACTGATCCCGGCCCGGCATTTGACTGGTCACGATACTTGTCTCTGCTGGAACGGCAATGAGCCAATTGCGCTATCTGGCTTTGCTCCTTGCACTCATCGTTTCTGCCCCCGTGGCCTCCGACATCAGTGTACAGGATGACCTGAATCGCGAAGTCAGACTTTCCGCTCCGGCACAACGTATCGTCACCCTGTCACCCCATGCCACCGAAATGCTGCTCGCCATCGGCGCTGAAAACAGACTCGTCGCGGCCGCGCAGTTTTTCGACTACCCGCAATCCATGCAGAATATACCCAAAATCAACACCCTGGGAGGACTGGACAGGGAGCAGATTCTTGCCTACAAACCCGATCTGGTGATTGCCTGGGCATCGGGCAACCATCCTGGGGATCTGCAATGGCTGCAAAGATCAGCAATCCCCGTGTTCATGAGTGAACCCGCAACAGTCCTGGATATCGCTACAACCCTGTCGAGACTGGGCACACTGGTTGGCAAGCCCGAAAAAGGAAAACTGGCTGCTGACAACTTCCGCAGCAGAATAGCCATGGCCTGCCATCGGCGCAGTAATGCCCCGATGGAAACGGTTTATTACGAAATCTGGACCGCTCCCCCGATGAGCATCGGTGGCAAACACTGGCTGAACGAAATTCTGCAGCTGGCGCATCTGCAGAATGTTTTCTCTGACGTGCCGCGCGCTGTCTTCACGCTTTCTGCTGAAAGCCTGCTGGCCACTCCGGTGCAGGTAATTGTCACCGGTCAGCCAGATAGAGAACGGTGGAGCACAAAAACCAGAGTCATCGCTGCCAGCCCGACACTGGGAAGACCGGGACCACGCATTGCAGAAGGACTTGAGCAACTCTGCCAGCAGTTGTAGGAAAATCCCTACAAGCACTTCCACTCTGCCCTACAGACGCCAAACGGCAAAACTGAGAGACTATAACCGTCGCCAGATACAAGGATGTAAAGGGAGAAAATCGTACAAGGACGAACATCAAGGAAGAATCAAGGAATGAACAAGCCAAGCCAGGCGACAACCCCGATCACAACAGGATGTGACCGGGGTTTTTTATGTACAGGACGTACGGCACTGGCAATTGCTTCCTGCATTGCCAGCATCCATGGGGTCATGGCCCGTAGGGACGATGTCCTACCAAGAAGCCTGTTTCAGGAGTCAGCCTGCTTCCAGGAACTCAGCAATAGGATCACAACACCCAGCGTAATCGCGCTGTCAGCCACATTGAATGCCGGCCAGTGCCACTGCTGCCAGTAGAAATCCAGAAAATCCACCACTTTGCCCAGCCTTACACGATCCAGAAGATTGCCTGCCGCCCCACCAAGAATCATGGCCAGAGCAACGCCAGCAAGACGCTCGTGCTGCCGAAGCCGCGTGAGCCACACCAACAAGCCAATGGAAACCAGACTTGTCAGGCCGATGAAGAACCAGCGCTGCCACCCCCCGGCGTCACTGAGAAAGCTGAACGCAGCACCGGTATTGAATACCAGCGTCAGATTGAACACCGGCAGCACTGGCAGCACTTCATGGGGTTGAAAAGCAGCCAGTACCCACAGCTTGGTCAGTTGATCCAGCACCACCACCGTAGCGGCCAGCAACAGATGGGGCCAGACCTTCAGGGTATCAGCCATAGCGACGGGTTTCGCCCTTGCCTGTCACGTTCTCCACACAACGGCCACACAGTTCGGGGTGATCGGCATGACTGCCTACATCCTCACGATGATGCCAGCAGCGCACACATTTGGGATGTACGCTGGCTACGGATTCTACTGCCAGCCCTTGCAGTTCACTGTCCTGCGCCGTTGCAGAACGTTCCGCTAACGGCTTGAGGGTGGCATAAGATGTAATCAGCAGGAAACGCAATTCATCACCCAGTTTGGCCAGTGACGCACGTAGGGCATCATCACAATACAAGGTAACTTCCGCATCCAGGGAGGAGCCAATATCACCGTTCTTGCGCATACCTTCGAGCTGCCCGCTTACCGCGGCGCGTGTTTCCAGCACATGCTGCCAGTCCTGCTCATCCAGGTCACCCCGACCTTCCAGGGCAAACAGTCCTTCATACCAGGTTTCCAGAAAGACCGACTCGCTGCGCTTGCCCGGCAAATGCTGCCAGGCCTCATGTGCGGTAAAGCTGAGGATGGGCGCCAGCCAGCGCAACATGGTTTCCGCGATATGGTAGATGGCTGATTGGCAGGAGCGTCTGGGCAGACTGTCCCTCTGCGTGGTGTACTGGCGATCCTTGATCACGTCCAGATAGAAACCGCCCAGATCCACAACGCAGAACTGCAGCACCTTCTGATAGATCAGGTGGAAGTTGTAGTTGCGATAGGCTTCGACGATCTCCTGTTGCAGCGTATTGGCCCTGGCAACCACCCAGCGATCCAGCTCGATCATGTCGTCCGCCGCCAGCAAATGCTGCTGCGGTTCAAAATCGAACAGGTTAGCCAACAGGAAGCGCGTGGTATTGCGGATACGCCGGTAGGCGTCCGCCGTGCGCTTGAGGATTTCATCGGAAACACTCATCTCGGCACGATAATCCGTTGCCGCTACCCACAGACGGATGATGTCCGCCCCCAGATTCTTGGTGACTTTCTGCGGCTGGATGACATTGCCCAGGGATTTGGACATCTTCTTGCCATCGGCATCCACGGTGAAGCCGTGCGTAAGACAGGTCTTGTAAGGCGCCTTGCCGGTCATGGCCACCGACGTCAGCAGGGACGACTGGAACCAGCCGCGATGCTGATCCGAACCTTCCAGATACAGTTCTGCGGGACGGTGCAGTTCCTTGCGTCGATCCAGCACACAGGCATGACTGACGCCGGAATCGAACCACACGTCCAGGGTATCCGTGACCTTCTCATAATCTGCTGCCTGGGCACCCAACAAGTCTTCCGACTTAAGCTGGAACCAGGCTTCAATGCCATCCTTCTCGACCAGCTGCGCCACTTTCTCGAACAACTCACCGGTATCCGGATGCAGTTTGCCATTGTGTTTGTGCACGAACAGGGCGATGGGCACCCCCCAGGTGCGCTGACGGGAAATACACCAGTCCGGGCGGTTTTCCACCATCCCACGAATACGCTCCCTGCCCCATTCCGGCAGCCATTTCACATTGTCGATTTCCTTGAGGGCCGCTTCGCGTAGGCCATTCTGATCCATACTGATGAACCATTGGGGCGTGGCGCGGAAAATGATGGGGGTCTTGTGACGCCAGCAGTGGGGGTAGCTGTGTACCAGCCGCTCCTCACGCAGCAGTGCGCCCCGCGCCTTGAGCACCTCGATGACCTTTTCGTTGGCTGCAAACACATGCTCGCCGGCAAACAGGGGCGTGTCTTCCTTGAAGCAGCCGTTGCCCAATACCGGATTATCGACCTTCAGGTGGTATTTCTGCCCGATGATGTAATCTTCCAGGCCGTGACCGGGAGCGGTATGGACGGCACCGGTACCCGCTTCCAGCGTGACATGCTCGCCCAGGATGATGGGTACTTCCCGCTCGTAGAAAGGATGTTTGAGCAGCAGGCCTTCGAACGCTTCGCCACGACCATAGGCGATCACCCGGTAATCGTCCATTCCCCAACGCGCCAGAGCGTCTTTCATCAGGGCTTCCGCGACCAGAAAACGCTGGTGTTCCGTCTGCACCACGGCATAATCGAGCTCGGGATTCAGCGCCACGGCCTGGTTGGCAGGCAATGTCCAGGGGGTTGTGGTCCAGATCACCACCGACAACGGACCATGGCCATGATCGCCGGGTACCGAATGACAACGGGCCATCAGGGCTTCGTCATCCAGCACTTCGAATGCCACATCGATGGCGAAAGAGGCCTTGTCCATGTAGTCGACTTCCGCTTCCGCCAGCGCCGAGCCACAATCGGTACACCAATTCACGGGCTTGGAACCCTTGTGTACATGGCCCGCTGCCACGATACGCCCCAGAGAACGAATGATATCCGCCTCCTGGCTGTAATCCATGGTGAGATAGGGATTGTCCCAGTCCCCCAGCACGCCAAGACGCTTGAAATCTTCTCGCTGGCCATCTACCTGCTTCTGCGCGTAAGCGCGACAGGCCTTGCGAAACTCCGCCGCACTGACCTTGCGCCCCGGCTTGCCCACTTTTTTCTCCACCTGCAATTCGATGGGCAGGCCATGGCAATCCCAACCTGGCACATAGGGCGTATCATAACCGTCCAGGGTAGCGCTCTTGTTGATAATATCCTTGAGCACCTTGTTCACCGCATGGCCGATATGGATTTCGCCATTGGCGTAGGGGGGACCGTCATGGAGGACAGATTTTTCCCGTCCGGCACAGGTTTGACGAATCTTCCGGTAGAGCTTCTGCTCTTCCCATTGCTTGAGCATTTGCGGCTCGCGTTGGGCAAGGTTGCCACGCATGGGAAAATCGGTCTTGGGTAGGTTGAGTGTGTCCTTGTATTTGCTCACGGACTTTTTGATCCTGTGTAAGAGTTAAATGTGGAGTATTTTTCTGGCTCGGGCGGCGTCCAGAAGGATTTGCTGCTGCAGCTCATCAAATGATGAAAACTTTTTCTCGTCCCGAATCCGCTGGATGAAGGTCACTCCGACCTGAGCGCCATAGACAGGGCGATCAAAATCAAACAGGTGTACTTCCAGCAAAGGGCGTCCTTTTCCATCCACAGTGGGACGGGTGCCCACATTGGCCACCCCCGGCAATGCCTCGTCATCCAGTCCCTCTACGTGCACGGCAAACACACCACGAACCGGACTGACACTTCGATGCAGATTGATGTTCAATGTGGGAAAACCGATCGTTCTACCACGTTGGTTACCGTGTCCGACTCGGCCACAAATCTGGTAGGACCGCCCGAGGCAAAGCTCTGCGGTAGAAAAATCACCCGCCGCCAGCGCTTCGCGGATGCGCGTACTACTGATACGGCAATCATCATGACAGATGGTATCCATTCCCTCCACGCTGAAACCCTGCTTCTCACCCGCTTTCTGCAACAATGAAAAATCGCCTTTGCGCTCCCGTCCAAAGCGAAAATCATCACCGACATACAGGTGGCGTATCGCCAGCCCATCCACCAGCACTTGCTGTACGAACGCTTCTGCGGACAAGGACGCAAGATGCTGATTGAATTCCAGCAGCACTACCCGATCAATGCCACAGTTGCGGATATGGATGAGCTTTTCACGCAGGCGGGTCAGGCGTGGGGGTGCTTTCTGTGGCTGAAAGAACTCCATAGGCTGTGGCTCAAAAAGGATAACTGTTGAAGGCACAGCCATGTGTATCGCCTTTTCCTGCAATGCTTTGAAAACTGCCTGATGTCCCAGATGTACGCCATCAAAGTTGCCAATGGTGGCTGCACAGTCTCGATGACTGGCGTGCAGATTATGCTGACCGCGAACAAGTTGCATATTACTGGTTGACGAGGGTGTCAGCCTTGAAGCCCACGCCCATGGCCGCCGTCACAGGATCACATTCGATCTGTTGATCGGCACGCAATTTATTGCCGAACCAGGGACCTTTCATAATGCCATCTTCATACCACAGGCCATTGAGAAAACCTTCGGAGGACAATACCAGCAACGCTGTACCCCGCTCTTCGCCCTTGTGCTCCATCCATTCGATATTGAAAACCCGTCCATTGGTTGTGCCGTGAACATAACCTTTATCCACTTCGTAACAACCCGTCACCCGGCTCCCGTCGACCTGGAGTTTCAGAAGACCGTAATTGGTTTGATAAACCCCGTTTGGATCGATGAAAGAGGGGCGCTCGCCAACCGGCTTTCCATAAGCCTCCAATTCATTGATTTCTATATAATTCCTGTGGCCATAATTAGACAGGACTTCCACTTTCAGCCATCTCGCCAGCAGCGGTTTGTCCAGAAGCTCCTCCTTGCGGGAAAACTGCCGTGCTTCAATGGTAGCCACCGGCTCCCAGCCAGATTGCGATGATTGCGTGGACGCGGAAAAACGCACCTGCCGAGCTGAAACGCCCGGATAGGCTTGTTCATCTGTTTCACGATTGTCCACCACCAGTTTTGCAAGGGCGATCGGTCTTTCCAGCTCGATCACAAAGCTCTGTGGATACCAACCCTTGGGTCCGGGTTTGCCGCTGGCCCAATAGTTTTGCAAATTTCCTTCTATCATGGCATTGACAGGAAATTCCTTATCATACTGCCCGGTATGGGCCAGAATGACCGCACCGTTTTTCATCAGCAGTACATTCCTTTGTTCTGTCTGGGCCAGCACAGCAGAAGCCGCAACGGCATTCGCGCTGCCCAGCATGGCTGCAAGGCCCAGCCCCAGAAAACGAAATAACCTCGCCAATGACATATTCAGCACCACTTGAGCAATGACTTCCGAACCCAGCAGTTTACAACGATTCCGGTACTTATGCTCGTTCCACGTTTCGAAAATGGTGCGGCCGTATACCGAACAAGGCCAGAAGCAGGAAATACACCAGTGCACCAACGCCGATCCACGACCCCAGCCAAGCTGCCCGCATCCACACGCTGGTTTCAACCCATGCCTGCAGTTCCGGCATGCCCCAAAAAATAACCGCAGCCATTCCCAGCGATGCGAGCAGGACTTTTACCCACAGACTCGGCCACTCCCGCCCGGGATGATAGACACCGCTTTTTCGCAATCCCCTGAACAGCAATCCGGCGTTCACAAACGCTGACAAGCTGGTGGCCAGTGCAAGCCCTGCATGCTGCAGGGGAAAGATCAGTACCAGGTTGAAGAGCATGTTTACAGCCATGGCAATGAGGCCAATTTTAACCGGGGTCTTGGTATCCTGGCGGGCGTAATAGCCAGGGGCAAGCACCTTGATCAGGATAAAGGCCAGCAGCCCCAGGGAATAAGCCATCAGACTGAGCCTGGCCATGCTCACGTCGCGCATATCAAATCGGTCGGAAAGAAACAGCGTGGCGATCATGGGCCCGGCCAATACCGCCAGCCCCACAGCAGCAGGCGCGCCCAGCAGCAGGGTAGTGCGCAACCCCCAGTCCATCGTATGGCTGAACGCCTTGTTGTCCGCCGCCGCATGACGCCTGGAAAGATTGGGCAGGATAACAGTCGCCAGCGCCACACCCAGTACACCCTGGGGGAACTCCATGAGTCGGTCGGAATAGTACAGCCAGGAAATACTGCCGGTTTGCAGAAAGGAAGCCAGCACCGTATCCAGCAGCAGATTGATCTGTACCACCGACACGGCAAACAGGGCGGGCAACATCAGCTTCATGATCCGCCCCACCCCTTCATGTCGTGGCGCCGGCTTGAACGTCGGCATCAGTTTCAACTGGTACAGAAAAGGGAGCTGAAAAGTAAACTGCAGCACCCCGGCGATCAGCACGCCCCAGGCCAGCGCCACCACCGGTTGCTGCATCTGCGGCGCCAGCCACAGCGCTGCACCGATCAGGCACAGGTTGAGCAATACCGGTGTGAATGCAGGAATGGCGAATTTGTTGTGCGCATTAAGCACGCCACCGGCAAATGCCGTGAGTGAAATGAACAACAGATAGGGAAAGGTGAGCCGGAGCATCTGTGCTGCCAGATCCAGCTTCTCGGTAGCACCATCGAGCACCCAGCCAAAGGCGAACAACGACACGATCAGCGGCGCAGCCAACACACCGATGAAAGAAACTACCAACAGCACCAGCCCCAGAGTGCCAGCCACGTGATCGACCAGTGCCTTCAGTTCGGAATGGGAGCGCTGCTCCTTGTATTCCATGAGTACAGGCACGAATGCCGTGGCAAAAGCCCCCTCGCCAAACAGTCGCCGCAGGAAATTGGGGATCTTGAAGGCCACGAAAAACGCATCCGTAGCGGCATCCGCGCCGAAGACCCGCGCCAGCACCAAGTCCCTGATAAAACCCAGCACACGGGAAACCATGGTGTTGCCACCCACGGTAGTCAGTGATTTGAGCAGGGAAGCCAGGGGGTATGCTCCGGTCGGGGAAGATCAAGGTTGCGGCATTCTACCTCATTACCCTGACACTCACACAGACCGCCTTCCGACACCATTGGCACAACCGTCCAGGCGAGCGTCAAAAGCACTTCTTTTCGAGCATCTTGTTTTCCACAAATACTGTGGATAACTCTGTGGAAAAGGTGAGAGCATCACCACAAATCCCCACTAGCACCTAAAACCACTCAAATTGACCAACTTTCAACCAATTCCATACTATTCTTTTACTAACATACACTTAAGAAACACTTTTAACAATCAACCTCCGGGGCTTACCCTAAGCAACCGAAAAAATCATCAGCCAACCCACCTTGTGTATAACAATGGGTAGATTATGGGTAGGATGCGCGTAAAATAGCGCCATGACTGACTTGATACCCGAATTCTGGAAACAAAAATCACTGGCCGAAATGGGGACTGCGGAGTGGGAAGCCCTGTGCGACGGTTGCGCGAAATGCTGTTTGCATCGACTGGAGGACGAAGATACACGGGAAATCTATTTTACCAACGTGCATTGCCGGCTGCTGGACCTGGAGAGTAGCCAGTGTTCCGACTATGCCAACCGCTCAACCCGGGTTTCCGATTGCGTAACCATCACACTCAAGGAACTGGAAGATCCTTACTGGCTCCCCAGCACCTGCGCCTACCGACTGTTGGCTGAAGCGAAAGACCTGCCGGAGTGGCATCCGCTGGTTTCCGGCGACCCCAATACCGTGTTTGACTCCGGGAATGGCATTACGGGTCGCACCGTCTGTGAGGACGATGCCGACCGCCTCGACTGCCACCTTATCGACTGGATCAAATAATGGCTCAAGGCAGCCAGCTCTATCATGCGCATATTCAGCTGTCGGATACCGACGGGCAGCGCTATGAAACCCTGGCGTTCTCCACCCCGCAGCATCCTTCCGAAAAACCCGAACGTCTGGTGCTGCGTCTGCTGGCCTATGTCCTACTGTATGAACCCGGGCTGGCGTTTCGCAAGGGCGGCCTGAGCCAGGGCGATGCACCGGATCTGGCTGTCCGGGACAACACCGACCGCATCCTGCATTGGATCGATGTAGGAACCCCTGCCCTTGATCGCCTGCAAAAAGCCGCCAGGCGCACGCCCCAGGTCTCCGTGGTCACCCATGATGGATTACTGCGGCGCTGGAAAAGGCAGCACGGAGACCAACTGCCGGATTTTCAGGGGCGCATTTTATCGCTGGACAGGGAGCTGATCGAAACGCTTGCCAAAACCCTTACCCGTCGTTTTGAATGGCAATGCACTGTTTCCGGCGGCGTTCTTTATCTCGACGCTGACAACCTGTCCCTCAGCAGCCCACTGGAGAGCCTTTGAAGGACCATCCCGCGATTCCCTACAATTCATATTAGTTTTTAATGATGAACTAATACTCTAACTCCATGTCTTAATTTATACATGAACAAATTAAACTAATGACAAGAGGAGAGAACAAATGTCTGCACTTATCGAAAACTTCCCCCACGATGGCATCGTCACCGTGAATCGTGTCATTCTGAAACTGGAATACAGCGTGGAAGACCTTCAAGATCGCGTTGCCTACCTGTGTGAAAACGTAAAGACCTATCACTCGGATACAGGCTTCATCGGCGGTTTCGTAACCTTGAACAGCGGTAACATCTCGAACGAGGGCAGTACCATAGGCCAGGCGGTGGAAAGCCCGCTGAAAGATCGCGAGGCACTGATCGTGACGTTCTGGAACAGCTTCGAGAATCATGAGCAATCCCATCGCAGCAAGACCTTCCAGCCACTGTTTCAGAAAGTGCTGGAATTGTGTGAAAACGGCAATGAGGAAATCGCCTACGACATGCTGTGGTCAGGCAAAGCCTACTCGGCAGACGAAGCGAAGCAAGCCCGACAAGCCAAGGCCCAACACCTGAGTGAAGCTGCCTGACCAACCCCGCTGACCGGCTACCTGCCGGTCAGCTTTTCCGATATGGATTTACGCCATCTGGCTGTGCCTGAAAGCGACGGTATGTCCACTGGTACTGCGCCGGATACTGCCTTGCCAGTGTTTCCACGCCGGCATTCAACTCGGTAGCAGCGAGTTCCGCGTCCCGGTTGGCAATGGCCTCTCCTGCCTGTAGGCCAATGACCTTGTATTCCGGTTTCGACCCTGTGCGTACGAAGGCAATGAAATACACCGGGGCGCCGGTCTTGCGGGCAAAACGATTCACCAGCGTCATGGTCAGAGCCGGCACACCGAAAAAAGGCGCAAACACACCACCACCACCCTTCGCCATTTTCGGCTGCTGATCCGGCAGAATCACGATCAATTCCCCGTTGTCCAGTGCCTGATACAGAGACTTGATACCCTGGCGATCGGTCGCCACCATACGATTCTGCCCCGGGCGATTGCGCCCTTCCAGCATCACCGATTCCAGTCCTTCCTTGCGCGGCGGGCGGTACAACCCCGTCGCCTTGCCGATGGCGCCGAAGAAATGGGCACTGATCTCGAAATTGCCCAGATGGGGCATGGCGATCACCACGCCTTTCCCCTGCTGCATGAGCGCACGAATCTCTTCCGGCACCGTACCCATGTCCAGGCGGCTCAGCCAGGCTTCCGTGCTGCCGTACCAGACGGCGGGCATTTCCAGCAGGGTGATGGCATTTTCCTTCAGCGTGGCCTTAAGCAGGGATTCCTTCTCGGTTGAAGAAAACTCTCCAAAGCAAAGATCGAGATTGACACGGGCATTGTCCAGCTCACGATTGGGAATACGATAGGCCAGCCAGCCGATGAAACGCCCCCCTGCCCGCAGCATCGGCAGGGGCAGGATACTCAGGAAACGAATAAAAAAGCGCAACAAACGGGTTTGCATCATCAGGCAAATTCTATACTCTTCAATACTGCCCCAATAGTAACCGGAAAGCGTCATGGAAACAGCATTGCCAACCAGCCTGTCAGCGAAGGAAGCCTATCAGCTCATTCAGGACAATCCCCGTGCCTTGCTCATCGATGTGCGTTCCAGCATGGAGTTCCTGTTTGTCGGGCATCCGGTGGGCGCGGTACACATACCCTGGATCGACGAGCCCGAATGGGATATCAATCCGGATTTCGTGACCGACATCCGCCAGCTGTTGCTCGGGGGTGTGGTCTGTGACGAAGAACACAGCTGTGCACCGGTGATTCTCATCTGCCGCAGCGGCAAACGCTCTCTGGAAGCGGGAAAGCGCTTGCTGGAAGCAGGCATGAGCGATATCTACAATATCGACGAAGGTTTCGAGGGCGAACTCGATGACCACCATCAGCGCAGCACCATCAACGGCTGGCGCTTCCGTAAATTACCCTGGGAACAATGTTGAAGCCTGTACTGCTGTGCAGCGATCCGCCGGGCAGTTCCCTGACAGGATTGATCGAGATGTATAAAATGGACTTGCGGTGGGTCGACAATGACCTGCCCATTCCCGGTTCCCACTTCGGTACCCCAGAAGCTGGTCTGATCGGCAATACCCTGCTGGTGCGCAACGATACCCCCCTGCATTCAGCATTCCACGAAGCCTGCCACTACATCTGCATGGACGACCCGCGCAGGCAACAGTTGCACACCGATGCCGGCGGCGGATATGACGAGGAAAATGGCGTCTGCTATCTGCAGATCCTGCTGGCCGATCATCTCGACGGATTTGGCCGCGAACGCATGTTTCAGGATATGGACGAATGGGGCTACAGCTTCCGCCTGGGTTCCAGCCGCGCCTGGTTCGAGAACGACGCCGAAGATGCACGAGCATGGTTGATGCATTACCATCTGATTGACAAGAACGACCAACTCACCTGGACGTTGCGCCAGTAAAGGAAGCAATATGATCAAGAAATGCCTATTCCCTGCTGCCGGTTACGGCACCCGGTTCCTGCCCGCCACCAAATCCATCCCCAAGGAAATGCTGCCCATCGTCAACACACCTCTGATTCAGTACGGTGTGGAAGAAGCGGCCCAGGCTGGCATGACCGATATCGCCATCGTCACCGGGCGGGGCAAGCACGCCATTGAAGACCTGTTCGACAACAACCGCATCATCGAGGATGCCGTCGCCAACACCGACAAGGCACAGTTGCTGGAAGACACTAACCGGCTGATGGCCACCTGCACCTTTTCCTATACCCGTCAGAAAAAGATGAAGGGCCTGGGTGACGCCATACTCAGTGGCGAACCCTTGATCGGCAACCTGCCTTTTGGCGTAGTATTGGCAGATGATCTTTGTATCGGGGAACACGCACAGGATGGCGTACTCACCCAAATGGTGGAGATCTACAAAGAATACCGGTGCAGCATCGTCGCCATCGAGGAGGTGCCGGAGCAGGACACGCACAAGTACGGCGTCATTTCGGGCACAGA
This sequence comes from uncultured Sedimenticola sp., assembly GCA_964522855.1. Lineage (GTDB taxonomy): Bacteria > Pseudomonadota > Gammaproteobacteria > Chromatiales > Chromatiaceae > Thiolapillus. The sequence continues at coordinate 28,413 of CAZFXI010000001.1, forward strand.
AATCGAACCCGGCATTTACCAGATCAACGACATGGTGGAAAAACCCCCCGCGGGAACAGCACCCAGCAACCTGGCCATCATCGGGCGCTATCTGCTCACACCGGACATCTTCGATCTGCTGCGCAGCACGCCGGCGGGCAGCGGAGGCGAGATCCAGATCACCGATGCGCTGAAAAACCAGATCAGCAAAGGTGGTGTCATCGGCTACCGATTCCGGGGCAAGCGATTCGACTGCGGAAGCTTACACGGCTTTGTGGAAGCGACAAACTATTTTTACGATCACTTGTTCAGAAAACCCTAAGCGGCCCTGAATCAAGGTTTTTCTGAGGATTATCAAGGTAGTTTTCTTCCGAATACCTTATTATATGTAAGTTGCCTGCCCTCGGCAGGTAGCTTATTCTTGCCCAACTCAAGGAAGCCATTTACTGCCGATGTCAGAATACGCACTCATACTGGTCAGCACCGTACTGGTAAACAATTTCGTACTGGTAAAGTTTCTCGGGCTGTGTCCGTTCATGGGCGTATCCCGCAAACTGGAAACAGCCATGGGCATGGGACTGGCGACCACTTTCGTCCTCACCCTGTCATCTGTCGCCAGTTATCTGGTCAACACTTACATGCTGGAACCCCTGGGTCTGGAATACATGCGCACCATCGCCTTTATTCTGGTGATTGCCGTGGTGGTGCAGTTCACCGAAATGGTGATGCACAAGACCAGCCCGGTGCTGTACCAGGTACTGGGCATTTTCCTACCATTGATCACCACCAACTGTGCCGTACTGGGCGTCGCCCTGCTCAATACCCAGGAACAGCACAATTTCGTCGAATCGGCACTCTACGGATTCGGCGCCGCCGTTGGTTTTTCTCTGGTACTGGTGCTGTTTGCCGCCGTACGCGAACGGGTCAACGTGGCCGATGTACCGGAACCGTTCAAGGGAAACGGCATCGCACTGATTACCGCCGGACTGATGTCCATGGCATTCATGGGTTTCTCCGGCTTGGTGTCCGGCTGATATGCTTGTCGCCATTCTTGCCATCGCCGCCCTGTCCACCTCTTTCGGTTTGCTCCTGGGCTATTCCGCCATTCGTTTCAAGGTTGAGGGAGACCCCCTGGCAGATCAGATCGACGCCATCCTTCCCCAGACCCAGTGTGGCCAGTGCGGTTTTGCCGGTTGTCGCCCTTATGCCGAAGCTATCGCCGCCGGAGAGGCAGAGATCAATCTCTGCCCGCCAGGTGGGGAAGCTGGCATGCTGGCTCTTGCCGATCTTCTTGGCAAGGAACCCGTTCCCCTGGAAAATGAAGATGCCGCCAACAAGACCAAAGCCGTTGCCCATATTCGCGAGAATGAATGTATCGGCTGCACACTGTGCATTCAGGCATGTCCGGTAGACGCCATCATCGGCGCAGCCAAACAGATGCACACGGTGATTGCGGAACAATGCACGGGCTGTGAACTGTGCCTGCCGCCCTGCCCGGTGGAATGCATCGACATGGTACCGGTGAAAACCACCCTGAGTAACTGGAAATGGCCCTTTCCAGGCGCCAATGATCTGGAGCAGGCAGCCCGGGAGCAAAGATCTTGATCACCAACAATCCAGGGCGCTGGGATTTCCATGGTGGCATTCATCGCCCGGACAAGAAATCTCTCTCAGCAGGAAAATACCTGGGCAAAGTGCCGCTCCCTGACATCCTTATCCTGCCGTTGCAGCAACATATTGGCGCCATGGCCGAGCCCACGGTAGCCGTCGGTGATCATGTCTACAAGGGGCAAACCATCGCCCGCGTTACCGAATACATTGGCGCTCCCATCCATGCCCCGACGTCCGGCACGATTTTGAGTATCGAGGAACAACCCGTACCTCATCCCTCAGGCCTGAGCGCCCCATGCATCCGTCTCGAAGTAGATGGAAAAGACGAGTGGGGAGAATTGCCGGAGCCCCTCCCTTATTTTGATGATCTCGACCCCTCTCTGCTGCGCGAGCGTATTCGCTGGGCGGGTATCGTTGGCTTGGGCGGCGCGGCCTTCCCCACCAGCGTCAAGGTCAATCACGGCCCTGATCGCCCCATACAAACTCTGGTGATCAATGGTGCAGAATGCGAGCCTTATATTACTTGCGATGACCTGCTCATGCGCAACCAGGCGGACCGCATCGTAGAAGGCATCAAGATATTGTTATACGTGGTGGATGCCCAGGAATGCCTGATCGGCATCGAAGAAAACAAACCTGAAGCCATTGCCGCGATGCGCAAGGCGGTAGCTGAATCCGACCTGTCGAACGTGCAAGTAGTACAGGTTCCCACTCGCTATCCCATGGGGGGTGAAAAGCAACTGATCAAAGTACTTACCGGGAAAGTGGTGCCATCCCACGGCATTCCTTCCGAAGTGGGTGTTATTTGTGTGAATGTCGCCACCACCGCTGCGGTTACCGATGCCATCATGGCAGCCCGCCCCTTGTTGAGCCGCCTGGTGACCATTACAGGGGAAGGCATCAACGACGCCGGCAACCTGGAAGTGGCTTTTGGCACCCCGCTGTCTCATGTCGTGCAACATGCCGGCGGATACACGGATCAGGCCTACAAGCTGATCCTTGGCGGTCCCATGATGGGATTCACCCTGGGCAATGACGATGTGCCAGTGACCAAGGGTACCAACTGCCTGTTGCTGGCAAGCAAGGAAGAAGCACCTGATCCCGACAGAGCCCTGCCCTGCATACGCTGTGGCAAATGTGTGGAGGTCTGCCCGGCGCAGCTGCTGCCGCAACAACTCTACTGGTATGCCCGTTCCAGGGATTTCGACAAGACCCAGGAATACAATCTTTTCGACTGCATCGAATGCGGCTGCTGCTCCTGGGTCTGTCCTTCGCATATTCCTCTAGTGCAGTATTACCGCTTTGCCAAGACTGAAACCTGGGCCATGGAAAAGGAAAAGCAACAGGCCGAAGAAGCCCGCCGCCGCCACGAAGCAAGAGTCGAACGACTGGAGCGACTGGACCGCGAGCGCAAGGCGCGGCTACGCCAGAAAAAGGAAGCCCTGGAGAAAAAGACCGCTGGCGGCGACGCGGATCCCAAGAAAGCGGCTGTCGAAGCCGCCATGCAGCGTGTAGCCGCCAGGAAAGCCCGGCAGGTTAAGCAAAACGAGGATAGCTGATGGAGTTTCCCGTACATACGTCTCCCTATGGCCGCTTGCCAAATCATGTCACACAGGTGATGGGACTGGTGCTGCTGGCCCTGGTGCCTGGCATTGCCGCACTGGTGTATTACTTTGGATGGGGCGTGATCATCAACATCTGCATTGCCAGCGCCGCTGCACTGTCCGCCGAAGCCGGCGTACTGTATCTGCGCAAGCGCCCCATTCTGCCCACGCTCATGGATCTGAGCGCAATCGTCACCGCCGTGCTGTTGGCCATTTCCCTGCCCCCCCTGACACCCTGGTGGATGATCGTGCTCGGTGTATTGTTCGCCATCATCATGGTCAAACATCTGTACGGCGGGCTGGGATACAACCCGTTCAATCCGGCTATGGCGGCCTATGTGCTGCTGCTGGTTTCCTTTCCCCTGGACATGACTCGCTGGCTGCCCCCGGAAATGCTCAACCAGAATCCGCTGGATTTTCTGCAGACCCTGACCGTCATCTTCGGTGGTGGCCTGCCCGACAGCCTCACCTGGGATGCCGTCACCAGCGCTACACCACTGGACGAGATGCGCACCCAGCTGGAAATGAACAAGACCATCAGCGAGATCTCCCAGAGCCCCATCTGGGGTGATTACGGCGCCCGTGGCTGGGAGTGGGTAGGCAACTGGTTCTTCATCGGCGGACTGTTTCTGCTGTGGCGCAAGGTCATCAGCTGGCATATTCCGCTCAGCATGATCGCCGGATTACTGCTGAGTGCAGGGATATTCTGGCTATTCGACCCCGAATCCATGCCTTTCCCGGCATTTCATCTGTTCAGCGGTGGCATGATCCTGGGTGCGTTTTTCATTGCCACCGATCCCGTCAGCGCCAGTACCACGCCCAAGGGGCGCCTGATCTACGGCTTTCTCATTGGTATGACGGTGTTCATCATCCGCGCCTGGGGTGGCTATCCCGATGCCGTGGCCTTCGCCGTATTGCTGATGAACATGGCTGCCCCCACCATCGACTATTACACCCAGCCGAAAGTGTTTGGTGCCAGGGAAGAAAAGCATGGTTAAGCTGGACAGGAATATTTTCATCAGTGCCGCCATACTGGGTATTTTTGGCATACTCGGTTCTGCCCTGGTCGCCGTCACCTGGAGCGCCACAGCAGAGCGCATCGCACTCAATCAGCAACAGGCCTTCCTGCGCAATGTCTACAAACTGCTCAAGAAAGACGAGATCGACAATGAATTGCTGAAGGATGTCATTACCATTCATTCCCCCACACTGTCCAAGGGTGCCGTGCAGGTCTATCGTGCCCGCAAACAGGGCGAACCGGTGGCCGTCATCTTCAGCCCGGTGCAGGGGCCAGGCTATGCCAGCCCGATCAAGATGATGGTCGCCGTGCGCGCCGATGGCGTACTGGGTGGTGTGCGCATCCTCTCACATATGGAAACGCCCGGCCTGGGGGACAAGATCGACGAGAGCCGCTCGGACTGGATTCTCGGATTTGAAGGAAAATCCCTGCAGAATCCCCCGCCGGAAAAATGGAAGGTCAAGAAAGACGGGGGGGTGTTCGACCAATTCACCGGCGCCACCATCACCCCACGCAGCATTGTTGCCACGGTAAAGCGAACCCTGGAGTATTTTGAAAAGGAAAAGGAGCGCCTGTTCAAACAACCCACAGAACCCACCACAGAAGTACCGTTTCACTAGAGAAATCCCATGAGCATGAGCTACCCTGAAATCGTCAAAAACGGACTCTGGAACAACAACCAGGCACTGGTCGCCTTGCTGGGACTCTGCCCGCTGTTGGCGGTATCCAATACCCTGGTCAACGGCCTGGGGCTGGGGCTCGCCACCACGCTGGTGCTGATTCTATCCAACGGCACTATCTCCTTCATCCGCAACTGGGTGCGCCAGGAAGTGCGTCTACCGGTGTTTGTGCTGGTCATCGCATCCTTCGTAACAGCCGTTGAACTGGCCATGAACGCCTGGTTCCACGACCTGCACAAGATCCTCGGCATCTTCATCCCGCTCATCGTCACCAACTGCACCATCGTGGGCCGTGCCGAAGCCTTTGCTTCGCGCAACCCGGTCCCCCAGTCCATGATAGATGGACTGAGCATGGGAGCAGGCTTTACCTTGGTACTCATGACCCTGGGCGGATTGCGCGAATTTATCGGCCAGGGCACCATTCTTTCCGGCATTCACCTCATGTTTGGCGAAGCAGCCAGGGGGCTGAGCTTTTCCATGGGTGACGATTTCCATGGTCTGATACTCGCCATACTGCCTCCCGGCGCGTTCTTTGGCTTGGGGCTGCTCATCGCCCTGAAGCATGTCATCGACAAGCGTAACGCCCAGCGTGCGGCTGCTGTCGAACCACAAACCACGGCGGCACCCGCTGCTGCCGAAGGATGAACAGGGAAAAGCGCACGGAAATCTTTCGCCGTCTGCAAGCACACAATCCCAACCCGACGACCGAGCTGAAATACGACAGCCCGTTTGAACTGCTCATCGCCGTCATACTCTCCGCCCAGGCGACAGACGTTGGCGTCAACAAGGCCACCGCCAAATTGTTTCCGATTGCCAACACCCCGCAGGCCATCCTCGATCTGGGAGAAGCGGGACTGAAGGAATACATCAAGACCATCGGTCTGTACAACAGCAAGGCCAGAAATATCATCGCCACCTGCCGTATCCTGCTAGAAAAACACGCGGGGGAAGTACCGGATAACCGCAAGGACCTCGAAGCCCTGCCCGGCGTGGGCCGCAAGACCGCCAATGTGGTGCTCAACACCGCCTTCGGCCATCCCACCATGGCCGTGGACACCCATATCTTCCGCGTTGCCAATCGCACCGGCATCGCCAGGGGAAAGACCGTACTGGAAGTGGAAAGGAAACTGCTGCGCCATGTACCGAAGGAATTCCTGCACGACGCCCATCACTGGCTGATCCTCCACGGACGCTACACCTGTATCGCCCGCAAGCCACGTTGTGGCTCCTGTATCATCGAGGATCTTTGCGAATACAAGGACAAGACCGGCGATTGAAAAGCCTGTTCATTCCGGCAGCAGGGGCGCTTCGTCCTCCAGATCATCCAGCTCCACCCTTTCGATCTTCACGAAACGGCTGCTGATCTTCTGCGCGGAGGTATTGACCTGTTTCACATCCTCGTGGGCCATACGGATATGTCCGGCCAGCTTGTCCATGCGTTGCTGGAAGCGACCGAAATCCTTGGACAGATGATGCAGATGTTCCTGGATGATATGTACCTGCTTGCGTGTGGCCACATCCTTGATCACCGCCCTTGCCGTGGTCAGCACCGCCATCAGGGTGGTGGGTGATACCAGCCATACCCGCCGCTGCTGGGCTTCTTCCACCAGCTCGGGAAAGTGCGCATGAATCTCGGCAAACAGGGATTCGGCAGGCAGGAACATGACCGCACCATCGGCGGTCTCATCCGGTATCAGGTATTTGCCGGCAATATCGCGGATATGCTTCCTGATGTCCTGGCGAAACTGGCGGCGGGCCTGCTGGCGCTCACTGTCTTGCGCATCCGCATCCATCATGCGCTGATAACTTTCGAGGGGAAACTTGGCATCGATAGCGACGTTACCTGTGGGCTCGGGCAGGGTCAGCAGGCAGTCCACGCGGGTGCCATTGCTCAGGGTCTGCTGCATGGAATAGCTGCCTTCGGGCATCACGTTGCGTATCAAGGATTCCAGTTGCACTTCGCCAAAAGCACCCCGTGAGCGCTTGTCGGTGAGCACTTCCTGCAGGCTCACCACATTGCCCGACAGCTCGGTGATCTTCTTCTGCGCCTCATCGATACGAGACAGGTGCTCCAGTACTCTGGTGAAAGTCTCCGTGGTTTTTTCAAAGCCCTCCGTCAGGCGCTTTTCCACTTCCCCGCTGATCTGCTGCAGGCGCTCGTCCGTAGTACGGGTCAGCTTTTCCAGGCGTTGGTTCATGGTGGTGGCGGTTTGGGCCTGTGATTCGCGCAATTGCCCAGCCATGTGTTCCATGCCGTCCTGAAGTGCTTTTTGCTGATTTTGCAGCGCTTCCGTCTGGCGCTTCTCGAAACTTTCACGCTGAGTGGCAAGCTGTTCTGTCACATCCCGCTGCAGCTGGACGAAACGCTCCAGCAAGGATTCCTTCATGTCGCTGGCATCGAGTGTCAATTGACGCTGCAACATCGCCTGACGCTGCCCCAGGGTTTCCTGCAATTCATTGACATTGCGATGCATGGCGTCCTGGGTAAGCAGTTGCCCTTTGATGAAGCCATCGGCAATTTCCTGCCTATGCTCGTTCAAGGCACTCAACAACCCCGCCGCCATTTCCTCTACCTCTACCGACAGGCTGTGCAGCCGGGTTTGCTGTAACAGCAGCACGCGCCACAACCACAGCATGATTACTACCGCGAGTAGAATACTTCCGAAAAGGATCTCCTGAGTGTATTGCGCCCAGAAAGCCTGAAGATTGTGCATGGTTTCAAATTCGCTGAAAGGATAGAATCAACTCTCGAAATTAACATAAATCCATTATGCGCGTTTATCTGAAAACTCTCGGCTGCCGGCTCAATGAAGCAGAACTGGAATCCTGGTCACGGGACTTTCAGAAGCATGGTATACAGCCGGACCAGAATCCCGAACAGGCGGACCTGCTGGTCATCAACACCTGCGCCGTGACTGAAGAAGCGGTAAAGAAATCACGCAAGTTATTGCGCCGCGCCCAGCGGGAAAACCCTGCCGCCAAGCTCATCATCAGCGGTTGCTATGCTTCCCTGAATCCCGAACAGGCCGCTGCCGATCTGGGTGTGGATCTGGTCATCCCCAACAGCGACAAGGAACGCCTGGTGGATATCGTGATAGAACGATTGCAACTGCCCACCATGCCGGCAACCGCCATGGAGCCGGATGCCTACAGCCTGCTCAACAGCAATCGGCAGCGTGCCTTCATCAAGGTTCAGGATGGCTGCCGCTATCGCTGCAGCTATTGCATCGTGACCTTGGCACGCGGGGAAGAACGCAGCAAAGCTCTTCCCGAAATCATCGATGAGATTCAGTTTCAGCAACAACAAGGCATTCAGGAAGTGGTACTGGCCGGCGTACATCTCGGCGGTTACGGCAGTGATAACAACGCCAGCCTGAAAATTCTGGTGGAGGACATCCTCACGCAAACAGATATTCCCCGTATTCGACTGGGTTCGCTGGAACCCTGGGATCTGTCAGAAGGCTTCTGGCGCCTGTTCGAGAATCCCCGCCTGATGCCACATCTACACCTGCCCATGCAAAGCGGCTCCAACGCCGTGCTGCGGCGCATGTCCAGACGTTGCCGTACCGAGGAATTCCTGACACTGGTGACAAATGCCAGGCAGCGAGTTGCCGACTTGAACGTCACCACCGACATCATCGTGGGCTTCCCCGGCGAAACAGAAACGGAGTGGCAACAGACGATTGATTTCGTCGAACAGGCTGCGTTTGGCCATGTGCATATCTTTGCGTTTTCTCCTCGTAGCGGCACCAAGGCAGCCACCCTCGACCACCCGGTGGTTTCCCGGGATGTCAAACGCCGACGCAGCGAACAGCTGCACCAACTGTCAGCACGGCTGAAAAAGACGACCGCCGAACAGCAGCTGGGAAAAACCGTGCCGGTACTGGTGGAAGGAAATCCAGGCGAAGAAAACGGGCAGCCACTGTGGTCAGGTTACACACCGAACTATCAGCGAGTGCAATTTCCTTCCCATCGGAATCTTAAAAACCGGGTCGTTGAAATCACCCTCGAAGCGACCGATGGGGAATATCTTCGTGCATCACTCGCGGATTGATCCATCGAATCGATATTGCAAAAAGGCAAAAAACAGCCATACTATGACGTAAAGATGTAATCTAAAAAAGGAGAAGGTGTATGTTCCTGAAAGATACAAAAAGTGGTGATCTGATTGAGGTCCTGAGCGTTTCCGATCTGATTGATCCTTTTCGCACCAAAGTCCCCGGACGTTTTCATGCGGGTGAGGAAATGGGCGAGCCGAAAAGCTTCGTCAAGACTGACTTGGCATTCCCGTCAGATGAAGCCTTACCCAGGTGCTGGGTAGATCCCAATTATAAGTAGTTTTTTCTTCCCTCTTCCCTAAAGGAGAGGGAGATGAGTTAAATCTCTGTATCCATCCAGATCGGACAGTGATCGGAGGGTTTTTCCATGCCACGAATATCATAGGCGATACCCGCATCTTTCAGCTTCCCGAACACCGAAGCGCTGCCCAACAGCAAATCGATGCGCAAACCTCGCTTGGGATCACGATTGAACCCCTTGCTGCGATAGTCGAACCAGCTGAACAGATTGTCTTCTTCCGGGTAGCGCTCCCGCCAGCTGTCATGCAAGCCCCAGGCCATCAACTCCTGTAGCCATTCTCGCTCTTCCGGCAGAAAAGAACATTTCCCGGTGCGCAACCAGCGTTTCGCATTGTCCGGACCAATACCGATATCCAGATCCGTCGGCGCAATGTTCATATCACCGATGATCGCCAAGTGTTGATCGGATGAAAAATCCCGGTTCAGCCACGCGGTGAGATCAGCATAAAATTTACGCTTGGCCGGAAACTTGACCGGATGGTCACGGCTTTCCCCTTGGGGAAAATAACCGTTGATAACCGTGATCTCCTTTCCTTCAGGGGTCTTGTAAATCCCGGTTATCAGTCGTTTCTGGCTATCGTCCTCATCGCCGGGCAAGCCACGGATTATTTCCACAGCCGGTTCTTTCGACATCAACGCCACACCGTAATGCCCTTTCTGTCCATGGTGCTCTATGTGATAACCCAGATCTTCGATCATCTCGCGGGGAAACTCACTGTCCTGCACCTTGATTTCCTGCAGCCCGATGATATCCGGTGCATAGTTTTCCACCAGTGCTTCAAGCTGGTGGGGCCGTGCACGAATGCCGTTGACGTTGAATGAGACGATACGCATGATAAATCCTGTTCTTGTTAGCTTAGAAATTCTTCCAGAGCATCGAGAAATGCCTGGGGTTGCTCCGCATAGACCCAATGACCCGCACCAGGAATTTCCACCAGTTCGGCCAACGGGAAAAGCTCCCGAATACGCGGTAAAGTTTGCTCTTCAATATAGTCTGAATGCTCCCCTTTGATGAAACAACACTTGCCTGTGTAGGGTTGCAGCGAGGAATGGGCAGGAAAGCCACTAATCGCATCCAGACCGTCCCGCAAGGCTGACAGGTTGTTTCTCCAGTGCCAGCCGTTCTTGGTACGCTGCAGATTCTGCAGCATGTGATCGCGCACCGCCTTGTCGGTGATGTGCGCCGCCAGCAGGGTATCGGCATGCGCCCGGTTTTCGATCTGCTCCAGAGGCAGTGCCAGCAGAGCATCCAGCAACAGCGCCAGGCTACCACTGTAAGCAATCGGCGCTATATCCACCACTGCCAGACGCTCCACGCGACGCGGATGCTGCAACGCCAGCACCATCGCCGTCTTGCCGCCCATGCTGTGTCCGACAACCATCGCCTGTTCGATGCTCAAGTCATCCAGAAGTTCCAGCACATCGGCGGCCATGGTTTCATAGGAAACATCAGGATCATGTGGAGAACGCCCATGGTTACGCAAATCGGGCACGATGACCCGGTGCGTTTCTGACAGCGCACGGGCGATACGCTGCCAGTTCACCAGAGAACCAAGAAGACCGTGTAGCAACAAGACCGGCAGGCTGGCCCGGTCTTCCCCGAACGCCCGAAAATAAAGTTTCAAATGGCTACCGCTTTCGTGGTGGCGGCAAGTCGGTACAACTACCTGAAGCCACCTCCGCCGCCAGCCCGATGCTTTCATTCAGCGTCGGATGAGGATGGATGGTCAGGCCGATATCCTCGGCATCGGCACCCATCTCCAGCGCCAACACGGTTTCTCCGATGAGTTCGCCGGCATTCACACCCACGATGCCAGCGCCAAGGATACGTTTGTTGTCGGGATCGAACAGCAGCTTGGTCATGCCTTCATCGCGCCCCACGCCAATTGCCCGGCCGGAAGCCGCCCAGGGGAAAACGGCCTTTTCATAGGCAATGCCCTTCTCCTTGGCTTCGGTTTCCGTAAGACCCATCCAGGCCACTTCGGGGTCAGTATAGGCGACCGACGGAATGGTCAAGGGATCAAACAGTGCCGGATGACCGGCGATGACCTCTGCCGCCACATGCGCCTCGTGGGTGGCCTTGTGCGCCAGCATGGGGTTGCCCACCACGTCGCCAATGGCAAAGATGTGCGGTACATTGGTGCGCATATGTTGATCGACGGCAATGAAGCCGCGTTGATCCACCTCCACACCAGCCACCTCGGCGTTGATGAGCTTACCATTGGGACTGCGGCCCACGGCCACCAGCACCTTGTCATAGGTTTCCGGCCCAGGCGCATCCTCCCCGGCAAAGCTCACTTTCAAGCCACCTTTAAGTGCCTTTACCGACTCCACACTGGTTTTCAACAGAATACGATTAAGCTTTTTTACCAGGCGCTTCTGCAAGGGCTTGACCAGATCCCGATCGCAGCCGGGAATCAAACCATCCTGCAATTCCACGATATCGATGCTGCTGCCCAGGCTGCTGTACACGGTGGCCATTTCCAGGCCGATGATACCGCCACCGATGATAAGCATCTTTTTCGGAATGTCTTCCAGGGCCAAGGCACCGGTGGAATCGATGAGCCGGGGATCGTCGTTGGGAAAACCGGGAATCTGCACGGCCGACGAGCCGCAGGCGATGATGCAATGATCGAATTCGATGAGATTCTGCTGGCCATCGGCTTCGACTATCAGAGTTTTGGGGCTCTGGAACTGTCCCCGGCCATGGATGATCTGCACCTTGCGCATCTTTGCCATCTGCGCCAGACCGCCGGTGAGTTTCTTCACCACCTTGTCCTTGCCCATGCGCAGCTTGTCCAGATCGATCTTCGGCTTGCCGAAGCTCACGCCCATGTGGGAAAGCTCAGCCGCCTCGTTGATCACATCCACGGTGTGCAACAGTGCCTTGGAAGGAATGCAGCCCACATTCAAACACACGCCACCCAGGTCGGCATAGCGCTCAACCATGACCACGCTCATTCCCAGATCTGCCGCACGGAAGGCGGCTGTATAACCACCGGGACCGGCCCCCAGAACCAGTACCTGGGTACGAATATCCGCCACGGCATCGGTAGCTGTTACAGGCACAGCCCCGGCATGTCTTACCGGCGGCTGCTTCTCCACCACGGATTCACCGGCGACCGGCTTTGACGCTGGCGCGGCATCTTCCGCTTCCAGCAGCAACAGCAGGCTGCCTTCCGATATCTTGTCGCCCACTGCGACCTTGACCTCTTTCACCATTCCGCTTGCAGGACTGGGAATCTCCATGGATGCCTTGTCGCTTTCCAGGGTGATTACCGAATCTTCCTTTTCGATTTGATCCCCCGCCTTGACCAGCACCTCGATGACTTCGACTTCGGCAAAATCACCGATGTCAGGAAGGGTTACTTCGATTGTTTTGCTCATTCCACTAGACCTGTGTATTTACAAATGTGGGCTCAAAGCACCAGCCGCCGGATGTCGGTCAACAGGGTTTTCAGCCAAGTGGTGAATCGCACGCCTTCTGCGCCATCGATCACCCGGTGATCATAGGACAGGCTGTAGGGCATGACCAGCCGTGGCTTGAATTTCCTGCCATTCCACACCGGTTTCATGCTGGCGCGGGACACCCCGAGGATAGCCACTTCCGGCGCATTCACTATGGGTGTGAACTGAGTACCACCAATACCTCCCAGGCTGGAAATGGTGAAGCAGCCGCCTTGCATGTCCGCTGGACCGAGTTTTCCTTCCCTGGCCTTGCCACTGATTTCCATCAACTCCCTGGCTAGGTCGTACATCCCCTTCTGATCCACATCGCGAATCACGGGCACCACCAGACCGTTGGGTGTATCGACTGCGACGCCGATGTTGATGTATTTCTTCAGAATCAACTTTTCACCATCCGCCGACAGGGAGGCATTCACATTGGGAAACTGCAGCAATGCAGCTTCCACGGCTTTCATCAGGAAGGGCATGAAGGTCAGGCGCACATCCTGCTTCATGGCTTCATCCTTGAGCGACTTGCGAAAAGCCTCCAGTTCGGTAATGTCTGCTTCATCAAACTGGGTGACATGTGGAACGGTGATCCAGCTGCGATGCAGGTGGCTACCGCTGATTTTCCTGATGCGGTTGAGCTCGGCTTCTTCGATCTCGCCGAACTTGCTGAAATCCACCGCCGGCATGGAAGGAAGCGCCAGACTGCCGCCGCTTGCAGCAGCAACGCCACCGCCAGACAAGGCGCCTTTGACAAAGGACTGCACATCATCTTTGGTGATGCGCCCCTTGGGACCTGAGCCGGTTACCCGCGGCAGATCCACCCCCAGTTCCCGTGCAAAACGGCGCACCGCCGGGCTGGCATGAGCCTTGCGGCCGGGCATATCGGCCCTCGTCGGTGCGATCGGCAACGGTTTGGCCTTTTTCTCACCTGCAGCAGGGGGTGGTGGCGTAGGATGGGTATCCACCGGCCGGGGAGGTGCAACAGGCTCGGTTTCAGCCGGAGTGGCATCTTCTTCAAGCGTCACCAGCAAGTCACCCTGATTGATAATATCCCCCACTTGAACCCTGACTTCCTTCACCACCCCTGCCGATGGAGAGGGTATCTCCATGGAAGCCTTGTCGCTTTCCAGGGTGATCAGGGAATCATCCACACCGATGTTGTCACCGGCAGACACCAGCACCTCGATAACTTCCACATCCTTGAAGTCACCAATGTCCGGCAGCGCTATTTCGATTGTATTCGCCATCTGGATTCTCCTCAGACCTTGGTCGGATTCGGTTTTTCAGGATCGATCCTGTACGCCTTGATGGCCTGAGCCACCAGATCAGCATCCACTGCCCCTTCGTCTGCCAAAGATTTCAACGCAGCAACCACCACATGATGACGGTTGATCTCGAAGAATTCGCGCAACCTGCGCCGCAGGTCGGAACGACCGAAACCATCCGTACCCAGCGTCAAATAGTTGCGCTTGCCAATATAGGGACGCACTTGATCGGCAAACATGCGCACATAGTCAGTAGAGGCAATCACAGGCCCGGAGGTTTCTTCCAGCTGTGAAAGCACGTAGGGCTGACGTTGCTTCTCCATGGGATGCAGGCGGTTCCAGCGCTCGCACTCCCTGCCGTCGCGGGCCAGTTCGGTGAAACTGGTGACACTCCATACATCGGCAGCGATATTCCAGTCCTTTTCCAGCAGTTCTGCAGCGGCAATCACTTCACGTAGAATGGTGCCGGATCCGAGAAGCTGTACACGCTTCTTCTTGCGCGAGCCGGCCTTGAACAGATACATGCCCCTGATGATGCCTTCTTCCGCGCCTTCCGGCATGGACGGGTGCACGTAATTCTCGTTCATGAGGGTGACGTAGTAAAAGATGTTCTCCTGCTCCTGGTACATGCGGCGCATGCCATCCTGGAGAATCACCGTCAGCTCGTAGGCAAAGCTGGGATCATAGGAACGGCAGTTGGGGATACCCGCCGATGCCAGGTGGCTGTGGCCGTCCTGATGCTGCAGACCCTCACCAGACAGGGTCGTGCGTCCGGCGGTGCCTCCCAGCAGGAAACCCCTGGCCTGCATGTCGCCTGCGGCCCAGGCCAGGTCACCCACGCGCTGGAATCCGAACATGGAGTAATAGATATAGAAGGGAATCATGGGCACGCCATGATTGGAGTAGGAGGTCGCGGCGGCAATCCAGGAGGACATGGCGCCTGCCTCGTTGATACCTTCCTGGAGGATCTGCCCTTTCACATCCTCGCGATAGTACATGACCTGATCGGCATCCATGGGCGTGTACAGCTGGCCCACATGGGAATAGATACCCAGTTGCCGGAACATGCCTTCCATGCCGAAGGTACGCGCCTCATCCGGCACGATAGGCACCACATGCTTGCCCACTTTCTTGTCCCGTAACAGGCTGGTGAGGAAGCGCACATAGGCCATGGTGGTGGACATCTCGCGCTCGCCACTGCCTTCCAGCAGTGTCTGAAACGCATCCAGTCCGGGAATCTCCAGCGCCGTGGATTTGGCACGGCGGGTGGGCAGATAGCCGCCCAACGCCTGGCGACGCTGGTGCAGGTACTTCATTTCCTCACTGTCTTCCGCCGGTTTGAAATACGGCGCGGAAGCCAGCTGGTCATCCGGAATGGGAATATTGAAACGGTCGCGGAAGTGCCGCAGGGCATCCTCGCCCATCTTCTTCTGGGAGTGGGTGATGTTCTGCCCTTCTCCTGCTTCGCCCATGCCATAACCCTTGACCGTTTTTGCCAGGATCACCGTGGGCTGGCCGCGATGTTCCATGGCGGCCTTGTAGGCAGCATAGACCTTGATGGGATCATGACCGCCCCGGTTCAGGCGCCAGATATCCTCGTCACTCATGTTGGCGACCATTTCCTCCAATTCGGGGTACTTGCCGAAGAAATGCTCCCGGGTATAGGCCCCACCCTTGGCCTTGTAAGCCTGGTAGTCGCCATCCAGAGCTTCTTCCATGCGCTTGCGCAGCAGACCATTCTTGTCCCGGGCAAGCAGTGGGTCCCAATACCCGCCCCAAACCACCTTGATCACGTTCCAGCCGGCACCACGGAACACGGCTTCCAGCTCCTGCATGATCTTGCCGTTGCCACGTACCGGGCCATCCAGGCGTTGCAGGTTGCAATTCACGACGAACACCAGATTGTCCAGTCGCTCTCTCGATGCCAGTGAAATCGCACCTAAAGATTCGGGTTCATCCATTTCCCCGTCTCCCATATAAGCCCACACCTTGCGTCCATCCACGTCCGTAATTCCCCGATCATGCATATAGCGCATGAAGCGAGCCTGATAGATGGCCATCAACGGGCCAAGCCCCATGGAAACCGTGGGAAATTGCCAGAAGTTGGGCATCAACCAGGGATGAGGATAGGAAGACAGACCGTCTCCCCCGGATTCCTGGCGAAAAAGATCCATCTGTTCTTCGGTAATTCGCCCTTCCAGAAATGCGCGGGCATAAATCCCCGGCGCAGAATGCCCCTGGAAAAACACCAGGTCACCCTCCCGTTCTTCGTTGCCCGCACGGAAGAAATGGTTGAATGCCACATCGTACAAGGTGGCACTGGAGGCAAAGCTGGCAATATGTCCTCCCAGTTCCGGTTCCTTGCGATTCGCCTGTACGACCATCGCCATGGCATTCCAGCGAATGAACGAACGGATGCGTCGCTCCATGGCGCGGTTGCCGGGAAACGGCGGCTGCTTGCTGGGGGGAATGGTATTCACATAGGCCGTTGTCGCCTTGTAAGGAAGATAGGCTCCGGACAAGCGTGCCTTTTCTATGAGTTGTTCCAGAAGGTAGTGCGCACGCTCAATACCTTCATTTTCGAGGACGGCTTCCAGTGCGTCCAGCCATTCCTGTGTTTCCTGGGGATCTGTATCGGGTTTTTCTGCCATGGGTAATCCATCCGTACCTGTTTACGGGGTCTATAGTGGCAGGCATCATAACACAAATCTTTCCTGTTTTTTCTTTATGTTGTATATCAATAACTTAAGATATTTATTTTTTTGTACAATTATCTTAATATCTACACCAAACCGGTGTTCAACAAACCGGGACAATCACAACCTCTCATGCACCCAAACAGGAATACTTAATAAAACCCACTAAAATCAGGCAATAAAAACTGCTATTTAGAGAAAAATATTCAATCTGACTGTATTATTAGTTAAAGACATATGCAGCTATGCTGCCAAAACTGGTAAAAATTCGGTGGAAAACATGATGTCTATACCCGAGCCATGTTAAGCGCTATGGGGAACACAACACCTGCGCAGACAGATAGGACAGGATACTCTAGACAATTACGCACCGACGCGGCCTTAGGAATATGGATAAATTAAGGAATCATTCAATACGCCTTCACTGGCGACCCGAGTTTGCAGAGAAACAGGCCCAGCAGGAATGGGCTCAAGCGGTTGTGCGCTTGGTCATTACGTCCATCGTTCTGGTATATCTCCTCATAGCCAATACCGAAACGAGTAGCGAAGCGCATTCCATAGGCATTCAGCTAGCTGGATTCTATCTTGTCTATTCATTGGCGTTAATCGGCAGTTTGTGGATCTTCCCCAAACCTTTGACCAGCAGGAAACTTCTCACGCTGTTAACGGATATCAGCGCTACGCTGTACGGCATGCACCTGTATGGAGAAGCCAGCGCCCCGTTTTTTGTCATTATCCTGTGGGTCAGCATCGGTTACGGTGTGCGATTCGGTCAACGATACCTGATTGCCGGCACCATATACTCCAGCTTGGGTTTTGTCGTCCTTGGGCAGTTCAGTCCGTTCTGGGAAAAACACCCCACGATTACGGCTTCCTATCTGATAGCCGTACTGGTTATCCCCTTGTTCGCAGCCTATCTGTTGCGAAAAATCGAGCTGGCTAAAAAAGAAGCCGAGTCTGCCAACCTGGCAAAATCCCAGTTTCTGGCCAACATGAGCCACGAGATTCGCACCCCTTTGACCGGCATCATCGGCATGGCCGAGTTATTGCTGGAAGAGCGGCTTGACAAGAAATATCACCAACAAATAGACACGATCAATTATTCGGCCAAGAATCTGCTGCATCTCCTCAATGAAACTCTCGATATTTCAAAAATCGAGGCAGGAAAGCTGGAACTGGTGCCGGGACATCTGGATGTCCATGATTTGATCAACAGCCTGTCCCTGATGTACCGCCCACTGGCGCAGGCCAAGCATCTCAAATTCAAGACCAGTATCCGTCAGCAGATTCCCAATAATCTTCAGGGCGACCACTTCCGTCTGCAGCAGATACTGGTGAATCTGCTGAGCAATGCGGTAAAGTTTACTTCCGAGGGGCAGATCAGCCTCTCCGCCCGTTTGATGCATTTGAACGAAACCGCAGCCAGATTACGTTTTGAAGTTTCAGACACGGGCATCGGCATCGCGAAGAACAAGCAGGAAAAGATTTTCGAAATTTTTGAACAGGCAGACAATTCCACCACCCGTGAATACGGCGGCAGCGGGTTGGGCATGGCGCTTTCCAAACAGTTGGTTGAACTCATGGATGGGGCTATTGGCGTGGACAGTGAGGAAGGAAAAGGCTCGACCTTCTGGTTTGAAGTCGACCTGGATATCCTTGCCGAAGAACACTCATTGGAGCAGATCCGTAGTTTCGAAGGAATTCATGCCCTCATCATATCCTCCAACCGGGTTTTTACCCGCCGCTACCGGCAAATGCTGGAACGCTGGGGCTGCGGTGTCGAGAGTGCTTCCACCTCCGTGGACGCGTTTTACCAACTCAAGGCGGGATACAGCGGGTTTCAGAATTATCAACTCGTTGTCATAGATGAAACCGGTCTGGAACTTTCCCCCGAGCAATTCGGCGAGGCAAGAAAGAATGACGCCACCATCCAGGCAGTACCTTCCATTCTGATCTCTGGAAATGACGAAGAAAGCGTGAACAACCTCCAGTACTTTGATGCCGTGGTATCCGGCAACGCAGACAGCGGCGCTTTTTTCCATGCGCTTCATGAAATTCTGGACACCGAAGATATTTCCTCAAGGGAGAAACAACCTACTCAAACTGAAGAGCTTTCAGGCAAGCGTTACCGCGTTCTGGTCGTGGACGACAACAAGACGGTGCAGTTGGTGACATCAACCATATTGCGCAAGGCCGGACATGTCGTGTCCCAGGAATATGATGGCGAAAGCGCTCTGGATCGCTTGTTCGATGAAGAATTCGATGCCGTGGTCATCGACATGCAAATGCCAAAAATGAGTGGTCCGGAAGCCATCAGCGCTTATCGTTATTCTGAATTTGGTACCAATGAGCACCTGCCTTTCATCGTACTCTCGGCGAACGCCAGTGAAGACGCCCGTCAGGAATCAGAGAATGCCGGTGCAGATGCGTTTTTGGTAAAGCCAATAGAAAAACACAAACTGCTGCAACTCATCGACCAACTGGCAACAGGCAATGGCGTAGATGGCACTGAAACCAGCACCACTGAAAACAATATCAAAACCCTGTCCATGCCTACCGATGCCCCCCCCGTCATGGACATGGAGACAGTACAGGCGTTGCTGTCCATCGAGAGCGATGAGAACTTCTTCCCCGAACTGATGAAGCATTTTTTCGCAGATGCCGAACAATCCATCAGTGATATGGAGCAAGGCCTTCTGGCGCAGAATCTGGATGCCATACGCGATGCTGCCCATGCACTACAGGGGTCAGCCGGCGGCGTTGGCGCTCTGGCGTTATTCACAGAATGCGAACAATTGTCCAAGGCTGACAATCCTGAGCTATACAGGAGTGGCCCACGGATGGTGGATTCCATCAAGCGCCAGAAAAACAAGGTGCAAGTCTTCCTCGAAGAATCAAGCATCACACCATCATCCATTGTCTGCAGGTTTCCTGACAAACAGTGATACCTGTGCCTCGTCAAGCAGCAAACAGTCTGGCTCTTGTGCGATCCTGAAGCATCGAACTGATCACACAAGAGTCAACAGTACGATCAATTTCCACCCATTTTTTTTGCCTGAGCCTTGACCAGACGCTCCATCATCTTGAGATCGCGATCAGGCAGCGCCATTGCAGAATCCACCCACAACAACACGATGCGCTTCAGTTCGTCATGAGTTAATGGAAACACCTCATCACGCATTGCCAACACCGCGTTTCTGGTCATGGCGGAACGGCTGTGTTTTCTCACAAACTGACGCAAAGCAACCTTTGCTTCCCCGGGTTCGGCAAGCACATCGACTATCCCCATGTCGAAAAGCGCTTCTGAAGTATAGATCTTTCCAGTATTGATCATGCGCTCCACCTGCGCCGGGGCAATACGCCGGGACAGGAAGGAATATGCCCCCATTCCGGGAAACATATTGAACACGACTTCCGGGAATCCAATTTTTACACCTTTCTCGGCGATGATGACATCACAAGATAAGGCTGCCTCGAAAGCTGCCCCCAGGGCATCACCTTCAATCAAGGAAATCGTACGCAGATTGTCCTGATTGAGGTTGGAATAATTGTCGTACAGCACGTCGATGCAAAGCAGTGCATAGTCTTCCAGCGTATTGCGCTTGCCACCCCGAATGCATTCCAGGAAGAAACCAATATCCCCACCCAGGCTGAAGACTCCGGGTATTGCAGAGGCCATCACGAGAAAATCAAATGGCGGAGCAATCTCTTTCTCTCTATGCGCTTCATTGGTTTCAACAACAGATTTCTGAAAACTGCGGAAATCACGCATCAATGCCGGGGTAAAACTGGGACGAGGATGTGTATTCATGTTGAACTGCATGACCCGGTTCGCCGGATCGTACTCACAAACGAAATTTTCATAGACCCAATTATAGTCAGCAGTGAAGTCTTGTATTACAGGAAGATGTTGGGTGAGCATGGCGTTTCTCCTTTTCGTTGGTTGTATTCATATTCATACAAATATAACGGGTACAATTTGCACCGACTATCGATCTTGGCACAGCAGGACGCGAAACTTCATACTGACAACCTGAGAGAAAAGCTAACCAGCAACCCGCTCTTTCAGCACTCGTATCGCGCCTATCTGTCATCCCCTAGCTTATGGCACGAGTATACATTTTGGTACAGAAAAACCACAAAATGACAGGACAAATTTCAGATTAACAGAAAAACGGGGAAAAGTTCCCTGACCATGAACATTGGGGAGGAGACAAGAAATCGTGGTTACTGACAGAGTGTAGAAACCGTTGCTGAAAGCAGGACTTACTCCTGATACTTGTCAGGAAGTTCCTCATAGACCCTGCGAACCTGTTCCTCCCGGTCAAACAATGCTGACACACAATCCGGGTCAAAATGCGTACCGGAATGTTCCTTCAGGTAGGCAAGCGCCTTTTCCCTGGACCAGGCTTTCTTGTACGGACGAATCGTCAGCAGTGCATCCAGTGTGTCCGCTACCGAAACAATCCGCGCTTCCAGAGGAATTTCTTCGGATTTCAGGCCATGAGGATAACCTCTCCCATCGTAGTGTTCATGATGGTGCAGGGCGATGCGTGCAGCCATGGACAAATAGGAGGAAGAACTGCCTTTGAGGATATCAAAACCGATCGTGGTATGCGCCTCCATGACGGTACGCTCCTCTTGGGTCAGACGTGCGGGTTTAAGCAGAATCGCATCCGGAATGCCAATCTTGCCGATATCATGCAGCGGTGCTGCCTGCACAATAGCATCACAGGCCTGCTCATTCAGGTCCAGACCTCGCGCAATTTCCAGAGAATAACGTGCCATCCGATATACATGGTTGCCGGTTCCCTCGTCCCGGTACTCCCCCGCTTTTGCAAGACACATCAAGGTTTCCTGCTCGCGTGCGGTAGCAGCTTCAGTTGCCTTGGATACCAACCCCTGCAACATCCACGCCCTGTTCGCGACCTGTTTCTGATGTTGATGAAGTAACAACAAATTTCGGCATCGCGCCTGGCATTCGTAGTGATCAAACGGTCGGGAGAGGAAATCGGTGGCGCCTGCCTCCAGTGCTTCATACCGAATCTTGCGTTCGTGCACGACAGTCACGACCACGACGGGGATATCTTCGCCACCTTCGATGGAACGTACTCTGCGAATGAGTTCTACGCCGTTCATCTGCGGCATCTTGTAATCGGTAATCAGCAGATCCGGAACATTGATCTTGCAATATTCCAGCGCCTGGTGCGGGTCTGCAAACACCTCACAGGAAATTTTTGGAGAGATGCCGGAAATAATACTCTTGAGGATAGTCCGGCCAGTAGCCTGATCGTCCACGACGACCACAGACTGGTTCTCTCGGCCAAATATTGAAGTCACATTTCCTCTGGATTGTCCCGGGAAAATAGGTGCCCCAGCTACCTGTTTTTTCTGGCTCATTTCGACTACCTCAAACCTGCCAACCGGCAAGCCATACTGCGCGTACACTTCGATGCCACCGGACCCGGAAAGTTTCGAAGACACCAACTCCTAATAATATCGACTATAGCACCTCAAACCCGTCATTGGATAGTATCAACAGATGCTTAAAACGTGAACCAGCATACTGCGCGAAAGCAAGACACTCAGGTTTTAATGCACTTTTCTCCTGCCAACCGCAGTCGTTGTTCTTCCAAGCTATCCCAACGTGCATATTTTTCCTCCAGATCATGATCCAGCTTCTGCATCCGGGATGCCAGGCTTTTCACCCGATCCGGATCTTCACGATAAATCTCGGGATCGGACATGGCGCTTTCCAGATCTCCCCGCTCGGCTTCCAGGGTCTCGATCTCCCCGGGGAGGGCATCCAGTTCCCGCTGCTCCTTGTAGCCCAGTTTTCCCGTGGATGCCTTCACAGCGGCAGGCTTTGACTGTTTCTGCTTCTCTCCCGCTGGAACACCTTTGGCAGCCATGGATTTCTTCTGTGAAATCCAATCTGAATAACCGCCAACATAGCTGTTGACCTTCCCGTCGCCCTCAAAGACCAGACTGCTGGTAACCACATTGTCCAGAAACACCCGGTCATGGCTGACCAGCAACAGGGTGCCCTTATAGTCCAGCAACAACTCTTCGAGCAACTCCAGTGTTTCCACGTCCAGGTCATTCGTGGGCTCGTCCATCACCAGCAGATTCGCCGGTTTGACAAACAGCTTGGCCAACAACAGACGATTGCGCTCCCCCCCGGAAAGCGCCTTTACCGGCTGTCGCGCCCGCACGGGTGGAAACAGGAAATCCTGCAAATAGCCGATGATGTGCTTGGAACGGCCGTTGACGGTTACCGTATCGCTACCACCTGCCACATTGTCTATGACCGTGGCTTCCTCATCCAGCTGTTCGCGCAACTGGTCGAAATAGGCCACCTCGACCTTACTGCCGATCCTGATCTTGCCGCTGTCCGGCTGCAGCTTCCCCAGCAGCAGATTCAGCAGCGTGGACTTGCCACAACCATTGGGGCCGATGATGCCCACCTTGTCTCCGCGCAATATCGTGGTGGTGAAATCCCGGATGACGGGCCTACCATCCCAGGCATAGCTGACATGCTCTGCCTCGAAAACCAGCTTGCCAGAAATGTCTGCCTTGTTCATCAGCAGCGTGGCAGTGCCCTGCTTCTTTCGCCGCTGCCTTGCCGCTTCGCGCATGGCCTGGAGTTGACGCACCCTGCCTTCATTTCTGGTACGCCTGGCCTTGATTCCCTGTCGGATCCATACCTCTTCCTGGGCCAGCTTCTTGTCGAAGCGGGCATTTTCCAGGGCTTCAGCATGTTCCATTTCCGCCTTGCGCCGCAGATAGTTGTCGTAATCCCCGGGCCAATCGGTGATCTTTCCCCGATCCAGCTCGATGATGCGCGTCGCCAGTCGACGCAGGAAGGCCCGGTCGTGGGTGATGAACAGCAGACTGCCGCGCCAGCCAAGCAGGAATTCCTCCAGCCAGGCTATGGATTCGATATCCAGATGGTTGGTCGGTTCATCCAGCAGCAACAAATCCGGCTCCCCGGCAAGTGCGCGAGCAAGCAGCACCCGCCGCTTCATGCCTCCGGACAGGCTGGAAAACAGCGCATCAGGCACCAGGTTCATACGTGAGATCACCTGCTCCACCTGCTGTTCCAGTTGCCAGCCCCCGGCCGACTCCATTTCCTGCTGGATTTGTGACAAGCGGCTCATGGCTGCATCTCCGCCATCTTCGGCCAAGCTTACGCAGGCGGCGTGGTAATCCTTGACCAGCCCGGCCAGTTCACCCAGGCCATCCGCCACAAGTTCGAATACCGTGCCCGCATATTCCTGGGGGACCTCCTGACTCAAACGAGCTATCCGCACGCCTTGCGCCGTCCTGATCTCACCACTGTCTGCCGGAAGCTCCCCGGTGATGATTTTCATCAGCGTCGATTTGCCCTCACCATTTCTTCCGATCAGGCAGATGCGTTCTCCCTTGTCTATGTTGAGATCAATCCCTTCCAGCAGTGCTGGATGACCAAAGGAAAGCGATACTTTTTTAAGAGAAATCAATGACATCGATATTATTTATCCAACCATGAAGAAACATGAAAAAAATAGTGCTGTTAACGGTAGTTACTTGATTGTTATCATTGCGCCGGAAGTCACTTTTAATATAACCACGAATCCAGGGGTAACCCCCGGGGTTCAGAAAAATGGATCAAATCCACTTGCCATGATCAAGACTGTCACCCAAGAAGATGCCTGGAAAGGCGAAGCAAACTGCAGCGCATGTTCCATACGCGATTCTGTACTGTTTGCCGGTCTGCAGGAAAAGGATTTCGAGCATATTCACAAGCCCATCGAGCAATTGCCTTTGAAACCGGGTGACATCCTCTATCATGCAGGTGACAAGGCTGATCGCCTGTTCACCATTCGCAGCGGCCTGGTCAAACTGGTTCAATATCTGCCTGACGGCACTCAGCGGATTGTTCGCCTGCTGCGCAGTACGGATGTTACAGGAATGGAAGCCTTGCTGGGAGATGATTATCAGCACGATGCGGTCATCATGCAAACCACCGAAGTCTGTGTACTTCCCATTGATGTCGTACAGCGCCTGAGCAAAGAAAATGCAGAATTGCACCACGAGTTGATGAAACGCTGGCAACGCGCCCTAGCCGATGCGGATCTGTGGATCACCCAGTTGTCCACCGGCTCTGCACGACAGCGTGTTGCCCGTCTCTTGATCAAACTGGTGTGTGACGAGGACAATCGCTGTGAACTGTTCAATCGCGAGGATATGGGCGCCATTCTAGGAATCACTACCGAAACCGCCAGTCGCACCGTGGCCGACTTCAAGCGCAAGGGACTACTCAAGGAAATGAAACCCAATCTTTACGTGGCAGACACGGACAGGCTCCTGGAAGTCGCGGAAGACCTGATCTAGGAAGTCCTGATCACAATCCGGGCGCAGCAGAACGATGATCAACAGCGCGTTCATGTCTTGATCAGGGCTTTCCTGGATCCTGCTTCTAGAAGTTTTTTCCTGACTTGTTATGACAGGGGTCAATATCCTCTGTGAAGCCAACGGTGTATATCTGTTATGCTTTCCAACAGGAATCACTGGCTGACGTTTTGCTATGCCCATTTCACCACAAACCGCTCCTGACAACCTAGCGCCTGTTTGGCAATCCTTGCAGGAACATGCGCAACAGCTCAAACAGCAACATCTGAGGGAACTGTTTGCTACTGATCCCGGGCGATTCGATCGATTTTCCCTGAAGTTCGGGGAACTGCTGCTGGACTATTCCAAGAATTTCATCACTGAAGAATCGCTGGCACTCCTGATCGAGCTTGCCAATAAAGCCGAATTGAAAGCGTGGATCGACCGCATGTTCAGCGGCGATCCGATCAACAACACAGAAGGCCGTGCCGTGCTCCATACAGCGCTGCGCAACCGTTCAAACACGCCGGTCATGGTGGATGGCCAGGACGTCATGCCCGAAGTCAACCGGGTGCTGGAGCAGATGGAGGGATTTTGCAACCGTGTTCGTCACGGGATCTGGAGAGGATACAGCGGCAAACCCATCACTGATATCGTCAATATCGGCATCGGTGGTTCAGACCTTGGCCCGCACATGGTTGCCACGGCATTGCGCCCCTATTGGAAAAAAGGCCTGAGCGCACATTTCGTATCCAATGTCGATGGTACCGATATCAACGAAACCCTGGCAAAGATTTCTCCTGAAACCACGCTGTTCATTATCGCTTCAAAAACCTTTACCACCCGTGAAACCATGACCAACGCCCATTCAGCCAGACAATGGTTTCTGGATCACTGTGGCGGTGATCATTCCCACATACGCCATCATTTCGTGGCCGTTTCCACCAATGAAACGGCAGTAAAGGCGTTTGGCATCGATCACGAAAACATGTTCGAATTCTGGGACTGGGTGGGCGGTCGCTATTCACTATGGTCCGCTATCGGACTACCTGTCGCTCTGGTCGTAGGCATGGACAACTTCGGCAAATTACTGGCCGGCGCCCACGAGATGGATCAGCATTTCTCCAGCACGGATTTTTCGGCCAACATGCCAGTGATCCTTGGTCTGCTAGGCATCTGGTACCGCAATTTTTTCGAGGCTGGCAACCATGCCATCCTGCCCTACGATCATTCTCTGCGCCTGTTGCCGGCATACCTGCAACAAGCGGACATGGAAAGCAACGGCAAACGGGTGACACGTGATGGAGCGCCTGTCAGTTACGACACCGGCCCTGTCATCTGGGGACAACCCGGTACCAACGGCCAACATGCATTCTTTCAGCTGATTCATCAGGGTACAGAACTGGTACCTGCAGACTTCATTCTGCCGGCGCGTACACATCACCCGATCAGCGAACACCACGAGATTCTCTCGGCAAACTGTATTGCCCAGACCGAAGCCCTGATGCGGGGCAAGACCGAAGACGAGGTCAGAAAAGAGTTGTCCGACGTTGGCATGGATGCAGCGCAGATCGACGCACTGGCGCCCCATAAAGTCTTTCCCGGTAACAAACCCACCAATACCCTGTTGATGCGCCAGTTGACGCCCTACAACCTTGGCAAGCTGATTGCTCTTTACGAGCACAAGATATTTGTCGAAAGTATCATCTGGAACATCAATGCCTTCGATCAATGGGGTGTTGAACTGGGCAAGCAGTTGGCCGGGGTGATCGAAGTGGAACTGGACAGTGCGCTACCTTGCACCGGCCATGACAGCTCCACCAATGGACTTGTTAATTATCTAAAGAAGCAATGACTTGTAATGCAGACCACAGCGTCTGCAAAAACAGAAGCAGCGGGTGACATCATGACTAGCAGTGACAAGGAAAAGGAACAAGCCAAGCTATATCAGTATTACACACAGACAAAAAACGCCACGGAAGTAACACGAAACACGCTGGTATTGATTCTTGCCGGGGGGCAGGGTTCCCGATTGAAGGGTCTTACCAAATGGCGAGCCAAACCGGCCGTACCTTTCGGTGGAAAATACCGCATTATTGATTTTGCCCTGTCCAACTGCATCAACTCCGGCCTGCGCCGCATTGGCGTACTCACTCAGTACAAATCTCACTCCCTGATCCGTCATCTGCAACGTGCCTGGAGCTTCCTGCGCGCGGAAATTGGTGAATTTGTCGAGATTCTGCCGGCCCAGCAACGCATGTCAAAGGACTGGTACCTGGGAACGGCAGATGCCCTGTTCCAGAATATCGACATCATGCACCGTCACGCTCCGGACTACGTCATGGTACTCGGGGGTGACCATATTTATACCATGGATTACTCGAAGATGCTCATGGTACATGTACGTTCCGAAGCCGACCTTACCATTGGCTGCCTGGAAGTGCCCAAGGACGAAGCGACGGAGTTCGGCGTCATGTCCGTGGACACCGATCTGCGCGTTACCCGCTTTACGGAAAAGCCGAGTGACCCGGAGACCATTCCCGGCAGGCCCGATCTGGCTCTGGCCTCCATGGGTATTTATGTGTTCTCCACCAGCTATCTGTACAATGCATTGATCACAGACGCGGAAGACGAAAATTCCTCGCATGATTTCGGCAAGAACATCATTCCCAAAGCCATTGCATTGGCCAAGACCATTGCCTATCCATTCAAGGATGAGAAAGGAAACCAGGCTTACTGGCGGGACGTGGGCACGGTGGATTCCTATTGGGAAGCCAATATGGAACTTTGTGCGGTAGAGCCTGAACTCAACCTGTATGACCGGGGCTGGCCGGTCTGGACCTACCAGACCCAGCACCCGCCGGCAAAATTCGTCTTTGACGATGAAGGCAGGCGTGGTGAAGCCATCGACTCCCTGGTTTCCGGGGGCTGTATCATCTCTGGCGCCAGAGTCAAACGATCGGTGATTTTCTTTGCTACGGTTATCGAGAGTCATTCATTCGTCAAGGATAGCGTCATTCTGCCCAAGGTAACCATCGGCAAGAACTGCCGCATACAAAACACCATCATCGACAAGGGCACTTATATAGTAGACGGCACCATCATCGGCGAAAATCCCGAGGAAGATGCCAAACGCTTCCATATCACGCCCAAAGGCGTGGTGCTGGTGACTCCTGAGATGCTGGGGCAAAACCTGTTTCTTACAAAACCCGAGGAATCATGAGCAACAAACTGAATCTGGTTCTCTGCTGGCACATGCACCAGCCCTATTATCGAGAAGGGCTGGACGGGGCCTATCAGCTGCCCTGGGTGTACCTGCATGCCATCAAGGATTACGATGACATGGCGAACCATCTGGAAAATCACCCGAAAATGAAAACGGTGGTGAATTTCGCGCCGGTGCTGCTGGAACAACTCGACGACTATTCGAAACAAATCAAGGCATTTCTGGACACGGGAAAAGAAATGGCCGACCCCATGCTGAATCTGCTGGGGGGTGCCACAGAGATCCCATCCAACGTCAGTGAACGCCGGGAACTGATCCAGAACTGCCGTCGGGCTCATTCCCCGCGCATGATCGATCCCTATCCTCATTTCCAGGCCTTGCTGCAGCAATTCCCTAGCGTTGAAAAGGAAGCGGGGCAGGAAATGCTGCTTTCCTATCTGGATGAACAATACTTCATCGACCTGCTGATGTGGTATCACCTGGCCTGGTGCAGCCATCGCCTCAAGCAGACCGCAGAAATTCGCTATCTTTTCGAAAAGGCGAGGCGTTTCAGCACAGAAGACCAGCGCATCCTGCTGCAGGTCATACAAAATACCCTGTCGGGCATCATTCCCCGCTACCGCAAACTGGCAGAAAAAGGGCAGATAGAAATATCAATGACCCCATGGGGGCACCCCATCATCCCCCTGCTCAACGACTTCAACAACATGATCGAAACCCAGCCCGATGCCCCCATGCCGGAGCATGCACATTACCCGGGAGGCGAAGAGAGATCCCGCTGGCATTTACGCTACGGCATACAACGATTCGAACATTATTTCGGCTTCAAACCCCGGGGTGTCTGGCTGTCCGAAGGCGGCGTGAGCGATGACGCCCTGAAGCTGCTGGATGAACTGGATATTCAATGGACAGCCTCCGGTGAAGCGGTCTGGCATCACAGCTGCCTCACCTCATCCTGTGATCCGGACGAAATGGATTGCCGCAAGGCACTGTTCATCCCGTATCGGCTGAACGAAAAACAGACCCTGATCTATTTCCGAGACGACGGCCTTTCCGACCTGATCGGTTTTGAATACAGCAAATGGCATGCCGATGATGCGGTCGCGGACTTCATGGGACATCTGGAAAGAATTGCAGCAACACTTGGCGATGACGCAGGTAAACACGTGGTTTCGGTCATTCTCGATGGAGAAAATGCCTGGGAATACTATCCGAACAACGGGCACTACTTTCTGGATGCCCTGTACCACGCCGTCAGCCAGAGCAACGTCATACAAAGTACAACCTTCGCTAAAATCGGTACCACGGTGCGCACGGACACCCTCTCTCACCTGGTTCCCGGCAGCTGGGTCTATGGCAGCTTTTCCACCTGGATAGGCTGTGCAGACAAGAACCATGCCTGGGATCTCCTGGCAGAGGCGAAAGCTGCCTTCGACAAGAAAATCGGCCGTTTGAAAAAAGAAGATGCGGAAAAAGCTACCCGCATGCTCGCAATTTGCGAAGGATCCGACTGGTTCTGGTGGTTTGGCGACTACAACCCATCCGACAGCGTCAACGATTTTGATCGCCTGTTTCGCATCCAGCTCAGAACCCTGTACAGCCACCTGCAATTGACGGCGCCCGCATCGCTTGACACTCCCATCTCCAGCGGTGGTGGACAAATGGAAAATGCAGGAACCATGAGACGTAACTGAGCATGAGCTATGACTTCCAGCACAGGCTCGCGGGGGTTCTGCTGCATCCCACTTCCCTGCCTTCCAGGACGCTTGCAGATGCGAACCACTGGCTGGATTTCATGTCACGAAGTGGACTGAGTGTATGGCAAATGCTGCCCCTGGGGGCGCCCCAGGCAGACTATTCCCCTTACCAGTGTCTGTCGGCCTTTGCTGCCAACCCGGCATTGCTCGACAGTCGCATTCCCTGCGACCCCGATGATCTTAGCTACCGGGGCTTTTGCGCCATGGAGGCTCATTGGCTGGACGACTACGCCTTGTTCATCTGTATAAAGACCGCCCATCAAAATGCGCCCTGGTTCGACTGGCCACGGAAATTGAAGTGGCGCGATACAGAGGCACTGCAGCGGTTTGAAAATGCCCATCAAAATGACCTGCTGGCAGTCAAATGGGAGCAGTATCAGTTACATCATCGCTGGCAAAACCTGCGCAGCAACGCGTCTGTCAGGGACATTCACCTGTTCGGCGATATGCCCATTTTTGTTGCCCATGACAGTGCTGATGTCTGGGCCTGTCCGCAACGCTTCCTTCTTGACGAGCAGGGGCAGCCCACCTGGGTTACCGGTGTGCCTCCGGACTATTTTTCGGAAACGGGACAGCGTTGGGGAAACCCACATTACGACTGGGACTACCATGAACAGGAAAATTTTCAATGGTGGCTGGCGCGCCTGGAACACCATTTTCAATGGTTTGATCTGGTGCGCATCGACCATTTCCGGGGTCTGCAGGCGGTATGGATGATCGATGCCAGCGAAGAGACTGCGATCAACGGCCATTGGCAGGAAGTCCCCGGAGACGCCTTGCTGGCCGCTCTGCAACATCGTATTGATCCGTTACCCCTGGTGGCGGAAGACCTGGGTACGATCACACCGGCTGTGCGCAAACTCAAACAGAAATATCATCTTCCCGGCATGGCGGTACTGCAGTTTGCATTCGATGCCTTCGAAGACAATCCCCATAAACCCGTCAATATCACGCCGGACTGTGTGGCCTATACCGGCACCCATGACAATGACACCACCTTGGGCTGGTACCAGTCGCTACCGGCGGATACGCAGGAATTCGTCCGAGAGATGCTGCACATGCAGGCAGATGACGATCCTGTGGACAAGATGATCGAGACCGTACTGGAGTCCCATGCCAATCTGGCCATCGTGCCACTGCAGGACTTCCTCAAACTCGGTAGCGAAGCACGCATGAATACCCCCGGCGTCGCCAACGGCAACTGGCGCTGGAAATTTCATTGGGAACAACTATCCGCAGACAATCTGTCCGCGCATATTCACCACCAGATTTTAAGCAGTAAACGGAAAACATCATCATGAATCATCTGGAACGGCTGCAGCAAGGCCGCCATCACGACCCTTTCGACTACCTGGGGCGCCATCCTCTGAACAAAGGCTGGATTATTCGGGCCTTCATGCCCAGCGCGGAAGCAGTGGAACTGCAGGGCGTAGGTCCCATGAACAGAGTAGAGGGCTCTGATCTGTTCGTGATTCGCCTGGACGAAAAACAGCGTCAGGAACTGCCCGAGCATTACCAACTTCGCTGGCAGGAAAAACACGATCAAAGCTGGCACCAGGCCGTATCACCCTACAGCTTTGAACCCCAGTTGTCAGACTGGGATCTGCATTTGTTCAATGAAGGCAAACATCACCATGCCTGGCATTTCCTTGGCGCTCAACTCACTGAAATTGACGGTATTCCCGGCTGCCTGTTTGCCGTATGGGCTCCGCATGTGCAGCGCATCAGCGTCGTGGGCGACTTCAATGGCTGGAACGGCCTGCGCCACCCCATGCGCAACCGCGGGCATTCTGGCGTCTGGGAGCTGTTCATTCCTGGCTTGCACCCTGGCGACAGCTACAAGTATGAACTGTTCAGCCATGACGGGCACCTGCTGACCAAGACCGATCCCTATGCCCAGCGCATGGCCATGCGCCCGGATACCACTTCCCTGATCACCGATGCTGTGGATTACGACTGGGGGGACGGGAACTGGATAGACACACGCAACCAATGGGACTGGCAGCAAAGTCCCATCTCCACCTATGAACTCCACCCCGGTTCCTGGCGGCTGCATGAAGATGGCAGTTTCTACACCTGGCGGGAACTGGCCGAGGAACTGGTGCCCTATATCAAGGATCTGGGCTATACGCATATCGAGTTGCTGCCCATCATGGAACACCCCCTGGATGAATCCTGGGGCTACCAGGTTTCCGGCTATTATGCCCCTACGGCACGCTTCGGCAGCCCGGATGATCTGCGGCATTTCATTGATGCCTGCCACCAGCAGGATATCGGCGTGCTGCTGGACTGGGTACCAGCCCATTTCCCCAAGGACGAATTTGCCCTGGCACGCTTCACCGGCGAAGCTTTGTACGAACACGCCGACCCGAGAAAAGGCGAGCACCGCGACTGGGGCACACTGATATTCGATTTTGGACGCAACGAAGTGCGCAATTTCCTGATCTCCAATGCCCTGTACTGGATCGAGGAATTTCATATCGATGGTTTGCGTGTCGATGCCGTGGCTTCCATGCTGTATCTGGACTATTCTCGTGACGATGGCGACTGGGCACCCAATGAATTCGGTGGCCGCGAGCATCTGGAAGCCATCTCCTTCCTGCGTGAGATGAACGAGGTGGTACATGGGAACTTCCCCGGCGTCATCACCATCGCCGAAGAATCCACCGCCTGGCCCATGGTATCGCGCCCTCCCTATATGGGCGGCCTGGGTTTCTCCATGAAATGGAATATGGGCTGGATGCACGACACCCTGTCCTACATGGAAACCGACCCCGTCTATCGCAAATATCATCATGACAAGCTAACCTTCAGTCAGCTCTACCTGTGGACCGAGAACTTCGTGCTGCCCTTCTCCCATGACGAGGTGGTGCATCTGAAGAAAAGCATGCTGGACAAAATGCCCGGCGATGTGTGGCAACGCTTTGCCAACCTGCGATTGCTGTATGCCTATCAGTATGCACATCCGGGCAAGAAACTGCTGTTCATGGGCAGCGAGTTTGGTCAATGGACAGAATGGGATGTAAAATCCGCACTGGACTGGCCGCTGATGGATTTTCCGGATCACCAGGGGATACACAAGCTGATCACGGATCTGAATGGGCTATACCGCAACGAGGCATCCCTGTTCCAGACCGATTTTGCCAGCGAAGGCTTCCAGTGGATTGATTGCCACGATTCCGAGCAGTCGGTATTGAGTTTTATCCGCCGCAGCAAGGATAATCCGGAAGACCTGCTGTTGTGCCTGTTCAACTTTACACCTGTACCCCGCCTGGGATATCGCATCGGGGTACCCGCTGCAGGCAGCTACCAGGAATGCCTGAACAGTGATTCCAGCTGGTATGGTGGCAGCAACACAGGCAATGCGGGCAACATCGAAGTACAGGACATGCCCTGGATGGGCTTCGACCATTCCATCGAACTTACCCTTCCCCCGCTGGCAGCACTGATACTGAAACCCAACCCATGAAGATCCTGTTTGCCGCAAGTGAAGCCTATCCATTGGTAAAAACCGGTGGGCTGGGCGATGTCATTCACGCCCTGCCTCGCGCCCTGCACCAACAGGGCATGGAGGTGCGCGTCATTCTTCCTGCCTATCGGCTGATTCTGGAGCAGATCAGCAATCTGCGTATAGCAGGCTGGCTGCGGGTGCAGGGAGCTGGAAAGATACACGAGGTGCGCATTCTGGAAACTGCCGATCACCATCTCGGTGTTCCCCTGCTGCTGCTGGATGCGCCGGATCTCTTCGATCGTCCCGGAAGTCCTTATCTGCATCCAGACGGCTACAACTGGCACGACAATGCTGAGCGCTTCACTATTTTTTCCCGTGCGGTGGCACAACTTGCCTCCTCTGCCGACATTCTGGATTGGAAACCGGATGTGGTTCATGGCCATGACTGGCAGACCGGCCTGTTACCCGCCTTTCTCAAGCTCATTCCGGAAGCACCGGCCAGCGTCTACACCATCCACAACCTGTCCTACAGTGGCGTATTCTCCCATGAAGAATTCGCTCACCTGCAGTTGCCGGGAGAATGGTGGTCGGCCGATGCCCTGGAATTCTTCGGCAACTTTTCCATGCTGAAAGGCGGGATCGTTTTTTCCGACAAGGTCACCACGGTCAGCCCCACCTATGCACAGGAAATACAGACGCCGGGCTTTGGTTACGGCTTCGATGGCGTATTGCGCGCCAATCACCACAAGCTGCGCGGCATATTGAACGGTATCGACCAGGACATCTGGGACCCCGCCACGGATCATTATCTTCCAGATCATTATTCCATCAAGCACCGCTACCTGGCCGGCAAGCGCAGCAACAAGCAGGCATTGCTCAAACAACTGGGACTCGAACTCGACGATGAGCAGCTGGATGCGCCGCTATTGGGCTTTATCGGCAGACTGGTGGAACAGAAAGGTGTGGATCTGCTACTGCAGGTCATCCCTTATATCCTGGACAACCACGATGCGCGTTTTGTGATTCTCGGATCCGGTGAAAAGCACTATGAAAACGCCTTGCGGGAACTGGCCGCGCTGTACCCACAGCGCCTGCTGCTCACCCTCGGCTATTCGGAAGAACTCGCCCACCGTATCGAAGCAGGAGCCGACCTGTTCCTCATGCCTTCGCGCTTCGAACCCTGCGGCCTGAACCAGATGTACAGTCTGCGCTACGGTACACCACCACTGGTACATCATGTAGGTGGTCTCGCTGATTCCGTCGTGGATGCCACACCGGAAACCCTGGAAAACAATACAGCCACAGGCTTTGTGTTCCATGAACCCAGTGTCGGAGCTATGTTGAACACCGTGGAACGTGCCCTCAATCTGTACCTAAAACCTGCCAACTGGCACAAACTGATACGTAATGCCATGACTCAGGATTTTGGCTGGACCAAGAGCGCAAGCGAATACATAGCGCTTTACCGGGAAATCAGCTGATAAAACACTATTTGATCAGATCGCCATATAGGTCCATCCCTTCTTGAGATGATCTACTACGAAGCTGACTGCAGAAGGAGCCACTTCAGCTTCATTCACCAACTGGATGGGCTGGCCTTTCTTCTTTAGATTGAACAAGGTGTTGTTACAGGCGACAAAATGCAGGGATGCATAGCGATCCTTGAGTGCACTGATATCTGCCGCCACCGAACTGGTGGCTGTGCGTAACATATCCACTCCACCCGCACTGGTCACCACATAGACTTCCGTGCCATCCTGCTCGTAGCGTTTCAGTAGGTTCTCGGCAGTTTTCAGGGTCTTGGAGAATTTCCGTGGATCTGAATCACCAAGATACAGCACCACCTTCATCACATCTGCATTGACATCTGCCAAACGAAATCCTGATTCAGGCCGGTCAACTTCGGGAGACAACATCCAGCCTCCCACGAAACCGGACAGAATCAACACCAACGCCGCTGCGGCCCGTGCCAGAAATGCCGCATTTCCAGAACCTGGGGGTTCGATGATTTCTTCTTCCGGATAGGCGTATCGCAGCAGATCCTTGACACGACGAATATCACACAATTCACTGCGCAATGCCTCGTCATGATCCAGTTGAGCCAGCAAAGCATCTCTGTCCCCGGCATTCAACTCGCTATCAGCCAGGGCATTGAGCTGTTCATACTTTGCATTGGGTCTGTACTTGTTCATTTCACTCGCCTCAAAACAGTTTCCCTGTGGACTTCAGGAGCCTGCAAATGCAGCAACTCCCCGCGCAGAGTTTTTCTGGCTCGATTCAATCGACTCATCACGGTACCGATAGGGATATCGAGAATCTCAGCTACTTCGGCATAACGAAATTCCTCGAGATCCACCAATGTGACCACTTCCCGCTGCCCCACCGGCAGGCGGCTTACCGCCTGTCGCACTCGCGCCGAAAGTTGTTGTTGTTCCAGTTTCCCATCCGGCCCACTGCCAATTTCTACTGGTGCCTGCTCCAGGTCCGTCGTGGGCTTTACACGCCGCAGGTGTTCCATCCAGCAATTGTGCAAAATGCGAAACATCCACGCGTTCAGCTTTTCACGATCTTTCAGCTGATGGCGATTCTGCCAGGCCTTGATCAAGCAATCCTGAACCAGATCATCTGCAAGCATGCGATCACCACACCACGACATCGCCAGCCGATAAAGTTTATGCCGCTCACCCTTTTGTTGTTTTTTCAGGCTCAGCGGGAAGTAAATATCAAACATGTAACACTCCTCCGTTTAATGAAGATGCACCAATTTCAATAAATATTCCATTTTTCTGATAATTCTTTTTTTCATGTTTTTTTCGGAATAAATCCCCTCGCAGCTGCGTCTCTTGGCCACAACACCCGAAATCGGAGAGGAGAAATGAAAACACCTATTTCAACCTGGAGGGCACTGCTTTTTCTGTCGCTGCTGCTGATCAGCTTTGCCGCCGCGGCTGAAACCGCAGAAGATACCAAGCCATTCGCCGAAAAACACGTAGTACTGCAGATCAGTGATCCCAACCCATTCAAACAGACGCTTGTCCTCAATGTAGCCAACAACCTCATCAAACACTATGGGCAAGACAAGATTGACGTGGAAATCGTCGCCTTTGGCCCGGGACTGAGATTGCTGCTGGCCGACAACAGCAACCTGTCACGTATCGATGGCCTTTCCAACCAGGGTGTGCGCTTTGCCGCCTGCAACAACACGATCAAAGCGTTCACCAAGAAGCTGGGAAAAGAACCCGTACTGAATCCACATTCCACACGGGTCTCGGCCGGTGTGGTGCGCATCATGGATCTTGTCGATCAGGGATACACCTTGGTCAAACCCTAAAAAAATCACACTAAACAATCCAAAGGGGGATTTTCAATGAAAAAGATATTGGGATGTGCAGCTCTGCTCGCTGCATCAGTCGCCGCCAACAACCTTCACGCCGCCAACTGGCTCATGCTGCAGGGAACCGAATCTAGCGCTTCCGCGGCAAGAGCCAAAGTCTGGGGCTTTATTCAACCCGAATTCCAGTCAACCAACGGCACCGAATTGGCTGCTGGCCCCTGGAAAGGACAGGATGCTGCGTTCAACGTGATCGGGCCGGATCTCGATTCCAGCGACACCTTCCAGATCCGCCGCGCCCGTCTTGGCGTCAGGGGCACAGGTTTCGGTCTGGACAGCGGCGTCAACTATTTTCTGCTGGTTGAAGCAGGCAATAACGGCATTACCAAGCTTGGAGGCGGTGGCGCGGTCAAGGCCACCGACGCCAGCGTGACCTTGAACTACATACCCCATGCCCGCTTCCGCGTAGGCCTGTTCAAGACCCCGGGCTCGGAAGAAGGTCTGATGGCGATTCATGTATTCAACTATGTGAACTTCACCAATATGGCCAGGCAGCAGTTGCTCGAGCGATTCCTGGCCGAAGATGGCAGCCGCAAAGGTGCGGACAAAGACGTGACCAACGCCCCTGTTTCTGCCATTGGCGCCTTCCGTGACATCGGTATTCAGGTCTTCGATACTTTCAAGAGCGGCGACTGGGAACACAGCTATGCCGGCATGATTGGCAACGGCAACGGCATCGACTGGAGCGACAACGACAGCAACAAGGACTACTACCTGTACTGGGCATCCGAGCTGGTATTCGGTGGCAAGAAAGCCCGCCGCCAGGGTTGGAAAATGTTCGCCTGGTACAACGGCGGCAAGCGTACCCTTGACTATGCCTTCGGCACCGCAGAAGAACAGGAATTCGACCGCAACCGCTGGGGCTTTGGCACCACCTACCTCAAAGGCAAGTGGCGCGGCGCAGCCGAATTCACCTGGGCTGACGGCATGATTTTCAACGGCAGTGATGGTGGTGCCGCACCCGGCAGTCTGAACAACGCGGGCACTGCCAGGGCGTCTCTGAATATGCTGCCGGACGATAAGGCCGACGGCTGGTATGTGGATGTGGGATACAAGGTGCTGCCCCAGCTGGAACTGGATCTTCGCTATGACATCCTGCACCGGGGAACCGATACTAATGCCGGTCAACGGGATTTCGAAACCTGGACCCTTGGCGCCCAGTGGTTTTTCAACAAGAAAGCCAGGGTCATTGCCAACTACGAGATCCGCAGTGCAGACGCACCGGGCTTTTCTTCCGGTGCGGTTCCCAATCAGATACTGGGTGAAATGGACGACCGGTTTTCCGTACAGATACTGGCCATTTTCTGATACAGGAAGCAATTCCCAGAGGCTTACCAGCAAACCCTCCGCAAGACGCTGGTTATTGGCCGGGCCCCGCAAGGGTCGCCCGGTCTTTTTTATGTGCTCCTCATTTTCCCCTCCCAATGCATTTGCCGTTACAATACACCTCTTCTCGAAGCCACTGCCCGAATCCCCATAGAGTCATGAACAACCACGAAGACGATATTTGCATATTGCCCGAAGCCGAAAAGCTCCCATCAGATGCTCAATCCCTGGAGCACGATTTTCGGCGTTACCTGATCCATCATCTGGGGCGATTTCTTGGTTGCAACCCCCAATACCTGTATGAAGCATTGTCACTAACCGTTCGTGACCGCATCATGACAGACTGGCGAAACACCTGGCTGCAGCATCGACGCCACAAACAACGCCGTGCCTATTACTTGTCGCTTGAATTCCTCATTGGACGTTCCCTGGGCAATCACCTGCTCAACATGGACATCGAGGAATCAGCGGCAGATGCCATGCAGAACTTTTCCCTGACGCTGGAGGAAATTCAGTCGGAAGAAGCAGATGCTGGATTGGGAAACGGTGGTCTTGGACGTCTCGCCGCCTGTTTCATGGACAGTTGCGCAACCCTGAAACTTCCTGTGCTTGGTTATGGCCTGCGTTATGAATATGGCATGTTTCGCCAGCAAATTGAAAATGGCTATCAGATCGAGGAGCCGGATCACTGGTTGCGCAATAACAACCCGTGGGAGTTGGAACGCGCCGAATACACACAAGTGGTGCAGTTTGGCGGGCACCCGGAACATTTCACCAACCGCCGTGGCGAACCCAGAACCCGCTGGCTGAACACGGAGGATGTGCTGGCCATTCCTTTCGATGTGCCGGTATCCGGCTATCGCAACGGGGTGGTAAATACCCTGCGTCTGTGGAAAGCAACAGCGACAGATGTGTTCAACCTGGACGAATTCAATGCCGGCAGCTACCCGGAGTCTGTAGCCGCCAAGAATGATGCCGAGCACATCACCATGGTGCTATACCCCAATGACAGCAGCGAAAATGGCAAGGAGTTGCGCCTGCGCCAGCAATATTTCCTGGCGTCCGCCAGCTTGCAGGACATTGTCCGCCAATGGGAAATGACACATGGAGAGGACTATACCGATTTTGCCGCACAGAATGTTTTTCAGCTCAACGACACTCACCCTGCGATTGCGGTTGCCGAATTGATGCGCATCCTGGTCGACGAAAAACACCTGTCCTGGGAGCAGGCCTGGGACATTACCAGCAACACCATGGCCTACACCAATCACACCTTGCTCCCCGAAGCACTGGAACGCTGGTCTGTCGAACTTTTCGAGCGCTTGCTGCCACGCTCACTGGAGATCATCTACGAAATCAATGCGCATTTTCTGAAACAGGTGGCCATTCACTGGCCAGGCGAAAGTGAACGGCGTCGACGCATGTCCATCATCGAAGAAAACGGTGGCAAATCCGTGCGCATGGCCTATCTGGCCATCGTGGGCAGTTTTTCTGTCAATGGCGTGGCCGAGTTGCACTCGGAACTACTCAAGAAAGGACTGTTCCGCGATTTTTATGAGCTCTGGCCGGAAAAATTCAACAACAAGACCAATGGCGTGACACCACGACGCTGGATTGCCCATGCCAATCCGGAAATGACTGCGCTGATCAGCAGCAGGATAGGTGACGCCTGGATTTCAGACCTGTCCAAGATCGAACTACTCAAACCCCTGGCAAGCACCAGTAACAACAAGGAATTTCACGCAAAATGGCGGGAAGCCAAAACCGCCAACAAACGGAAACTGGCCGAGTTGGTGAAAGAGAAATGCGGTGTGGATTTCTCCCTGGACTCCATGTTCGACGTGCAGGTAAAGCGCATCCACGAATACAAGCGCCAATTGCTCAATGTATTGCATATCATTCATCTCTACAATCGAATCCGTCAGGGCGACACCCTGGAGTGGACCAATCGCTGCGTACTCATCGGCGGCAAGGCGGCTCCGGGCTACTTCATGGCCAAGCGCACTATCAAACTCATCAACAATGTTGCAGAAATAGTCAACTGCGACCCCGAAGTCGGGGACAAACTCAAGGTTGCCTTTCTACCCAACTACCGGGTCTCCAGCATGGAAGTGATCGCCCCGGCCACCGATCTTTCCGAACAGATCTCCACGGCCGGCAAGGAAGCATCCGGTACTGGCAACATGAAGTTCATGATGAATGGCGCACTGACCATTGGCACCTATGATGGCGCCAATATCGAAATTCTGGAAGCGGTCGGAGCAGACAACTTTTTCCTGTTCGGGCTCAAGGTTGAGGAGGTCGAAGCCATGAAGGCCCACTATGACCCCGCGAGCATGATCGCCATGGACGAAGATCTGAAAGCCGTCTTCCAGCTACTGGAAAGCGGCCACTTTAATATCGAAGAACCTGGCATCTTCGATGAAATCATTGGCTCCATGAAAAACCCGCAGGACCCGTGGATGACCGTAGCAGACTTCCGCAGCTATATCGAAGCCCAGCAATACGCCGCCAGCGCCTATCGGGATCAACAGCACTGGACCCGCATGAGCATCATGAACACCGCCTGCAGCGGATTCTTCTCCACTGATCGCACCATGCAGGACTACAACGAAGACATCTGGAAACTGAGCCCCATGGATCTGGGCTGAAGGCAGGCAGAACGGAGCTGTGCATCAGTCTCCGTTCCGTATTTCCCGCCTGGCTTTACCTCCCCAGTTGACGACATAATCCAGGCCGCTTAGCACCGTGGTCACAGCTACTGTCCAGACCATCCAGGGCAATAGCCAGGAAAACTCCGTGGAGAACCCAAGACCGTACACGACCAGCAGTACCAGAAATATCTGCAATCCGGTATTGAGCTTGCTCACCAGGCTTGGCTGCGCATCCAGTTTCTCCACACGGAAATTATATGCCACTGCGCCCATGACTATGATCACGTCCCGCAACACCACCAGTGCCACCAGCCACCAGGGTAAAGCTTGCAGCCAGCCAAGACAAAGATAGGCTGAAACCAGTAGAAACTTGTCTGCCAGTGGGTCCAGAATCCCCCCAAGACGGCTTTGCCATTTGAACTGCCGCGCCAGGAAACCATCCAGGGCATCAGAGAATCCTGCGACGAAAAACAACAACATGGCACTTTGGTAGTGGTGGTTGAGTAACAGCCAGACAACCGGAAAAACCAGTATCACGCGTGCGATGCTGATGAGGTTGGGAATATCTTTAGGCTGGAACACGGACTACCTTAGCTGATAGGTCAACTCCAGATATTCCGGAGCAGCAGTTTCATCATCGGGAACGCTGGCCACCGGCATCAAACCGGCTTCCAGGGACAGCCTTTGCGCGAGAATGTCCCGCCCGCCCCGCACTTTGGCTTTTATCAGCAGCTGATCACCCGAAGATTCCTGAATTGCAAAATCGGAAATCACATCCAGGGATTCCAGCATCTGCATCAGGCGGGAGTATTCACGCAAGCTGGCAATGTTCAGAAAACGCAGCGTTACCAACTCTGATCCTCCGCTGTCACTGCTGGGGACATATTGATCCGCTAGCCAATCCATGGTTTTATTGATCCCATATCTGACGGCTTCTTCCATGGAACTGGCAGCAGCGTTGAATTCCTGCTGCCTGTCCGGAAGAAACAGGGTCCACTTTGCCTTCCACTTGTTGCCGGACTTACGTAACCGGGCCGCCAGCAGCAGTTGCTCACCATAGCGTGCCGACGCCTTCTCCACGCTATCCCGATCCACCGTCCACACATCGCTGACCCGCAACGCTGACTGATCTTCGAGATCCATGATCGGCAGCAACAGCGGCAGCCCCCGCTGTGCGGCTGCGGCCTGCAATGCCTGCACCAGCTCTACATCTTTCTCCGGATTCAGCAGGGCGCGTTTACCACCGTTATCCTGCGCCAACCACAGCAGCACTTCCGGCCTGCCTTTGTCCCACGCCGACAGCCCCAGCTTCCCCAGTGCCTTCTGGATGGCACTCTTTTCAAAGGCCACCCACATCCAGCGCTTGCCCACTTCACCTTCCTTTTCCGCTGCTTCATTCCGGTAACGAAATTGCTGCACATAATCTTCGGCATGCTTCAACAGGCTTTTCATGCCACTGCGTCCCTTGAGGTTGCGGTGACCGGAAGCCTTGATCAGCACCTTTTCAAAAGCCTGGCGAACGCTTCCCTTCCTCGCTTCGGGGCTGGCATCCTCAATGGGTACTTCTGCCGAGTAGTAATCTGATGCCGCAAACAGCTGTGGTGCTTGCAGTAAAAAAACACTAACAAAAACAAAAAACAGGCTGGATATTTTCATGCGGACATTCTACTGGGATTCCTGGATGCTGGCCAACCATCCTGCCACCATCTGTTCCGGGTCATTTCCCGCTGCAATTCTTGGTACAATAGTCACCCTCTTATTCCGCTTTGACAGGAGCCAGCTTTTGTCTTCCCATGAATTGCCAACCCAAGGGCTGAGTTACCGCCAGGCCGGTGTGGATATCGACGCCGGCAATGCCCTGGTGGAGAATATCAAACCCCTGGTCAAGAACACTTTCAGACCCGGTGTACTCGCGGGACTGGGCGGCTTTGGCGCGCTGTTCGAAATCCCTGTGGAGAAATATGAACAACCCGTGCTGGTCTCCGGCACGGATGGCGTGGGCACCAAGCTCAAACTGGCCATGATGCTGGACAAGCACGGCAGCATCGGCATCGACCTGGTGGCGATGTGTGTCAACGACATCATCGTCGCCGGTGCCGAACCCCTGTTTTTCCTGGATTACTTCGCTACCGGCAAGCTGCTGGTGGATCGCGCCACCGACATTATTTCCGGTATTGCCAAAGGCTGTGAGCTGGCCGGCTGTGCCCTCACCGGCGGCGAGACGGCAGAGATGCCAGGTATGTACCAGGGAGACGACTATGACCTGGCGGGTTTCAGCGTCGGCATCGTGGAAAAATCCCGCATTCTCACTGGCGAGAAGGTTCAACAGGGAGATGTGCTCCTGGGTCTGGCTTCTTCCGGTCCTCACTCCAACGGCTATTCCCTAATCCGCAAGGTGATCGAAGTCAGCCAGGCGGATCTGCATGCGGATCTCGGCGGGCAGCCTCTCGGAGAGGCATTGCTGGAACCCACGCGCATCTATGTAAAACCCCTGCTGGCGCTGCTCAAGGCAATCGATGTGCATGCACTGGCCCATATCACCGGTGGCGGCCTCACGGAAAATATCCCGCGGGTGCTGCCATCCAATACGGCGGCGCACATCGATACCAGCAGCTGGCCTCGCCCTGCCGTGTTCCAGTGGTTGCAGGAAAACGGCAACATCGACAGCGAAGAAATGCTGCGCACCTTCAACAGTGGCATCGGCATGATGATCTGCCTATCCGCCGAGGATGCAGGCGCCGCACAATCGCTGCTGGAAGCCCAGGGAGAAACCGTGCATATGATTGGCACTATTGAAAGCTGCGACTGCGAAGCCCCCTGCGTCAAGTATGTCTAGACTGCCCATTGTCGTACTGATCTCGGGTGGAGGCACTAACCTGCAGGCCATCATCGATGCGGTCGGAAAAGACCTGCCTGTTGACATCAAGGCGGTCATCAGCAACAAGACTGATGCCTATGGGCTGGAACGGGCAAGAAACGCCGGTATTCCCACTGCCGTGCTGGAACACCAGCAATTTGCCGACCGGGAAAGCTTCGATACCGCACTG
The DNA here is from genome assembly GCA_964522855.1 of uncultured Sedimenticola sp. Taxonomy (GTDB): domain Bacteria; phylum Pseudomonadota; class Gammaproteobacteria; order Chromatiales; family Chromatiaceae; genus Thiolapillus. The sequence continues at coordinate 72,305 of CAZFXI010000001.1, forward strand.
ATGAAACTCATCGATAGCTATCACCCACAACTGGTACTACTGGCGGGCTTCATGCGCATCCTCACTCCCGAATTCGTCAGCCACTACCATGGCCGCATGCTCAACATCCACCCTTCCCTGCTGCCGGATTTCCAGGGGCTGCACACCCATCAGCGCGCACTGGAAGCAGAAGTAGAGAAACACGGAGCCAGCATCCACTTCGTGACCGAAGAACTCGATGGCGGCCCGATCATCATTCAGGCCAGTGTTCCCGTGCTGCCCGACGATGATGCGGAAAAACTGGCTTCCAGGGTACTGGAAAAGGAACACATCATCTATCCGCTGGCCGTACGCTGGCTTGCCGAAGGTCGTTTGTCACTGAATGCTGACGATCAGGTGGTGCTCGATGGCAATGTTCTTACCAACCCTGTACAACTGGAACAGGCAGCCGGCTGATGCCCAGATACGCACAACTGCTGCTCTGGCTGCTGGTTCCTGCTGGCGCGCTTGCCCTGGAACCTTTCAGCGCCAGCTACCAACTCCTGCTCGACGATGAAAAAAAGGGTGAAACCCAGTTCAGCCTGCTGCTCCCCGCGGCGGGATACAGCTTCGAGGCCTTCACCCTGCCCCAGGGAAAACTGGCAACAGTCGATGTCAAACACGAGATCCTGGAAACCAGTCACGGTCATTTCAGCGAAGGCAGGCCGGAGCCGGACACCTATTACTATGCGGTACGCAATGCCTCCGGCACCCAGATGCTGGAGTTCTTTTTCAACTGGAAGAAACAACAACTGACCCTGCGCGGTGAAAAGGAGCAGCAGAAATTCACCCTGGAATCCGGCACCCAGGATCGCCTCAGCTATATTCTCAGGGCCATGAAACTGGCAGACAGCCAGCAGCGCATTGCCCGTTTCAAGCGGGTTTCCATCGAAGGCACCGAAGAAATCACCTTGCAGAAGAAGTTGCAGAAGTATATCTCCACGCCCGCGGGGCGATTCCTGGCACTGGAAATCAGCGTGGAAACCACGGGGGGAAAAACCCCACGTAGCCTGTGGCTTGCCGTCAAGAACAACTATATTCCGTTGCGGCTCACCAAAAACACCAACAAGGGTCGAGTCCGCATGGAACTCACGAAAGTGGAGAAACAATGAAACGACAACAGGAACTTATCTCCCTCTCCCAGGAACATCACCAGTCCCTGCGGTTGGCGAAGAATTGCCTGGATACCGCCGCCACTGGCGACGCGGAAAAATGTGCCGCATTGTGCGCACACATCGTGGACATTTTCGATGCGGAGTGGGATCGCCATTTCCGCAATGAAGAAGCCAGCATCTTCGATATCACTGCCACAATGCGCGGAGAGATTCACGACCTGGGCGTGCAGTTGGTGGCAGAACACGATCAAATGCGTGCCATGGCAGAAGAAATGAAGCCGGGCGACTGCAGTAAATTGGCAGCCTTCGGTGTACTGCTGAGAGACCACACCCGTCTCGAAGAACGGGAACTGTTTCCCCTGGTGGAAGAGCAGTTCAGCAAGGAACAGATGCAGCAGATTCTCGACAACACTTGATGCCAGGGACAGGCACTACGAATGATGTCCGCACACTCAGGGCGGTAAAACAATACTTGCTACCAACCCTGAATGGCCATCGATACGATTAGTGAGTTCCAGTCTGGCGCCGATACATTCGACCGCCTGACTGACGATGGACAAGCCCAGGCCACAACCCTGGATTTCCTGGCCCGCCAGGCGCGTAAACCGCTCCATTACCTGTTCCAGACGATCCTCGGGAATACCGGGGCCATTGTCCTGAATACTGATGATCGTTTCGGTGCCGTTCTCAATAATCCGGCAGTGAATCTCGCTGTTTGAGGGACTATAGCGAATGGCATTGTCCAGCAGGTTCCTCAGCACCGTGTGCAACAGATGGGGATTGCTGTTCACAATCGTGGTTTTTGCGTCTGAATAATCGACATGAATGTGAATGTCCTTTTCTTCGGCAGCCTGGGACAACTGCTCCATGACACTCCCGCACACATCGCGCAGATCCGTTTTCTGAAACTCCATCTGCACTGCTTCAGGAGAGAGGCGGGCCAATATGAGCAACTGCTCCACCATGTGTGTGCTTTGATCGACTGCTTGCAGTACCTTTTGCAACGAATGGCGACTGTCCTCGACATTGTCGGCGCGCATGGCAAGCTGGGAATGCAGACGAATGGCACTCAGCGGTGTACGCAGTTCATGAGAAGCATCGGCGGTAAAACGCCGCTCACGGGAAATGGCGGCATCCAGCCTGGCCAACAAGCCGTTCAGGGCAGTGACCAGTGGTAGCAATTCCCTGGGAGGGTGATTTTCCACCACGGGTTTGAGTTGGTCGATATCCCGATCACTGACCTGTTCGGAGAGACGCTGCAAGGGGCGCAAACCCCGATCCACCGTAAACGCGATGATCAGTGCGAACAACGGGATCGCCCAGAACATGACCCCCAGGGATTCAACGGCGAAATACCAGGACAGCTCCTGCCTGCCCACCATTTCTTCTGCCGTATAGATCCTGAATTCACTGCCTACAGGATGCAAACCGAATACTCGCCACTGTTCCTTGCCGATTCTCGTATCCTGAAAGCCGGCCATCTTTCCCAGAGATTCGAGAGGCGCTTCAGCTGATTTTAGAACCAGTGAATCACGATACCAGACCTGATAGCTGATGTATTTTTCGTACTTGTGCCTGCCATTCTTTTCCAGGGTGCTACCAACGGTAAGCATAGCGCCCTTACTGTCGATATCGGCCAAAGCCAGCTTGCCCACCAATTTGGCGGTCTGGGCCAGCTCCGCATCGAAGATCTCCTCGATTTCATGCAAGGCACGCTGATAGCTTATGTACATCATGATCAGCAAGGCCAGCACCAGCAGTCCCAGCACCCAGACCAATACCTGCCGGCGAATAGAACGCATGAAAGATCTACCCTATCCGGTAGCCCATGCCACGCACGGTCTTGATCACCTGCTGGCCAAGCTTCTTTCTGAGGTTGTGGACATGCACTTCCAGGGCATTGCTACCGATCTCGGCATCCCAGCCGTACACGGTTTCTTCCAGGCGCCGGCGGGATACCACTCTACCCAGGTTTTCCAGCAGATAGCGTAGCACCTTGAATTCCTTGAGCGTCAGCTCCACTTCGTTTCCCTCCTGACCGATGGTCTGGGTGACAGGATCCAGCGTGATGCCCTTGTACTCCAGCCGGGTAGTGCTTCGCCCGTGACTACGCCGTATGAGCGAACGCAGCCGTGCGGCAAGCTCATCCAGATCGAAAGGTTTTGTGAGATAGTCATCCGCCCCCAGATCCAGCCCCTTCACACGATCATCCAGCGCATCCCTGGCCGTCAGGATCAGCACCGGCAAATCTTTTTTCCTGTCACGCAGGCTATGCAATACTTCCAGCCCATCGAGACCGGGCAAGCCCAGATCCAGAATCATGATATCGAAGGACTCATCCAGCACCGCGTGCAGGCTTTGCCGGCCATCCTCGAACCAGTCCACAGTATACCCTTCTGCCTGCAGCGCCGTCTTGAGGCCGTCCCCCAGAAGCGGATCATCCTCCGCCAGCAATACTCTCACCGATTCCCATCCTTCTTTGCGTACTTTCTCAGTATTGTATTCTGTTTCTTGAGCGAGTTGTCCACAAGTCCCGGGAACATACCGTTCACACGGACAAACAGGGACTCGGGAAAGCCGATATACTTTTCCTTCCGATCTTCAAGGATGGCCTTGAGTATCTGTTCAGCCACATATCCAGGCTGATCGAAGCTCATTTTTACCTCCCTGGCCATTTCATAGACTGCCGGCGGATTCAGCGGCGTATCCACGCCCCGCGGGGCAATGTAGGTGACACCCACACCGCTACCCACAAGTTCGCGCCGCAGGGCCTGTGAAAATCCCCGAAGGGCGAATTTACTGGTTGAATAGCTGGTAAAACAGGAGAATCCGATACTGCCGAAAGTCGAGCCGATATTGACGATCTGCCCCTTCCCCTGCTCAAGCATCAGCGGCAGCACCGCATGGGCCATCAGCATGGGAGCCACCGCATTGACCGACATGATCTTCTCGATGCTCTCCTCACTTTGTTCCTCGAATCGAGCAAAGGCATTGATGCCGGCGAGATTGATCAGCATATCCACGCCGCCGTAGTTGTCACTCATCTTCTGCATGCAGCGGGCGCGATCTTCGGCTTTGGTGACATCAGCGGCAATCAGACAAGCGCCTTCGGTGAGATCTCCCAGGCTTTCGCTCAGGCGCTGCAGTTCCTCCTCGAACAGTCCCACGAGACAAATCTTGGCGCCTGCTAGCAACAGTTTCTTTGTCATGTAGCTACCGATGCCGCCGGCAGCACCGATGAAGAGGATACGTGTGTCTTTGAAATCCATCTTATGACTACCTCAATCAAGCATGTCTTTGGCTTTCGCAATTGCCATATCCACTTCCTGCTGACGTCCCTTGTCTGCCACCGGGCGATCAGGGCGCGGCGACGCTGCTTTCGCTTTTTGCAGATATTTCAATGCCTGCTCAGGCTTGTCTTCTTCCAGCAGATAATCGGCATAGAAATAGTTGGGATCGATACCATCGGGATTGAGCTTCAGGGCCTTCAGCAGGTATTGCTCTGCCTTTTCATCATTGCCAAATCCGATGGGCCAACCCGGCACCTGATAATAAAGGCTTCCCAAAGATGTATACACAGATCCGTTCAACACATTGGGATCGATCTTTTCCGCCTCTTCCAGATATTTTCTTGCTTCCTTTACCTTGCCCAGCGCACCAAAGCCCCCATTCACACCGGCATCGGTGCTGAGTGCGATGGCGAGCCATACCCTGGCTGCCGCATCCTTTGCATTATTGGTTACCAACTGACGTGCCCTGACGACCAGTTCCTCAAATGCCTTTTCCTGATCATCCTCAGGCGTCTGGTACTTTGCAATGGCCCATTGCTTTTGAATGTCAGCCAGTTCCACTTGCGTACCTGCCGCGGTCATCCCAGCCAATGCAAACAGCAAACTGCCAAGTAATACCCTTGTTTTCATATTTTCACTCCAGATGTTCAATCCAACGGCAGACTGTCGAATACATTCCCATACAGCCGATACATCATATTTGCCATATGAACAACCGCCTGCTGGTCTGCCTTGTCATCCAGACGGTTCATCAATGTCTCAAAAAACTGCATATGACTGACATCCAGAGCGCCATGGGAGGTCAGATAGCTGAATGCCGCATCCGGCAGTTCCAGAGACTGCTGAATCCTCTCGGCCGCAACCGATGCCAGTTTCACACTCGTGCCTTCCAGCACCAGCACCATGCCGAAGAAGCTCACCGGATTGTGTCGATGGATGCTGTCATAGGCATAGGCGACCATCAGCTCGGTACTCGCATGGGGCAAACCGTGACGCACCTGCTCCGCGTCGGCGCCGCAAGCCTTGATATCGTTCAGGATCCATTCCTGATGACCGGTTTCTTCCTCGATATACTCGGCGATGGCCTCACGCAGCCATTCCTGTTCCATGGACACGCGGCTGCCACAGGCCATGAGTAGGGGAACCGTATGCTTGACGTGATGATAGGCCTGGGTCAGAAAGGCGATATAGGTATCCCTGGAGATACTGCCATCCATGCCGCGATTGATGGCGTCAATACCAAGGAAGCAATTGCGTGCCGCCTCTGTATTACTGATCAATGTTTCATAGAAGGTACTCATGTCTGCTCTCTTGTCATTGGGTAAGGAACGAATGATAGTGCACCTCTATCTGCCCTCGCCTGGGTCGTCCGTTGGCCGTCAACTCACCGGCTGCTAGACGAAACGGCTGCTCAGCCAGTTCAAATTCCTGCACCCTGGCGTAGTCGGGCAACCGACTGTTCACCCGATTTACAGCTTGCTGGATGCTTTCGGCATCTACATCTCCTGAGCCGACAATGACAGCACTGAGACAGGGTCGGTTGTTGCCAAACACCACAGCCTGGGCAATGGGCGCTTCGGCCAGGAGTTCGGATTCCACCCACTCGGGCGATATGTTTCGGCCATAGGCACTGATGATGACTTCACGCTTGCGGCCATCAACAAACAGGTAGCCGTCCTCATCCAGAAAACCCAGGTCGCCCGTGGCATACCATGCTTCTGTGCTCTCGTTCTGCTCATGCAGGTAACCGGAAAATCCGGTACCGGACAGTAGCACTTCCCCATCATCGGCAATGCGCAGGCCACAATGGGGCAACAGTTTTCCAACCGAACCCGGCCGATCGTCTACCGGACCATTCATGGCGACAACGGAAGCTGCTTCTGACATGCCGTAACCCTGATATACCGGCAATCCCAGCGATTGCGCCTGAGCAAGCTGAGACGCGGCCACAGGCGCCCCACCCACGGCGATGAAGCGGAAGCTTTCCGGTAGACGCTGTGTCGCAGCCAGACCAATGAACAATTTCAGCAACTGTGGAACCAGAATGGCGGTGGTGGGTTGCAGATCCCGAAGCTTCTGACCCAGCGCCAGAGCATCCACCTGGCTGGACCCAAAAAAGCCCAGGCTGGCGGCATCCGGCACCAGCAGGGTGGCACCGGCCAGAATTGGCGTATATACCGACCCGATATTCTCCAGCAACGTGGACAAGGGCAGCAGCACCAGTGCCCGGTCCAATGCATCGCCCCGGGCAATATTTTTCAAGGAAAGCGCCACCTTTTCTATCTGGCGTAATGACAAGGGAACGCCCTTGGGGTTTCCGGTGGTGCCAGATGTATAGGTGATCTTGGCTATGCCGGAATTCTGCAATCCGGATTCGGCATCCAGATGCAAGCAGCCCAGTTGCTTACCTGCAATGGTCAGTACACTCTGACGCCTGACTGCAGCAAGGTCGTTGATTGACGCCGGCGCATCACAAATAATGTGATCCACTCTAGCATCCCGTAAGGCATGGCGAACCTGCTCACCGCTGAAATATACAGGGATCGGGATACAGGTCGTTCCGGAAGCCAGGGCGGCAAGATCTGCAATCACCCACTGTGGCCCGTTGTGCAGGAACAATCCCAGGACTTTCACACCTCGCAGCTCTTTCGTCAGTGTTTCCACTGCTTCAAGCAGTTCTGCCCAATTGAGGGTCAGATCATCACCAATCAGCGCAGGCTCATGGGGGTCGCGGGATGCATGGTTTTGCAGGGCGGCAATGACTTTACTCATCGAGCGCCTCTTCCGAGCAGACGAGCGGCTTCCTGTCCGGCTGAAAAAGCATCACTCCAGATACTCTTCAGAATTGCATTGGACTGCACCGCGCCGGACAAAGCCTCATAACCAACAGGAATGTATCCGGCATACACAGACGGATTACAATCATAGTAAGCGCCCCAGTTCTCAACCAAACCCGGTGGCAGGCAATCTGCACCAGCAGACGCCAGATGAGTAAGGGGCAGCCCCATGCGGGAAAAGCTGTTCCGTAACAAGGAGGTAATGGTAAACAATACCTGGATAAAGCCCGCTCCCTGAAGAAAAGCCGTAAGCGCCGTAATAATCCAGCGAATATGCCCCGGACCTGCGCTGGCCAGATTGCCTATCTCCACCATGGATTCCCGGGGAGAAAGCACCAGTTTTTCCACTTTTTGCGGAAGGTAGTGCTCACAGAACAAGGGCCGATTCCCAGGGCGCAGGCCGGCAACGGCCTGATAGCCCCCTTCTGCATCATGAATTGCCAGAAGGTAAGGATAAAACGCCGACAATCGCGCCCCATAGGCTTCCAGAAACACAGTCTGGATCAGTTTTTCCGCCTTCCGGCGATGTGGATGCTGCCGAGTCATGAGCACCACGGTCGGCTTCAGGGTCGCAAGCCCCTGTTTCTCACTAAAACACGATATGTTGTTTGCTTCGGGCCGGGTGTTGCAAGACACAATGGTATCCCATCAATGATCGATGGCAGCCAGTTTGCCCGGGGATTCTTAAGTGAATCTTAGCGAACCATCCACAGAGGAATAACAGGAGTTCTTCAGGATATGCTCAGGCTTTGGGCAAGGTCACGCCTTGTTGCTTCTGATACTTGCCACCACGATCCTTGTAGGAGGTTTCGCAGACTTCATCGGATTCGAAAAACAGCATTTGTGCCACCCCTTCATTGGCGTAGATCTTGGCCGGCAGCGGGGTTGTGTTGGAGAACTCCAGGGTCACATGGCCTTCCCATTCGGGTTCCAGTGGCGTGACATTGACGATGATGCCGCAACGGGCATAGGTGGATTTTCCCAAGCAGATGGTCAGCACACTGCGGGGAATACGGAAATACTCCACGGTACGTGCCAATGCAAAAGAGTTGGGAGGGATGATGCAAACATCGGATTTCACATCCACGAAACTGCTGTCGTCAAAGTTTTTGGGATCCACCACCGCGGAATTGATATTGGTGAATATCTTGAATTCATCTGCACAGCGCACATCATAGCCATAGCTGGAAGTACCGTAGGAAATCATGCGTCCATAAGCTCCTTCACGCATTTGTCCCGGCTCGAAAGGTTCGATCATGCCCTGTGCTTCGACCATGCGGCGAATCCAAACGTCTGACTTAATACTCATTGCGGTAGGGTTCCTGGCGTAAGATAAATAAACCTGCGCAAGTATAACGAAAAAGCCCGAGCTTTTTCGATTGAAACACTACCAACAATCCTGCTTGCGCATATGGGAGCGCAAGCTCTCATAAAAAAGAAGTTGGATAGTGACAGAGCCAAGCTGTTGTTGTGAAGAGGATGCGGGGGTAGGTTGACGGGACCGTTGCTAGCCACATCTCGGCAACTCGCTGACGGCTGACACCCATCACTTGAAATATTTTCTCCAATTTAGGGATTGATTTATGCCAATATTAGGGCAGTCTTGGATTAAAGCGATTCCCGTAACTCCGAACAAAGTCGACGTCGGCTCAGTCGGAAACGCGGATACGCCACCAGAATCAGCACACGAAAAGGAAACATATGAACAACTATGATGCCATCGTCATCGGCAGCGGTCCTGGCGGGGAAGGCGCGGCCATGCGGCTGGCCAAGGCCGGAAAAAACATCGCCGTGGTGGAGGAAGGCCTGCAACTGGGGGGGAACTGCACCCACAGGGGCACCATCCCCAGCAAGGCCCTGCGCCATGCCATTCAGCTGCTTGCAGACTATCGACATCATCCGCTTTTTGAACACACCTTGTCTGCAACAGAGATCAGTTGGCCACAGTTGCTGCATACCTCCGATCAAGTGATCGCCCAGCAGGTAAGCATGTTGCATCGTTATTACACCCGTAACCATGTGCACGTCATTCACGGTCGCGGCAGCTTTGTCGACACTCACACTCTGGAAGTAACCCATCTGGATGGTACTACCCAGACACTGCAGGCCGAGCAGTTCATCATCGCCACCGGCTCCCGTCCCTGGAGGCCAGCAGAGCTGGATTTCAGCCATCCCTCCATTCGTGACAGCGATACACTACTGGATCTGGATCACACCCCCCGGCAAGTCACCATTTTCGGTGCCGGAGTCATCGGCTGTGAATATGCCTCCATATTTGCCAATCTGGATGTCAAGGTGAATCTGGTGAACACCCGCGACCGCTTGCTGTCTTTCCTCGATGATGAGGTGACGGATGCCCTCAGCTACCACCTGCGTGATCAGGGCGTACTGTTGCTGCACAACGAAGGCATGGAATCCGTGGTGACCGATGAACAAAGCATCACCTTGACCTGCAAATCCGGGCGGGTGATTCGGTCTGACATCCTGCTATGGGCAAACGGGCGTAGCGGTAACACCGCCAACATGGGACTGGAAGCGCTGGGCATCGAGATCAACTCCCGGGGACAGATCAACACCAATGACCGTTTCCAGTCCACCCAGGAAAATATATTTGCGGTGGGTGATGTGGCGGGCCCACCGGGACTGGCCAGCGCCAGTTATGACCAGGGACGCTTCGTGGGAACCTTCATCGCCGAAGGCAAAGTGGACTGGCGACTGGTGGATGAAGTACCCACGGGCATCTACACCAGCCCCGAAATCAGCTCGCTGGGGCGCACCGAAGCAGAATTGACCAAACAAAACATACCCTTCGAGGTGGGAAGAGCGGAATTCAAGAACCTGGCCCGGGCGCAGATTTCCGGCCACACCACGGGCATGCTGAAGATTTTGTTTCACCGTGAGACACTGAAAATACTGGGCATCCACTGCTTCGGGCAGGAAGCGGCCGAGATCATCCACATCGGCCAGGCCATCATGTCCCAGCCGGGTAGCGGCAACAATCTGCGCTATTTTGCCGAGACCACCTTCAATTACCCGACCATGGCCGAGGCCTACCGGGTGGCGGCGCTGTATGGCTTGAATCGGATCAGCTAGATGCCAGCATGGACATACGCACCAGCTCTGCCAGGGAGCCTGCCTGCATCTTGTCCATGACCTTGGCGCGATGGGCTTCCACCGTCTTGGCGGATACACCAAGCGCATTGGCGATTTCCTTGTTTGACTTGCCTGCTGTCACCATATCCATGACCTCATGCTCCCTGGGCGTGAGCAGGGACAGGCGCGACGCCAGTTCAGCGCGCTGGGACTGTTCCCAGCGTTGTTGCTCATCCACAGACAAGGCGTTGCGGATGGCGTCCAATAGCAGTTCATCGTTGAAAGGCTTTTCGATGAAATCGATGGCGCCCTCTTTCATGGCGCGCACGGACATGGGCACATCACCATGACCGGTGATGATAATGACCGGTATGGTGATCTCATGGCGGCGCAGATACTCCTGAAGTTCCAGGCCACCCATGCCCGGCATGCGCACATCCAATAGCAGACAGCCTGAACGGCCGGGATAATAGGCGTCGAGAAAAGCTTCCGCTGACGCGTAGCACTCCACGGCCAGACCGACGGATTCGATCAGCCACTGCAGGGAACTGCGCATGGCTTCATCATCATCCACCACAAAAACCGTGGTCTGGGGTTGTGCGTGATTTTCGTTCATGAGGCGATACTCTCCGCTATGGCACTGCTTATCGGCAGTTCGATCGTAAACACCGTCCCTTTCCCAGGTAGGGAGTCTGCCATGATTCTACCATTGTGTTCTGCGACAATGGTCTGACTGATCGACAAACCCATGCCCATGCCGGTTTTCTTGGTACTGAAGAACGGATCAAACAGGTGTTTCAGGTCGTTCATTGCGATGCCACTCCCGTTGTCCTTGACGCGAACAAACACTATTCCCCGCGTTGTCGAACCTGTTTCAATAAGCAGATGGCGTTCACTATCAGGTCGTTCATCCAGAGCATCCAGAGCATTTCTCAGCAGATTCAGAATGACTTGCTCTATCTGTACCGGATCTACTCTGGCAATCACCGGCTGACGGCTCAGTTGCAGTTCGATGGCAATATGCAGTTTCTGGCGATCATAGGCAATCAGCGCACAGGCATCTTTCACCAGTGTGTTCAGATCCGTGTGTTCCCGCACGGGCTGCTGACGGGTGACCATGCCGCGCAGGCGCTTGATGATCTCTCCGGCACGCTTGGCCTGCAGGGAAATCTGTTCCATGGCCTTGACCAGTTCCTCTTTCTCCCCGATTCCCAGGCGAATACGCCGGGCACAACCGTTTGCAAAATTGACAATCGCCGACAGCGGTTGATTCAGTTCATGGGCGATACCGGTAGCCATCTCGCCCATGGTACTCAGTCGTGATACATGAATCAGTTCATTCTGGCGGTGATGCGCCTCTTCCTCAGCCTGGCGAATGGCAGTGATATCCCGCCCATAGACATTGACATAGCCCAGGCCGGCAACCGGTGCCAGCAGCAGTGAAAACACGCCGGCGCTGGTTTCCACTTCCACTTCCCGGGCACGACCGGTCTCCATGGTCTTCTCCACCAGACGTTTCCAGTAGATAGGCACCGTCTGCATACGCTTGCAACCCCAGTACTCCAGCAGGGCATCACTGGCTTTGTTGGCATAAATCACCACGCCTGGTTGATTGATACGCAGCACCGGCAAAGGGCTTTCCCCGGGGAATGCCGCCAGGCTGGTAATTTCCTGGGCCTGACGCTTGCGCTCCGAGATATCCCGAATATAGGTAGTGAAGTACAGCCTGTTTTCCAGCATGACAGGCTTGATGGCAACTTCCACCGGGAACGGGCTACCATCCTTGCGGCGTGCACTGAGCGTGCGTAACACCGTGGGCACTTCTGGTGTCTGTTCCTCCAGGCAATCATAGAGCAGGCTGTTGAATGCTTCACGGGAACCTTTATCCAGGATCAGTTCATCCAATGCCTGATTCAGCACTTCATCCCTGCTGTAGGCGAAAACCTTTTCTGCCGTAGGATTGAAGTCCACGATACGGCCTACCTGATCAATAGTGACGATGGGGTCCAGAGAGGCATCCAGGACAGCCGTTTTCAGTGCTTCCCGCTCCTGGATCTCCGCCGTGTATTTTGCACGCATTTCCTCCCTGGCTTTCATCACCGCCTGAGTAAAGCTGCGTATCCAGTCTTCCATGATCAATAGCTGGTTGCCGCCTTTCGGTGTGGGATGTTCTATCTGCAGCGCCCTGCTGGAGAATCTGGCAACTCGCTTCAGCAAGCGGTTAATACGGCTGGAGATCAGGATGAACAACAACACGAAGATCAGTCCCACGATCGCAGCACCGGTCAACCTGTGGCGACGCTCGACCGCGATGATACTTTGCCGGGTAGCATCGATGACATCCTTGGATATCAGCGTGGCAAACAGCAGATTCAGGGGAGAGTTTCCATACTCGAAAAAGGATTGCGCAGTAATGACATAATCCGACTCCAGGGCCTTGATGTTGGCGCCATCCAATAGTTCCGTGTTGCGACTGGCTGCCAGTATGGTCTGGTTTTCTCCATCCACCAGAGCCACAGTCGTTTGTGACGTACTGGCTCGCTGCTGGGAAGCATTCAGAAAAGCCTCATCGATACTCACCAGCAATACCAGTGACCCCATCTGATTGTAGCTCGCATCCTCAACGCGCTCTGCGATCAGCATGAAGAGTTCGCCATCCAACCTGGTGATATAGGCCTGTTGGCGCGTACTGGCCAGGGCATGTTGCAACTCTACAGCCGTTTCCTTCGGCAAGGATCTGGCTCCCAGTTGATAGACTTCCCTGACATTGCCTTCGAGATCCGCAAGCAGCGCAAGACTGGGTTTTACCGGCAAGCCTTCGATCGCATCTTCCGGTAGCCATACCGGTGCTTCCTTCACATACGACAGCGGTATCTCACCTTCATTGGAAAACCAGAAAACCGGCTCCAGATAATCGGCCATGCGCCGGTGATGCGCGAGCAGCCGTGTGGTGTTCACATAAGACTGGGTAAAGCTGTCGAAGCGCGCCAGAGACTCACTGGCCCGTGTTTCCAGCTGCCCACTCAATTCCTTGTCAAAAATATTGCCGATGGCGCGGGTCTGGATGGGATCGATCACAATCCACACCGCCGCCCCCGTCAACAAGCCAAACAGGGCCGCCAGCACCGGCATGGGAACGCGGCGCAACAGTCTTCTCAGAAGGTATCGGCGAGAGTGACTCATAGGCTAATACTACTATGAACGGCTTTTAGCAGGTAAACTTAGGCGCCATGAACGATAGCGCCCTGAATCTGGAAAATGCTGCCGTCCCCGGCTTGTTTCGACGTCTCGCAGCCATCATCTATGACAGTGTGCTGGTTGCCGCCCTGATTGCTGCAGGATTTACTCTGGTGTACCTGCCTCTGGCAACCGGTTTTGGCATGGAAAACATCCAGGATTACCCCTTGTACAAAACCGCCATGACACTCTGGATGGCTACCATAGGCATTGGATTTCATATCTGGTTCTGGACCCACGGCGGACAGACCCTGGGTATGAGAGCCTGGCGGATCATGCTGTTCTCCAATGATGGACATTCAGCAACCATGAAGCAGGCGCTTGTCCGTTATATCGTGGCCGTGGTTTCCCTTGCAGCCTTGGGGCTGGGGTTCCTATGGATACTGGTAGACCCGCAAAAACGCGCCTGGCACGACATCGCATCAGGCACCCGGCTGGTGCTGGTGGATCCGCATAAAACCTGATGCATGGCAGGCTATCCTGTCGCTGTTATTTGTGATGGGCAATACGCCGAAAACAGCTTTTCAACCACATGAAAAACACCAGAAGCCCCGCAATCCCTCTGATCTTGTATATGGTGATATTTTTTGTCTGGACAGGATCTTCGGTGGCAAACAAAGTCTTGTGCATCGCTCTTCCAAGGTCAATTGGCGTTGCCAACGGATCATAGAAGAGAATGGATGAATTTGAACACGCATATTCCACAACCGATTGAATGGTCAGTGCACCGGGAGAATAGATTTTGTACTCCTGTGCTGGATCATAGGTTACATGGGCTGCCACTAACGTGGCATGGAAGGTATATACAATCAGCGCGGCAACATCCTCACCGTCATCCTGAAGAAACCAATAACTGACTATTTTTTCCTTTGCGAAGTCCCGAAGCAGCCTGGAATAATGTGTGTACCTATGCTTGATACCTATTCCCTTGTCAACTTTCCATGTTTTTTCTTCGATACTTACATACCGCCCCAACAGCTCATCAGAAAAATCCGGATCCTCTATATCGAGATATTTAACGATTTTTAAAGGATGCTCCCGTGCATTGTTTTTCCTGAGCATACGACGTATATGCTTCCTTGAAGATCTGGACAATCTCTCGTATAACGCATTGAAATCTTTACTGGTATCGCTCAAATACCTTACCGAATAAGGCTGCTCCTTCAGCGTGTAACGACCGTTACTCTTAAACAAGCGTATCAAGGGCGTATCTTCAACAGGTTGTTCAGACAAGACAAGCATATCCCAGGCGCTAACCGTCTTCGTCAGCGCTTGAAAAACCACCTTCCACAACGCCTCTTTGTCTGCGCCTATAACCGACGGTCGATCCCCATCAAAAAAACCGATATGTTTTATTGTTCTGAACTTTTTCCTGAATACAACTGCCGACGTCAAGTACAAGGGACATAAGCCGACAAGATCATCCTTTTCCCATATAACGATTAACTGCAGAATGTCTTGTTTGGTAGAAAGGCTTTTCCACGAATCAACGATAAACTCATAAGTGTCATATACAGAAGATGACGGTATACCGCCGACCAAGCGCTTCCATTGCTTTTCGATCGTTGCTACTTCATCCAGTGTTGTGAATACGCTATAGCGCAACCCCATACTACTCCTCTGATTTTTTGTGATGAGAGACATCCTGCCAACAGGATAGCCTAAAGGAAGCATTCATTTCAGCGCTTCATTTCATTATCCGAAGCAATAAAAAAGGCGGAACCATCAGGTTCCGCCTTTTCCCCCGGATTCACATGGAATCAGGAGTGTGATTGGCCAGCGTGTTGTTGCTGGCCAAATCGCGATCTGTGATTAGAGCGCTACGATGTTCTCTGCCTGAGGACCTTTCTGGCCTTGAGTAACAGTGAACTCGACTTTCTGGCCTTCAACCAGAGTTTTGAAGCCAGAGCCGGAGATGGCGCTGAAATGAGCAAATACGTCTGGGCCGTTTTCCTGCTCGATGAAACCAAAGCCTTTGGCTTCGTTGAACCATTTAACGGTACCGGTAGTAGTAGACATAATAAAATCCTATAAATTCAAGAGTAATAAAAGCCCCTCAAGGAGGCAGTTTTGCTAGAAGTGTTGCGTTTACTTATGAAGAACAGAACGAGGAACTACAGATGGAACTTCGAAATGGTGTGCATAAATAACAAGACGTACTTTCAAGCTGAGGCCAAGTATATACACATTTACCTTGCAGTCAACAGTAAAATTCTGCTGCTGACTTGCCACCGGGCATGCGAAACCCAATAATTCAGCTAAAATGAAGCTATTCACCGGATACTTCAGGAAAATCCCATGCAAATCAAAGTAAATGGCAGCAGCTTCGCTGTAGACGCTCCAGAAGATATGCCTTTGTTATGGATATTGCGGGATTTTCTGGGGCTGACCGGTACCAAATATGGCTGTGGAATCGGTGCCTGTGGTTCGTGTACGGTATTGCTTGATGGCGAACCGATACGCTCCTGCATGACGCTTGCGGGCGAGATTCAGGGCAGGGAAATCCTCACTATCGAAGGTCTTTCAGACGACGCCAGCCACCCGCTGCAACAGGCCTGGATAGAGTTACAAGTTCCCCAGTGCGGGTACTGTCAGTCCGGGCAGATTTTAAGCGCAATGGCCTTGTTGAACGAAACCGCCAACCCGGACGATGAAGAAATCAATACCGCAATGTCGGATGTCCTGTGTCGTTGTGGCACCTACCCCAGAATACGCAAGGCCATCAAGCTTGCCGCCCAAAAGCTTCGTCAGGGAGAAACGTCATGAAAGCTTTTCACCCGGACAGAAGAAGATTCCTTAAACTGAGCACCGCAGCCTTTGGCAGCGGTCTGATTCTGGGCGTGAACTGGAGTTGCAGTCCTGACAACGAGATTCCTGACAGCCGCACCGACACAGGATTCTCTCCCAATGCCTGGCTGATCATCACAGCTGCGGGAACAACCACCATTTTCGTTGCAGAATCTGAAATGGGACAAGGCCCCTACACCTTGATGCCCATGCTGGTCGCCGAGGAACTGGAACTGGACTGGAAAGCCATCTCCGTTAAACACGCCTCCCTGGACCCTGCTTATGGCTGGCAGGCTACCGGCGGCAGCACCAGTATTCGCAAGGGCTGGATTACACTCAGACAGGCCGGCGCCATCGCCAGGGAAATACTGCTGCAGGCTGGCGCATCGAGCATGCAAGTGCCGGTCAGCGACTGCGAGGCCAGGCTGGGGATGATTGTCCATACTCCCACAGGCCAAAAAATGGCCTATGCAGAGCTGGTCGATATCGCCGCCAAGCTGCCTGTTCCTGAAACAGTCCTGCTCAAGGAACCCGGGGAATTCGTCATTCTCGGACAACCGCTGCCACGCACCGATATCCCGGAAAAGGTCAATGGCAAAGCCAGGTTTGGCATCGATACCAGGCTGCCGGACATGCTCTATGCCACCATTACCCACTGTCCAGTATTTGGAGGCAGCGCAAAGCGCATCGACGACACCGAGGCCAGAAAGATCAGGGGCGTGAAAGACATCTTCGAGATCGATGAGGGTGTGGTTGTGGTGGCTGCCGATACCTGGACTGCCTTCAAGGCCAAAGAGGCACTGCAAATCACCTGGAATCCGGGGGCAAACGCCACATTGTCCAGCAAACAGCTTGCCGACAGACTCAGGAAGCTGTCTTCAGAAGACGGGGAAACCACCTGGCAGCAGGGCGAAAACGCCGATTCGGACGACATTGCGAAGATCATCCGGGCAGACTACCTGCAACCCTTGCAAGCACACATGACGCTGGAACCCATGAACTGCACCGCGCATTTTCGGGAGGATGGCAAGTTGCAGATCTGGGCTCCCACGCAATCACCAAGCAGTGCCCGGGAAACAGCCAAGGCCCGATCCCAGTCCATCGTGGAACGTGGAATCAACAAATTGTTCGGGGAAGGAAAGGGCAGTATCGAGGTACAAACAACGCTATTGGGAGGTGGCTTCGGCAGGCGGCTGAAACAGGACTTCGTCGCCGAAGTGGTACAAATCGCACAACGATTCAAGCACCCCGTGCAACTGGTCTGGCCCCGGGAAGAAGACATACAGCATGATTTCTATCATCCCCTGACCCTGCACAGGATGCGCGGCGCCATCGACAAGACGGGCCAACCCGTCACTTGGGAGCACTTTATAAGTGGCCCACGGGTCGATGCCGACGGCGCATCACCGCCACCCTATGCCATCCCCGATATTCGGGTCATTTTGAAAGACATCGGAGAAGTCATTCCCCGTGGGTCATGGCGCTCGGTGTCAACTCATTACAACGCCTTTGCCGTTGAGCATTTTCTGGACGAACTGGCACATGCCGGTAAACAAGACCCCCTGGAACTGCGACTCCAGCTACTGAAAAGCCACCCCAGACTGC
>CAZFXI010000001.1:90386-92423 GCA_964522855.1 uncultured Sedimenticola sp.
AAACAAGACCCCCTGGAACTGCGACTCCAGCTACTGAAAAGCCACCCCAGACTGCAGAACGTTCTGAAAACCGCCGCAAAAAGCGCCGGCTGGCCTGCCGACACGAACGCCCGCTATCTGGGCATTGCCGCCCTGTCCTCTTTTGGCAGCCATGTTGCTGAAGTCGTGGAACTGCGCCCGACGGCAAAACAGGGACTGGTGGTACACAAGGTAACCTGCGCCATCGACTGTGGAGTGGTGATCAACCCGGATATCGTGAAACAGCAGATGGAAGGCTCGATCATCTTTGGCCTCACCGCCGCATTGAAATCAAAGATCACCATCGAAAACGGGCAGGTAGAACAGAGTAACTATCACAACTATCCCATACTGAAATTTGATGAAACCCCGGAAATCGAAGTGATCATATTGTCCAATGAAGAAGAACCCGGTGGCATTGGCGAACCTGGCGTGCCACCTTTGGCGCCGGCGCTGGCCAATGCAGTCCTTGCCGCTACGGGACAACCGGTGCGTGAGCTTCCTATAGACCTGTCAGGCATCCACCTGCCGCTGTAACCAGTATTCCAGCAGCGCCAGTTGCCACAACTTGCTGCCCTGGATACGCGTGTGGTGCATTTCCGGAGCGCTCAGCAACATCTCCACATAGCGGCGTTCGTACAGACCACGTTCGCGACAGGCTTGTGAATCCAGGATATCGCGCATGAAATCGAGAAACTCGCCTCGAACATATTTCAGCGCCGGCATGGGAAAGTAGCCTTTGGGACGATCGATGACCGCATCCGGCACGATGCCCCGCGCCACCCGCTTCAACAAGTGCTTGCCCCCGGACTGAAACTTGATGTCAGGAGGACAACGCGCCGCCAGTTCCACCAACTCGTGATCGAGAAACGGCACCCGGGCTTCCAGGCCCCAGGCCATGGTCATGTTGTCCACCCGCTTTACCGGATCATCCACGATCAGGGTCGTGGCATCCAACCGCAACACCGCATCGATGCATTCGTCCGCACCGGGCTCCTGCAAACGCTGGCGAATATAGTCGCCCGTGTAGTCCTCACCCCGGCAGGCCGACTGCACCATGCGTAGATACTCCTCGTGATCGCGGTCGAAATAGGTCTTGCGCAGCCGGTCCGCACAATCACCTTCGGCATCTTCCATGATGCGCTGATACCAGAAGTAACCGCCGAAAACCTCATCGGCGCCCTGACCGGACTGCACCACTTTTATTTCTTTTGACACCTGCTCGGACAGCAGATAGAAAGCAACCGCATCCTGGCCGAACATGGGTTCGGCCATGGCATCCACGGCTTCGGGCAGGCGTTTGAGTACATCTTCGTTGGGTACCAGCAATTTGTGATGGGTGGGCTGATAACGTGCGACCACCTGATCAGAGTACTCGAACTCATTGCCGATTTCCTCGGGCTGATCCTCGAATCCGATGCTGAAGGTGTGCAGATCCTCCTTGCCCATTTCCGCCAGCAGCGCCACCAGCAGGCTGGAATCGAGGCCACCTGACAACAGTACGCCTACAGGCACATCGGCGATATCATTGCGCTTGCGCACGGCGCTGCGCAGGGCGTCATGGGTGGCATCCACCCATTCCTGTTCACTCATCGACTGCTCGGGCCGGGTGGCGTCCAGTTGCCAGTAGCGGCCAGTGCTTTCCCGACCATCGGCATCGATGCGCATCCAGGTGGCCGGTTCCAGCTTGCGCACACCGTTGAGAATGGTGCGCGGCGCGGGCACCACGCCGTGCAGGGTGAACTGGAAATGCAGCGCAACCGGATCGATGGACTTGTCTACCTCACCACCGGCCAGCAACGCCGGCAAGCTGGAGGCAAACCGCAGGCGTTCACCGTTGCGACTCCAGTAGAAAGGCTTGATACCGAAGCGATCTCTGGCCATGAACAGGGTTTTCCCGCGCATATCCCACACCGCAAAGGCGAACATGCCATGCAAGTGTTGCAGACATTCCTGCCCCCATTCACGCCACGCCTTGAGGATGACTTCGGAATCGCCATCGGAAAAAAAGTGGTAGCC
>CAZFXI010000002.1:0-3426 GCA_964522855.1 uncultured Sedimenticola sp.
TGGGCAATTGGGCTGAATCGATATGCCCCGCCTTGTCTTCCCGAATGGCTCTACCACTCCAGTCCATGAGCTCCAGATAATCGGCCAGGGAAAACAGCAGCCCCTTGGATTTTGCTTCACGATGGTTTCCCACAAAGGGCAACAGATTGGCCGGTTGGATGTTGTGCTGTATCAGCGCATGAATACGCCGACGTATCGACGTGTGCGTAGACTCTTCTGGTGTGGCAGCCATATTTGCTCTTACCGGATTCAGGTCAACATAGGCCATGCAGGCAAGTAATGCCGCCTCATCCAGTAGCGCCTGAGATTTGAAACGTCCTTCCCAGAACCGACCGGTGCAGCCGTCTTCCTCATTGGCCTGTCGGGCAATGGATTCGTTCAGGCAGCGCATGAACCAGCTGATGGAAGTGAGGCGCTCCCGCCATACAGCAGCCTGTTGTTCCAGCTCTTCCATCTGCGACTCGTGCAAGGGCTTGTCGGCCAGAAAAGCTTGTGAAATCAGGGTTCCGGCAAACAGTCGGTGCCAGCGGTCCACCACTTCCTGTAACGACCAGGCCCGGGCGGTTTCCGTATCCACATGCAACACCACATGTGTATGGTTGGACATGACCGCATAGGCGCAGACATCGATGGCAAATACATCCGCCAGTTGCAGTAACCGGGTTTCCACCCATTCCCGGCGGTGTTCGAATGATTTACCGGAAACCGGATCTTCCCCGCATAGGAAGGCGCGCCGTACACAGCGGGAAACGCAATGATAATAAGGGGTGTCATCGAGGCTGATGAGGGCTTTTCGGGGCTTGGGCATGGGAAATCCTTTTCCATGAGGTTCTATGTGTGTTCTCTATTTTGCCTGATTTCGGGTATGCAGTCAAATAAGTGGATGTCCTGGTTTCCGTTTGGTTTCCGTTTTCGCTGCTGGTTTTCGCCAGGATTGCCAGGGATGTTACTTCATGGTTTCGATGAGCTTGATATCCTGCCTGAGTATTTCGTTGACGAGCTGGGTTACCTCCATGCCCTTTGATTTGGCTCGTTCCTGGAGATAGCGTTGTACCTCATCATCCAGATAAACCGGCAGGTTTAAGTTGGCGTTTTCGTGAAAAAACTTGCCTCGCGTACCTTTGGAAAAGTCATATTCCTGTTTCATTGTGCTGTCTCGTATTGCCGTTGTTCATGTTTGGTGGCTGGCCGGGCGGAGATGATCCGTACATTGGCTGCGTGATTGTTGGCTTCCAGGTAAGTATGAACAACCAGTAGCAGTTTGCTGTTTTCTGCTTGTCCCAATGTGATCCAGCGCTCTTCTGTCTTGCTGTGTGCTTCATCCGGTATGGAGAGCATGAGTGGATCGCGGAAAACCGTGGTCGCTAGCTCGAAGCTAATGCCATGCTTACGTTTGTTGCTAATGGCCTTGTTGGCATCCCATTCAAAATAAAATGCAAAATGGCCAGCCATATTGTTTATCTATCTACCGGAAAATGATCAGCGTCTTGCCTAAAGGTCAGGTGAGTTTCCAGTGCAGCTATCGGGTCGTCGTCTTTCTGCATGATTGATGTATTATACTACGTCACTCGAACCGCAACAGCTATTGAAAATTCGGCATCAGGAACAAGGATCGTCCCATGAATCACCCCTATCCATTCGTTGGCACGAGCATGCTGTGCGCCCTGTGGGTGATGCCCTGTACCCAGCACTGTGACCGGGCCCGCGCGACGGCCTCGACCCGCTTGGGCTGGCTGACCAGATCATGGAACAGCGTTTCAAAAGATAGGCTCAATTTCAGCCAGGGTTGGCCCTCCATGCCCAAGTGCTGGAGGATGGACGGTAATGCCTGATCGATCTGACGGTCAGCAGGTGGGTGCATCAATAGCGCTTACGCAGAGGGACATTGATCAGGCATTCAGAAATTGATCGGTCGTAACGCCCGCCTGTCTGAGAATTGCCTTCAGCGTTCCCTCTGGCATATCACCGGGGTGGTTGGGAATCGTTGTATAGTTATTGGTGGTTGGGTTGAACCAGATTTCATGACTCCCGGCAGCCTGGCGGTCAAAACCGAACCCCAGTTTTTTGAGCTTTTTGACGATTTGCCGGTACTTGAATCCTGCCAGTCTGCCCATCAGGTGCCCAGGATCATCGGGTAATCAAACGAATCCTTGGTCGCTGCCAGTTTGGTCTGTTGCTGGCGTTCGGCTTGTGCCTCCAGTAACTTCTTGGCCACGTCACGGGCGATTTCCAGCGTCTCGGTGATGGTACGCCCCTGGGCGACCAAGCCAGGTATGTCTTCGCTGGTGGCCAGATAAACTCCTTCGGGCAGCTTCTCGATATGTAAATTTGCAATCTGTTCCATAGGGATACTCTTGTTACTTAGGGAGCCTCTGATCAAGACGTCATCCCGGCGCAGATCGGAATCTGGTGCCCTGATATTGCTGGATTCCGGCCTGAGCCAGAATGACGCAAACGGACCTGTTCAGGGCTCCCTTGGGGACGTCGTCATTTTGCATGATTGATGTATTATACTACGTCACTCGAACCGCAACAGCTATTGAAAATTCGGCATCAGGAACAAGGATCGTCCTATGAATCACCCCTATCCATTCGTTGGCATACTGTGTGCCCTTTGGATGTTGCTGTTCAGCGTTCCCACCCAAGCTGCCACCGGCCTGGTCATCGAACAAAGCGGCACGCGGACGGGGTCAGGTCTTTGAATTATGATTGTGCAGAAGGATGGAAGGATGGGGTGAGGTCTTGCAATCAAGCATGATTCAAACAAAACAACAACTCCAGGCCCAGACCGGCCCGCACCCTGATCAGCAAAACCCGCTACGACAACGCCGGCAATCCCATCAAACAGATCAACGAAGCCGGGCGCAGCGCCACCCGGCAATACGACGCCCTGGGAAGAATCATCCACAGCACCGACACCGCTGGACACACCACCCGATACACCTACGATCCCCGGGACAACCTCATCTAGGTCACCAACGCCCGAAACATCCCCATAAGGCGCTACAGTCGTAAGCTACCCCGTCAAGTGGACAGTTCAAAAGTAGAAGATCTGGCCTTTTGCAATACCTCGGCGGGTGTCATTCCGCCAAGAATGTTGTGCAGTTACGGGGACAGTTTACTAAACTGTAGTAGTTCAGACCTGATGGTTCAGCAACAATTTAGAAAAGGCAGAAAAGGAAGGCAGAAAAGGTGCGGAGGGAATTTTTTTAATCCCTCCGGCACCTTTCACCTGTGGCCCAGTTTTCATGCATGAGCACCAAATTACGATTGACAATCGACGTATAAACCTTCAAAATTCGCTCCACTTCTGCGCCAGTAGCTCAGCTGGATAGAGTACTCGGCTACGAACCGAGCGGTCGGAGGTTCGAATCCTTCCTGGCGCGCCATACCTGAAAAAGCTCACCCTGCGGTGGGCTTTTTGCG
>CAZFXI010000002.1:3526-80441 GCA_964522855.1 uncultured Sedimenticola sp.
ATCAAGAAAGGCTGGTTTGACAAGCGCCGGCGGGGGCGCAGCACGAATGCGAAGCGTGAGTCATCCTTCCTGGCGCGCCATACCTGAAAAAGCTCACCCTGCGGTGGGCTTTTTGCGTATTGAGCTACAGCGATCATTTCGAACCTCCGACGAAATCAAGAAAGGCTGGTTTGACAAGCGCCGGCGGGGGCGCAGCACGAATGCGAAGCATGAGTCATTCTTCCTGGCGCGCCATACCTGAAAAAGCTCACCCTATAGCATAAAAAAAGCTCGCAACCAGCAAACCGCGCCGACGCCAGGTGGAAGTAGAACTTTCTTTGTGCTCACACTTGTTTGAGTACTATGATCATGACTCTGAGAGAAGAACAACCAAAGGGGGATCCTGCTAATGCCAGACCATAAAATAACATTTACCTACTTGTCGCAGGAGGATCTTCTGGGATCCGGTTGCTTCGATATTCGCATGGCGATGGAAGTAGCGGAAAAGACCATGCTGGCTTTTGAGGATCATCGTATCCTGTTTCCAGAGAAGATCGTACAAATTTTCGATCAGGCTTCACAGGATCGCGTCAACTGCCTGCCAGCCACCTTGCTGGACGAAAAAATATGCGGTGTGAAGTGGGTTTCGGTGTTCCCGCGGAACCCACAGGTGTATGAGTCACAAAACCTATCAGCGGTTTTTATTCTGTCGGAAATCCAGAAAGGGTTTCCGGTTGCCGTCATGGAAGGGACGCTTGCCTCCAATATGCGGGTTGCAGCCATGGGAGGGATTGCTGCGAAGCACTTGTCACGTGAAGATAGTGAAGTTATCGGATTTATCGGGGCGGGGGAACAGGCGAAGATGCATTTGCTGTCGATGAAGGTCGTACGACCGGGCCTTAAAGAGTGCCGGGTTGCTGCGAAAACGATTGAAGAGGAGCAGCAATTCATCGACGAATTATCTCCCTTATTTCCGGATATGCGTTTTACCGCCGCGAATACCCATGGCCGTGCTGCGATGGATGAAGCCGATATTCTGGTAACCGCCACCAGTACCCAGGCGCCGTTACTGAAAGCCTCATGGATGAAACCGGGCGCCTTTTACAGTCACATCGGTGGCTGGGAAGATGAGTATGATGTTGCTTTGCAATGCGACAAGATTGTGTGTGATGACTGGGATACGGTTACCCACCGGACCCAGACACTGAGCCGCCTGTATGCTGAAGGACTGATATCCGGTGCGGACATTCATGCAGATCTTCACGAACTGGTATCGGGGCATAAGTCTGGTCGTGAAACAGACGATGAACGCATATATTTCAATGCCGTAGGATTGGCCTATATCGATGTGGCGATTGGGCTGGCCATGTATCAACGGGCATGCTCTGATGGATCTGGGACCATGCTTGACTTGCAGCAATGCATGATCTTTGAACATGGCGATATCATGAAACAAGTAAGGTTGTAGCGGTATGTTCAGACGTCTGGAAGAAGAAGCGGAAAAGCGGGTGATGGTTACGATTGACGGTCAACGATGTGAGGCGGCCGTTGGGGAGACCGTTGCAGCCGCCGTGCTGGCCAATGGTATTCGTGATACGCGGACGACACCGGTTTCAGGCGCCTTGCGGGCACCTTTCTGTCTGATGGGTGTGTGCTATGAGTGTTTGATGGTTATCGATGGTCAGCCGAATCGGCGCGCATGTAAAGAGTATGTACGTGACGGCATGATCATCGAACGGCAGAAAGGCCCGGGGACGCTTCCTTCGTGAAAAAACATTACTCTTTGGTAATCATTGGTGCCGGACCAGCCGGTTTGGCCGCTGCTACGGTAGCCGCTGAGCATGGCATTGATGTAGCGCTGTTTGATGAGCAAGGCGCACCCGGTGGCCAGATTTACCGGGCAATGGAAGCTATCCCAGAGAAACGCAGTGATCTGCTTGGTGCTGAATATCAGCACGGTGAAAAACTGGTCACCGCATTCCGGAAGTCAGAGGCCGCTTATTTTCCGGATACACAGGTATGGTCATTGAGTCACAAGCGTGAAATTGGCTTGCTGCAGGGTGAAACAGCATCTGTTATCACGGCTGACCAGATACTGTTGGCAAGCGGCGCCATGGAACGCCCCGTTCCCTTTCCTGGATGGACGTTGCCCGGCGTAATGAATGCGGGTGCCGGGCAGATCATGTACAAGGCGCATGGCATCGTCCCTGCTGATGGTGTCGTGCTGGTTGGATCAGGTCCGCTGCTTCTGCTGCTGGCCTGGCAGTACATGCATGCGGGTGTGAAGATAAAGGCAATGCTCGATCTCACGCCGATGCGTAATCATCTGCGTGCCTTGCCGCGTCTTCCACGGGCGTTGCTGGCTGGTCACTATCTCACCAAAGGGCTGGCATACAAGAAGGATCTCAAGCGCGCCGGTGTGAGTACTCTGCACAACGTTGGTGATTTGCGTGCCGTGGGTGATGAGCATATCACTGCCGTTGGTTTTATACATAAACACCGCCGACAACACATCGATACGGATCTGTTGCTGGTGCATTTTGGTGTTGTACCCAACATCCATCTGTCCCAATCTGCGGGCTGCCGACATGACTGGGACAAGCACCAGCAGTGCTGGCGTCCACGGCTCGATAACTGGGGTAACAGCAGTATCGATGGCATTCTGATCGCTGGTGACGGGGCCGGTATCGGTGGTGCGCGCACGGCGGAGCACGCCGGTCGGCTGGCGGCACTGCAGGCGGTACATGCCTTTAAGCGGATAAATCGGCAAGAACGGGATCGTCTGGCAATCGACAACAGAAAATGGATGCGGGAGGAAATGCATATCCGTCCTTTCCTCGATGCATTTTTTCACATTCCGGCAAAGCTGCTTCGGGTGCCGGACGACGATACCATCGTTTGCCGCTGTGAGGAGATTACCGCTGGGGGGATTCGCAATGCCGTTGCCGAAGGCCACCGTGACAGCAACCAGGTCAAGTTCATCACACGCTCCGGCATGGGACCTTGTCAGGGCAGGCAGTGCGGCCTCGCCGTCGGGCATATTGTCGCTGCTGCCACAGGGAAAAGCGTTGCAGAAAGTGGTTCGTACCGGGGGCGTCCACCGGTTACCCCGCTGACCCTCGGACAGCTCGCCAGCCTGTTTCCCGGAGAAACAGAATGAAACGGGATGTGTTGATCATCGGTGGGGGCTTGATAGGCTGCTCGACCGCGCTGCATCTGGCCATGCGAGGTGTGCATTGCCTGGTGCTGGAAAAGGACAGTCCGGGACGACATGCGTCAGGTGTCAACGCCGGTGGATTGCGTCAGCTCAACCGTCACCCGGCAGAAATCCCCCTGTCGGTCGCGGCGGCGAAGATGTGGCACAACATTGAGGCGTTGGTAGATTCGGATTGTGACGCCCGTTTCCCGGGACAGATCAGGGTCGCGGAAAACGATCATGATTTGAAAGTACTGGAGAAGCGAGCCGCGATGGTGCGTTCTCTGGGATTTGAGCATGAAGAAATGATCGATCGTCAGGAGCTGTATCGCTTGGCGCCTGCATTGTCCCCACATTGTCAGGGTGGATTGATCTGCCGTGGTGATGGCTATGGTCGTCCATTTCATGCGCTGGATGCGTTTCGCCGCAAAGCCGCATCCTTGGGTGTGACTTTTCACTCGTCTGCACGTGTCGATGCCCTGGAACACAATGATGGTCAGTGGCGGGTGATTACACCAAAGGGGAAGTTTCGTGCGCCGGTGCTTGTCAATTGCGCTGGTGCCTGGGCAGGGGGGATTGCCAAACAACTGAGGGATAGCGTCCCGGTAAATTCCGGAGCGCCCATGCTGATGATTACAGAGCGACTGCCGCGCTTTGTCGAGCCCGTCATCGGTGCTGCAAGCCGCAAACTTTCCTTTAAACAGATGCAAAACGGCACCGTGCTGATTGGTGGTGCACACATGGCGGAACTGGATATGGCGAAGCAGCAGACTGACATGAACTGGGCCAAGCTCGCGGTAAGTGCGCGCACCGTGCTGGCGTTATTTCCCCAACTGGAAAATGTACGCATCGTGCGGGCCTGGGCTGGCATAGAAGCGTTCACAACTGATCACTTGCCCGTCATTGGAAAAAGCCGCCATTCACCTCAGGCCTACCATGCATTTGGTTTTTCTGCGCACGGTTTTCAGTTGTCACCCGTAGTTGGGAAAATCATGTCGCAACTGATACTCGACGGCCAGACTGAGTTCCCGGTTGAAGCATTCAGACCTGACAGGTTTTGATAGAGATCATGGGGAAGGCATCCAGATTGTATGTTATTGAAATGGAAACTCCCGAGGCTGCCTACCCGATAATCTCTGTGTGTAACAGTGGGGAAAAACGGAAAATAAGTCGTTATACTCTGAATTTGGCGCAAGCGAAAATGAAACAGGATATGGAATGAGTGAAGAAAATGTAGAGAAGATGGCGGCTTGCTACCACGACATTATCGAAGGTGTGGGAGAGGATGTCGACCGGGAAGGGTTGCTGAAGACGCCCATACGAGCGGCCAAGGCAATGGAGTTCCTGACCCAGGGTTATGAACAATCTCTGGAAGACATCGTCAATGATGCCATCTTTCCTTCAGAAAACGACGAGATGGTTATCGTCAAGGATATTGAACTTTACTCCCTGTGTGAACATCATATGTTGCCCTTCATCGGCAAGGCGCACGTCGCCTATCTGCCCAAGGGAAAAGTCATAGGCTTGTCCAAGATCGCCCGTATTGTGGATATGTTTGCCCGGCGTCTGCAGATTCAGGAACAGCTAACCACGCAGATTGCCTATGCCATACAGGATGCCA
Source organism: uncultured Sedimenticola sp. (assembly GCA_964522855.1). Taxonomy (GTDB): domain Bacteria; phylum Pseudomonadota; class Gammaproteobacteria; order Chromatiales; family Chromatiaceae; genus Thiolapillus. The sequence continues at coordinate 8,323 of CAZFXI010000002.1, forward strand.
TTGGCGCCGCAGGAGTGGCAGTGGTTATCGAAGCTTCTCATTTGTGCATGATGATGCGGGGTGTGCAGAAGCAAAACTCGTCCACCACCACCTCCATGATGCTGGGGGCATTCCGCAAGGAGCATCGTACCCGGGATGAGTTTCTTACGCTGATCAAGCTCTGATGGTAACCATCCGCATAAAGAACCTGCGTTTGCGTACCTATATCGGGTTCAATGATGATGAAGTGCGAAAACGTCAGGATGTGGTCGTGAATGTGTGCTTCAGTTACAAGGCGGACGAGGCGGCTGAAACAGATGATGTGAAGTATGCGGTGAATTACCGAACCATCACCAAGGAGATCATTGCATTGGTTGAGGATGGACGCTTCCTGCTGCTGGAAAGACTAGCGGCAGATGTGCTGGAACTGGTGATGAAAAATGAGCTTGTTTCTTCAGCAGAGGTTGAAGTGGACAAGCCCAATGCCCTGCGCTTCTCTGATTCAGTTTCCGCTTTACTTCGCGCAGAGCGCTAGACATCATGTTTTAATCTGTATTGTTATTGGTAGCTGGAGAAACTGTTCATGCGCGATTCCCTGTTGTTGAAACTGACATTCTGGCTGATTGTGATTGGGGCATTTGCCTTGCTCACCCCTCAACCAGCGTGGCCTGAATGGTTGGCACGCATGATTCTCTCTACCGGCATAGCGTTGGGAATTACCACGTTGATCGTGAAATACAGGGAAGCCCGTAAAAAGCGCTGAAATCCTGATTTGCCTGAATCTGCCGGTTCAGGTTGCGGAAAATCGGTTTTGTCGCTGCAGATAGTCATCAACGATAATTTGCATGCGTTCGCCCTCGTAAGGACGCAATCCTCCCAAAACCATGTTTTTTGTGCCTTTGCCGATGACTTGGCCATTGTCGAGAAGCGTGAATTTCAGTGCCACTTCGCCGCGTTTCCCGTCAATATTGAAGCAGGTGCCAGACAGCTTCAGTTCAGGGGTGGTGATGTCCAGCCGATCCAGGTGTAACTCCATGTTTTCATAGATGATCAGGGGGCGTGCGGGATTGATCATCACACTGTGTGCTTCCATAAGCGGCACCAGAATATAAGGGAATGCATGCCCGGAAAATGCGACATAGGCCTCTATCAGGCGGTTGATGAGAGCCTTGTCATGGACGGTATCGCCGCTACGTTCGATATGCAGGTAGTCCTTGCCATTGTTGCCTGAAACAGTCAGTTTTTCGGAGGCTTTCTCAGGAAATACCAGTTCAATGCCGTCACCCACCATGCCGGCAAAGACGAAGCGCATGTTTTGACTCAAGCCATACTGGTTCAGGACCAGACCAAACAACAAATCGCCCGGAACACAAAATCGTTTGGAATCAGTATTATGCAGTGGGTTGAAGTCATTGGCGATTTTCTTGGCAAAATCGCTGGCTTGCTGACGAGACACACGTATATTGTTGTGCTCAATTTTGTAGTAGTTTTCTAGTATCATCTAGGTTTGTCCCGCCGCAATGCGGCAGCAAGAGGCTGCCTTCAGCGAATTTCTGTCCGACATTCCCGTGTCCAGACACCATTAGCTGGAAGGTGCGCCGAATTTTATCAGGAATCCTGTTTTGTTTTCAGTAATGTTCAAGAGGAAGCCGCCACTGGATGAGGCATCTTTGCTGTGGCTGTTCGATGTATTTGGCTGGTCCTTCCGAAACTTCTCGCCGGCGGTGTTTTACCAGCAAACGCGCCTGGTGCTTCCGACCAATGACTTTTTCCCCGGAAAGGTGCGTAGTGTACAAGGAATGGCGGAACTGGTTTTCGAACGTGTAGCAGAATATGCTGGTATGGCGCACTGGCCCTGGCAGGTAGTGGAGCAGTCTCATTGTTATCTCGAACAGAATGCGGTGCTGCCGGTAGGTGCGGGGCAGGCATTTCCGGGGGGCAGACGACTGATGCCCACAAATGGTCAAGTGTTGCCGGTCGTGTACGACATGCGACACATCGGAAGTCCTGAAACGCTGATTGCGGGTTTTGCACATCGATTGGGACAATATCTTGGACAGACCGCCCATGAACCGCCTCCTGGCGGTGTGGAAAACTGGTCCCAGGCAACAGAAGTGCTGGCAGTATATCTGGGGTTTGGTCTGATGTTTGCCAACAGCGCCTTTGTTTTCCCCCCCGGTGGATGTGGCAGCTGTGGGACAACGATTTCCCGGGACAATGCATTGTCACAATGGGACTATGCCTATGCGCTGGCGTTGTTTACGGTATTGAAAGGTGTTTCGCCACGCCTGGTTCGTCCGCATCTCAAGAAATCCTTGCGCAGTTATTTTCAACGCTGTGTTGCAGATATTGCTTCCAGGAAACAATTGTTGCAGCGCTTGCAAGGGATGATCGACACCAGTGAACAGCAGCGGGCTGCTGATGGAATTCGGGCAGACGCCCGCTGAAACCATGAAAAAAGAATTGCTTATGGCATGCAGGGAATGTGATGCCTTGCAACGGACACCCTGGGTTGCTATCGGCAAGAAAGTGCGCTGCCGAGGTTGTGGTGCCGTCCTCTATCATCATCCACGAGGCGGTTTGGATCGTCCTATTGCGCTGTTGCTTGGTGCATTGATCTTGTACGTGCTGGCCAACAGCTTTCCGTTGGTTACCCTGGAGATCGGCGGTGCTGTCCATGAGACTTCCTTGATGGGAACCGCCTGGGCGCTATACAACCATGACATGAAACTGTTGGGGATGTTGGTGTTCCTTACCAGTCTGGCCATACCCGGCATGATTTTATGCAGCACCTTGTATGTGCTGATCGGGCTGCGCACGAAGCAGAATCTGCCCGGCTTGCGGAGTTTGCTGGTGTTACTGAGTCATATCCACCCCTGGGAAATGGCCGATGTTTTTGTGATCAGCGTGCTGGTTGCAATGGTGAAGATGTCCGGGATGGCGGAAGTTATCATCGATGCAGGTTTGTATGCGCTGATCGGCTATATTCTGCTGGGTGTGGCTGCCAGCGGCAGTGTCGATGTTTTCGTCCTCTGGCATCGACTGGAGCGATTGCCTCATGAGGCGGAACAACAATGAATTTGCCCCGCGCAAGATCCCTGGGTCTGGCCAGTTGCGATGTTTGTCGGCAGGTTGTCCGCTTGCCGCCTTCCTCTGCCGCATATTCAAGATGTCCGCGTTGCGGGGCAAAGATACACTCGAGAGTAGCACATAGCCTGGCGCGCACCTGGGCGCTGTTGCTGGCTTCCATGATTCTTTACATTCCCGCGAATGTGTATCCCGTGATGAAAAACACCTATCTCGGTGCCGAAAGCAACAACACGATTTTGAGCGGTGTGGTACTTTTTCTGAAGGAAGGGGATTGGTTGCTGGCGCTGGTGATTTTTACCGCCAGCATTCTGGTGCCGTTGCTGAAGATGTTCAGTTTGTTGTACTTGTTGACGAATGTTGGGAAATCGCCGCATGCCAAGAGGGCAAAGCAGCAAACCATGCTTTATCGGGTGACGGAACTGGTAGGGCGTTGGTCCATGGTGGATGTATTTGTTATCGGGATTCTTACGGCATTGGTGCAGATGGGGCTTGTTTCCACGGTAGAGCCAGGTATTGGTGCTTTGGCTTTTGGTGCGGTGGTTGTATTGACTATGCTGGCAGCGATCAGTTTTGATCCCAGACTTATCTGGGATCGGGAGAAAGCATGACAGAAAAGGATGACAGGTTTGAGGAACTTCCCGAAGCTGTGGTGGCTGAAGATCATCCCGGGTTTTCCATTATCTGGCTAGTCCCCCTGATCGCGCTGATCATTGGAATAGTGCTTATCTACAAGGAGTACTCCAGCCTGGGACCGTCTGTTCAAATCCAGTTCCAGAGCGCAGAAGGCATTGAGCCGAAAAAAACTGAAATAAAATATCGTGATGTCGTGATCGGCACGGTAAAGACCGTACAGTTTTCAGAAGACCTTTCGCATGTCCGTGTAGAAGCGCAATTGAACAAGGGAATGGAGGTCCTGCTCTCACCCAGTACACGCTTCTGGGTGGTTCGACCAAGAATTGGTGCTACAGGTGCCAGTGGTATCAGTACCCTCTTCAGTGGTGTGTATATTGCTGTGGATCCCGGAGAAGGCGGAGGTTACAAAGAAAATTTTGTGGGCCTGGAAGAGCCGCCAAAAATTCTCTCGGATGCCAAGGGAAGCCTGTTCAAATTGCGTGCCAGAACACTGGGCTCCATATCGATAGGATCACCTGTCTATCATCGTCAAATACAGGTGGGGGAAGTCACCGGTTATCGTCTGGTTCCGGAACAGGATTATGTCGCCCTGGATGTCTTTGTAAATGCACCCAACAACAAGCTGGTACGCCGCAGTACCCGGTTCTGGAATGTATCAGGGGTGGATGTGGAGATGAGCGGCAACGGCCTGAAAGTTGAGCTGGAATCACTGACGTCGCTGTTGGCCGGAGGCGTGGCTTTCGATACATCTCCCAGTCTGAGAGACGATCAAGCTGCCGCTGAAGGAACGGTTTTTCAGCTCTATCAATCGCGACAAGAGAGCCAGGAAAAAACGATTCAATTGAGCCTGCCTTATGTCCTGTACTTCGACGATTCGGTACGGGGACTTGCTGTGGGTGCCCCGGTAGAGTTCCGTGGCATTCCCGTGGGCAAGGTGCTGGATATTTCTCTGGAAGAAAGCGCGACAGATGACTTGGTGCGCATCGCCGTACTGGTGGGTTTGGAGCCGGAGCTTGTTCCTTTTAAAAGCATCGACCCCGATCTTGATCAGGAAGCACGCAAGGCAATTTTTCGTGGAACCCTGGAAAAGCTGGTCGCCAAGGGCTTGCGTGCCAGCTTGATATCCGGAAACCTGATTAGCGGGGAACTGATCGTGGATATGGATTTCGACCCGCAGGCGGAGCTGGCATCTGTGGATTATTCCGGTAAGTATCCGGTGTTGCCAACCACCCCGGGGTCGCTCTCCAGTATCACCAACAGCCTGGTCACTATTCTCGGCAAGCTCAAACGCTTGCCGCTGGAAGAGATGGGAGAGCATTTTCTTAACGTCAGCCAAGGCCTGGATGGCTTGGTGAATGACAACAATCTGCATACAAGCATGCAGAATCTTTCCCTGATGCTGCAGCATGCGGATCAGATCCTGTCCGCCGTTGGCGACAAGACTACGCCGATGATGGATGAGATCACCAGCCTGAGTGCGGACGCCAGAAAAATGATACAGCGGGTAGAAAAAACCCTCAGTGAATTGGCGAAGACGGCCTCGGATCAGGGCAGCATGGGGGGCGAACTGGTCAATACCATGCGTGAGCTGGCTGCGGCAGCCAAGGCAGTTCGCGGTGTTGCCGACTACCTGGAAAGGCATCCGGAAGCATTGTTGCAAGGGAAATCGCAATAGTCTGCATGGTCAGCAAAGGGCGATGAACCTGTGGCTCATCGCCCTGTCGGGATCGGATCAGAAGTGGTGTTCCGAGAACGCCATGAGCGTGGATTCCTTCAAATGCTTCGGAAGGAAGTCAAATTTCTTTTTCAATGATGGCCACAGCAGGTTGTAGAAAAGTTCCGCCCTTACCATCGCTACATTCCCGGCCGGGATGCTGTAGTCGAGTTCCCGACGCTCATAAGGGTCCAGACGTGTGTCCTCACCTGGCTGAGTGGCCTTCGGTGGTGGCACCGGTTTTCCCTCCTTGTTCAGCAGCTTGTATACGAAATAGGATTTCGGGTCTTCCTTGGCCGGATGTGTCTTGAAGTTCTCCCAGAGTTTTTTTCCATCCTGGTCATAAGCAGTTACTTTCAACACCATGTTGCGGAAAGGGGCGCCGGTAGGAATCTTGTGCGGCTGTTGGTTGCGTATGTGCACGGTCACCTTGATGTCATTTCCCTTCTTTACCGCATCCAGCTTCAGGAACAACGCCCTGCGCAAGGTGGCAGCATCGTGCCCGCCGCCCATGCTGTGGTTGGCGAAACCGTTACTTACAGGCATGTGGCAGGACTGGCAGCTGACATGGGTGCGCCCGGCGACATACTCATCCCCGGTGGCACAAAGTGGTACACCATGTGAGTTGGCCCGCTTGTCATGGCAGCCCAGGCAGGCGGCAGAGGTCTTGAGCATTTCCGGGTTGGACTCCAGGGGCAGGATCATTTCCTCCGCGTCTTCATCGGACACATAGGGTTTTTGACGGTGAGGATTTTCTTTTTCTTCCTCACCTTCTTTGGCTTTTTGCGCCTGTATTGCGTGCTGGGAAAATGAGGTGGGAAAGCCGGAGGGGCCTTGGCAAGTTTCAGCGGTTTCATAAGCATCGATGCCCAGCCGCAGTTTGCCATTTGGCAGGCGCGTTCCCTTGAATTTTTTCAGGCGATGGCAAACCAGACAGTTGACGCCCTCCTTGTAGGCGGGCATCGCATCCAGCTTGGTCTTCTTGTCCTGTGCGGCGTTGGGCGCATGGCATTTCAGACAAACCGGGTACTTGCCGTTTTTCATCTTCTCCCCTTCTTTGGTGGGGTCGCCGATCACTTTCTTGTAAAAAGCCCGGTGAATAGGATCGGCGAGGGCGGTACTGTTGGCATGCATGGAGCCTTTCCATTGCTCATAGATTTCCATGTGGCACAGGCGGCATTCCTGAGCAGATACCTGATGCAAGGGAACCTCTTCATCATCGATCAATACCGCCTGGGCGGTTGAGAAAAAAAACAAACTGCCGAGTAGTAGAAAAAATCTGCCGGCAAGTGACTGCAAGCGTTGGAAAGACTGGATCATGGGCATGGCACCCTCCTTATCTGGTGGTATTGTTGTAACCGCCCTGTGGAATCGTTGTTTTTAGGGTCAGTTTTTTGTGTAGCCGACCTGATTATCTGGTGCGGGAAACAGAAAAGCCTTGATGACAATCATGAATCAAGCGATGAAGGTTGATAGATGAAAACCGCTAACAGTGACAGTCAGAAAACCTGCCAGATGCACGGTATCAAGTGGTATATTGCCCCCAAAGACCGATGACAACAAAGCCGATGCCGGCCAGCCGGTGCAGCCATCGCTCATCCGGAAGGGTTCCGAGAGAACTGTCGAGCAGAACGCCGAGAAGGGTAAGTAGCAGCAGCGCCAGGGAGGCTGCGGCAAACAACAGTGTTGCGGGCTGGGTCTTGCCACCGAGTTCGGCGATGAAGACGGCTACAAAACGGTGAGAAAGCACTTCATGGTGCCTCGAAAAATACAGTTCTTGTCACACCGGCGTATGCCGGTGTCCATTGGTTTCATTAGCTTCTTGATTCCGGCCTCTGTTCGAGGCTTCCTGCTTCACTCAATCTCTTTCATCCGTGGAGTCGTGCGCCGAAATAACGATTTTTAGAGGTTTTCTTCAGTTCCATGCTCAGCGAGTCACCGCCTTCCCTTGCCTTGTTTCCCCAGTACGCCGGCTCGCCTGGGTGTGAATGGCGACTCCCCCGCCGACAAATAGCACCAACAGGGCAATTTGTGCCAGCAGGCTCTCCCAAGTGGGAAAGAGTCCAAAATAGAGCTGCAGGAAAGGTGACTCGGGGAAGCCGGGCACCGGCGTGGCGCTCGCCAGACCAGCGGTCTGGAGTCCGCGAATGCCAAAGCCGGTGAAGATCAGCGCCAGCAGCATCAGCAGAAGGCCGGTGGCGACGAAGAAGTGGTTCACTGGCAAGCGTCGTCCCAGCTTGAGCAATGCCCAAGCCAATCCGGCCGTGCCGATCATACCGGCGACGAAGCCGGCGAGCACCCAGGCCGGCAGACCCTCTAGCATTAGTGCCTGGTAGAAGAGGACCGTCTCGAAGCCTTCGCGGAAGACCACGAAGAAGCTCACCAGCCCCACGGCCATAAGGTGGCCGCTGCTCACCGAACGCTGCACCTGCTGGCGCACGAAGTCCACCCATTGCACCACATAGGTCTTGTGGAAGATCCAGTGGGTCACATAGACCAGTACGGCGGCGGCCAGCAGGGCGGTGACACCCTCAAGTAGTTCCCGTTGTAATGTAGTGACCGTGAGAATACGTCCGGCCAGCCACCAGAGCAGGAAACTGGCGGCAACGCCCAGTCCCACTCCACCCCATATATACCGGGCATATCCGCTGACCTGCATTGCGCGCAGCACGCCCAGCAGGGCACCGATCACCAGCACTGCCTCCAATCCTTCACGGATCATGATGGCCAATGATTGCAGGAATACTGCGAGAGGACCGGCTCTGGCGGTGAGCCGTTGTTCTACCTCGGCCAGTTTGGCCTTGATCACCTCGATGGTTTCCAACAGCCGATCCGCACTGGCACGTTTGTCGATAAGCCGTTGCAGCCCGGGATGTTCGGCGTTGCCTTCCCAAAACAGGCTTTCCAGCGCCAGCGCCAAGGAGGGTGCGCGTGGCATCAAATGCTGCTCGATATCGGGATCGAAGAAGGCATAAGCTTCCAGCCGTTTGAGCTCGGCGCCTTCCCAGTCACCTTTTTCTGCCAGCACGGGAATCTGATCCAGTGCCTCGGGGAGCAGTTGGAACGCTACGCTGTAGTTGCTTATGCTTTCCAGGGCGAAAGCCTCCTGCAGCAGCATCGTGGCTTCTTCGGTCAAGCGCGAAATCTCTTTTCCATCCCTCTTTTGCGTGATGATGGGCTGCATTTGCTCCAGCAATTCATGCAGATGGCGGGCGCTGTCCGGCGGCAGTTCACCTTGTAGATTACCCAGCAACTGCTCAGCGCGGTCGCGGAAGATCACCGCTTCACGATAGTCCAGCGGGATGACTACTTTACCGTTGTGTACCCCGATGTTGTAGTCGAAGTCGATGAGCTTGATGAAGCGTAGCAGCAGATTCGACAGCCGTCGCACTTCGTTGGGTGGCAAGGCGGTGGGCGCGTAGCCAGACAGTAGATCTTCCAGTTCGTTGAGCAGGGGGGCGCAGGCGGCGTGATCACCGCGCCGTGCCGCTTGCACCAGCTTTTTGCTGATTTCCATCAGTGGCTGTGCATCACCCAGTCGCTGGGCCAAGTTGGGTTGAAGTAGGTGTGTCAGACCCTGAACACGTGCGCTCCAGCTCGCAGCACGGGTGGTATAACCCTGCGCTATCGCCTTGCGTGCCTCGCGGATGGCACGGTGCAGTTCACCAGTGTAGGTCTGCAACAGCTCACCCTCGATCTCGGACCAGGCCTGCCCAGGTGTTTTCTGCTCATCGAGCAACGCCTGCATGGCATCACTGGCGCGGGTACCGGCGCCGGTTCGGGGATATTCGCGCACTGCCAGCCAGGCATTGGCCCGTAGTGCATCACCTTGCTGTAGCGCCTGTTTGGTGAGCCGAAAACCCGCTTCGAGTACGGCGCTCCAGATATCTTGACGTAACACGGCTACGTTAAGAACCTTGCCTGATGCTGCAGCCTGTTGCAGAGCGTCCAGGTTCGAGCGGATGCGCCCATCGATATCCAGCAGAGTTCCGGCGATGTCCGGCGACAAGGCATCGAGGTAGATTCGATACGCATTTTCCGCACGTTCGGCTGCCTGTTGCCGGATCATACCGTTGGCTTCTCCCAGCAGCAGGCGCTCCACTTTTCCGAGCTGGCGGCGAAGTTCGTCAGTCGCCTCACCAGGTGGCATGGTGGCGGCCTGCGCCATGGTGCCGGCCAGCAGCATGACCAGTATGATCCATTTCATCGGTTGATATCTGATCATCGGTTGGCTACCTCTATGGAAGCATCCATGCGCTGTTCAGTCTCTGCCAGCAGGAAGGGCGGAATAGTGAGGGTGGTCTTGAGGATCTGCACCACAAATTCCTGAAAGGCAACCCGATACCAGAGTTTCGCCTTGACCTTGAACGGCCCTTGGGCGTCAGCCGGCAAGTTGATCGGGTAATCAATCACATCCTCGCCCCGCGCCGGGATGAAGGGCCGGGTGAAATCCACTTTAGCGGTGTTGAAGCTCAGATGATCCATGATACGCCGACCTTCCTTGTCGAAGAAGCGCTCGGCCCAGATCACCGAACCCGGTGCGATCTGCCCCTTGCCGTCGTCGAAAGCGCCGCTGTGGAATAGGGTATCGCCATCCGCATCCTCCACTGTCACCTCCAGCCACATGTGTTTCTGGTCACCCACGCCAGTGGGCAGGTTGTGACCCGCGCCGACGTTCTTCACCGCTATCTGCACTGTGCCTTTATTGCCTGGATCGAGATCGATTCTGCGCACTTCTACTTCGGCGGCCGTGCGCAGAAACTCATGAGTCAGTTTCTTCTGTTTCTCCAGAATCTGCACATAACGCTCGCCGGTGAGTCCCGGCAGCACCCCGCCGCGCAGGAAGAAGATGTTGGAACCCAGGTCGGTTTCGGTGAGCAGGTAATTGGCTCCGGCGAAGGCGTGGCTGTATTTTTCGGGCCGCTTCAGATTGCCCTGCTTGAGATGTTCGATGAAGCCCACTGGGTCGTAGTTCATGTGACAGTCCTGGCAGGTCACGCCTTGCTCGGCGTACCAGCTCTCCTTCCATTCTTTATAGGTGGTCTGTACATGTGCCACACCTTGCACTTTGGTCATAGCCGGGGTGTAGATTTCTGTGTGGCAGGCGCCGCAGAAATCGGATTTGGTTACCAGCGCCTTGGTGGCTTTGGCGCCAAAGGCGCGGGCGTGGTCCCGTGGCGAGGCCATGATCAGGGCATTGTACATGTGATCGCGGCCGCCGCTGAGGTCAATGGTAAAGGCGCCGTTTCCCGCCTCGGGGTGGGCTTCGGTGACCGCGTGGCAGACCACACAGGTGAGGCCTTCGGTGGTGGCGTCGGTGGGTAGCACCGATTTTACCTTGTTCACCGCGCCAATGGCCATCTCACCCGGTTCGTGACAGGCCTCGCAGAAGCGGATACGCTCCTCGCCGGTCTTTCCATCAAAGTGTTCGTTGTAGTCGATGGTCTTTTCATACACGGCATCTCGCCCTGACACGCTGTGCAGGGAGGCTGCCCACTCCTCGAACTGGTCCACATGGCACTTTACGCAACTGGCCGCAGAGGGCAGTTTTTCCGGCTGGATGAACAGACCATCGGCTGTCTTCATGTTGCTGGGATAGAATGGATCATCTCCCCAGGGCAGGCGGTAATAGGGCACTTCGTCAATTGCCACGCTTACCGGTTCCGGCGGCGGCACCAGATAATGAAAGGCCGACGCGGCGGCGACCGTGCCCAGGGATGCAAGACTCAGGGGTTTGAGATAGCGTTTCAGTTTGCGGTTCATGCCTGGACCTCTTCCGGTGTGAGGGCGGTGTGTTCCATATAATCTGCTGCGTCGGACGGCTCAGGTATCCGCGAGCGGGCACGCAGCGCAAGATGGCCGATCAGTAGCACCGGCAGTGCCAAGGCAGAGATCAAGTGCAGCGTGGCGATGAGATCGAAAGTCTCGAATTCAGGAAACCAGACTATATCAAAAAGGTAGAGAAAGAAGGGCGTGGCATTGACCAGGCCGCTGAGTAGCACGAAGGCGAACAGCAGCAACAGACTCCAGGCCAGCTTGCGGAACAGGCCGGGGCGCGCTGCCTTCAATCCCCAGGGCAGGTGGTGGCGCACATAGGCGATAAACAGGGGGAAGCTGAGCGTGCCCACCAGTAGATGCGCGCCCAGGGCGATCTGGGCGGCGTTCCAGTTGGCGGGGCCGATATAGTAATAATAGAGGCCGCTGATGAGGGAAATGGCCATCAAGGCCATCAACCAGCGGGCCTGGGTGTATTCATGGAACAAGGTCAGCAAAGTAGCCGACTCATTGTTTTTATTTCTGTTGTTGGCTGGCATGATTGCGTGCTCTGGCTGTTGAAATTGAAAAAAGGGCGGCGGGTGGATGCCCGCCGCCAACCTCGGTTGAGGACGGAGTAATCAAATGGCGAGTTTCACCTTGAGCTTGCTGGCTGCCTGGGTGAGGCGAGCTACGATGCGGTCGGCGATGTCCTGGGCTTCGCTACCCAGGGCGTCCACCTGTTCAGGCTTGAACTTCACGCCGGCTTGCTCCTGCATGTAGACGTCATCCACGAAGTTCAGCAACTCCAGGAAATCGGCCCGAATCTGCTTGTCCAGGGCGGGATCCACCTTGGCCACCATCTCGGAAGCGGCCTCGAAATACATCACCTTGGTGCTGCGCATGATCCCCTTCACGTCCACCAGGCGGGTCTGGGCCACGAACATGGGAATGGCGTCCGTGACATATTTGGACTCCTTCCATTCCTGGAAGTAGTCACCCACGGTAGGCACCATGGTGATCATGGCGGTGAACAGGTCGTCCTTGTTGGGCTGCCAGGCTTGCACATCCTTGAGCATCTTTTCTGTCCACTCGGTGTGGGTCCTGGCGAAGGCATAGAGCAGATCGGCCCTGGGCAGCACTTCGCCCAGTTCGATCTTGCCGTTGCCGTTGAGGTCGGCCTCCATGCCCACGAATTCCTTCTTCGTGCCCCACAGCGCTGGCTCCAGCAGGTTGTGGAACAGGTTGCCTGGTCGCTTCAATACCTTGCCATCGGGCAGCTTCAGGTCGTAGGGCGCCACGTCGTCTTTTTCGGTACCCGGATTTCCGGCGTCGATGATAAGGTCATATTTGGCCAGGGAAGGAATACCGGCGACGATGCCTTCCACTTCCTCGTAGTTGTTGTGGGAAGCCAGCCACCCTTTCTTCATCCCGTCGGTCCAGGTAATAATCTCCTGCGGGTATTTTTTCCACAGATAGGGGTACTTGAAGTGATGCTCTTCAGCTTCTTCATAGTATTCCTCGGCGGCATGGGACATTATCTTGCTGTTCTTCAGCATGCGGTTCGCATGTTCCAGCATGTACTCTTTGACGGTATCCAGTCCTGTTGCCGCATGGGCGACGGCAGTCAGTCCCATGCTGCTGGCCAGAATGACAGCAATCGCTGTCTTCCGGGAAAGGCTATTGTCTGTTTTCATCAGTTGTTCCTCTTGTTTGTGTTCAATTATTTGGTGAGTATCAATTTGTTCTGGCGCGTGATGCGCAAACGATAGAGCTGGCCATTGTGCTGGATCAGCACCTCCTTCTTTCCGGCAAACAACTGTTGGCTGCTTAGACAGGTAACGGAAGTATCGCTTCGGATTGTTTCCACAGTGGCGTCCGGTTGGCGGTGATTATTGCTCATGGCTTCAGAAAGAGGCCGCCAGTTGCAGGGTGAGTGCATCGCTGGCATCGCCACTGCCGCCCTTGTTCACGGAATAGTCTTCATCATGGGCGTACTCAAGAGACAGGGCGGTGTTCTTGTACACTTCGACAGATGCCGTTGCGAGGAAGCGGCTTTCCGGCAATTCCAGCGCCAGTGCGTCTTTGGTTTGTTGCCAGGCAACACCGATGATGGCGTCCTTCTCCATGATCTGGAACAGCCAGGCCGCTTCCAGATTCCAGGCCTGAGGCTTGGCACCGCCGCCATCGAATGCCAAGTCTGCAATATCGAAGCTTTCGGTGGCGCCCAGGTATTCGGCAATCAAGACGAATGAACCCAGATTCAGCAGCCCGTGCAGGCCTATGCCGCCGACCTTGTCCTGCAGGTCATTGGGATCGATGATGGTTTCCTGGAGGCTGTCGGAATCGGCCAGATTGTTTATCCAGGAAGCACCAAGGGCGTAGCCCATGTGCTCATCGGAGGCTTCATGTGCCCAGCCAAGATTGAAACCAAAATCGTCGATGTGGGTGCTGCCATCTTCATTGGCATCGCCGTTGAAGACAAAGGCGGAGCTGTAGAAGTTGCCGGAAAAATAACCGGCCTGTACTGCTTCTTCCCGGGTTTCACCGATCTCCAAGGTCAGGGGATCGGAAACCATGTTGCTGTCGTAATTGCCGAAAGGCACGTACATACGGCCTGCCGCCAGTAACCAGGGTGATTCGTCCAGGTTGGCGATGGTGATGATGGCTTCATCCACTTCCGGGTTGTCCATGCCGTCTTCATACAGAAACAGCACATGGGCATTTACCCAGTCCGTGAGCTGGGCGTCGATGCCGAATTCCACGGTGGCGAGGATGACGTCGCTTTCGCTGCCATCTGGCGTGTCGACATATCCTGCTTCCACCTCCACCAGACCGCTGAGGGTGATGTTGTCGAACCAGTTTGCTTGTAGTTCTTCCTTTTCAGTTTCTTCGGTTGCCAGGGGGATACGACTTTTCTCCAGCCGTTCCACCTTGTGTTTCAGATTGAGAATCTCCTGGCGCAATTCCTGTTCATCGGCAACGGCGGTGGAGAAGGGAGACAAACTGCCAAGCGCCATGGAGGTGGCACCGGCGAGCAGCGTTTTTTTGTGTATGTGCATAACTACCTCTGGGGTACGGCGTGCAACGTGATACTGGCTGGCTGCAGAACTGGAGGCAGGTTCTGTCTGGCTTGCTGGTGATGATTTGCTTGTTGTGGTTTATTCGGGTGATTTTGGTTGGGCTATTTGGCCGATTTCCCGGTCAAAGTGATACAGTCCCCGACCATCGGTACCGATGATTTCTATCTTGTCCAGGATGGATTTGAACAACCGTTCTTCCTCATGTTGTTCTGCCACATACCACTGCAGGAAATTGAAGGTGGAATAGTCTTTTTCCGCAAAAGCGGCATCTACCAGCTGATTGATTTGCCCGGTGATGTCACATTCATGTTGATAGATGGTTTCAAAAACCCGGGCAATGGATTCAAACTCTGTGGGTGGTGCGTCGATGGCGCCCAGTTTGGCCAGGGCGCCGGTCTCGTTGACATAAGTGAACAGCCGTTGCATGTGTCCCATTTCTTCATCGGCATGACCACGAAGAAATCCGGCACAGCCATCCAGCCCCTTGAAGGCAGCCCATGCGCTCATCTGCAAGTACAGGTTTGCGGAATAGAATTCCAGATTGATCTGGTGCTTCAAGTGTTCAATCAGATTGTTGCTCAGCATTATGTTGTCTCCTGATGGTTGATGATTTCTGATGTAATGGTGAGTGTGGTCGAGATCGGTATTCGCAGGTTGCCGCAATGTTCGCAATGTCTGCATTGACTGCTATCGGCTTTCACATGCTTGCCGCAGTTCATGAGGCAGAGTTTCCATACGCAGCGTTTTGAATTGCAGTCGAGGCAGCGGAACTCGCTGACGCACAGCTCACCCTTGTCCAGCAGACGCTGCAGGATGCCTGCTTCAAGTTCCAGGCGTACGAGAGCTTGTCTATCCACTTGATACTTCCTGCAGCCCCCGGGTGAATGCTGCCAGGCTGGACTGGGGGAGAATCTGCAACGGCGTGCCGGTGCGCTTGCAGTCGCGCTTGATGCGGTTCATGGCGTCATGGCTGATGCAATCCAGGGGGCAGAGCACCATGTCCGCCCTGGCCAACAGGGTGGCCAGGCGTTGGCGGCTTTCTTCCAGTCCGCCATCGTGGTGGATGAATTCACCGTTCCGTTTTTCGACCAGTGCCCGGAAATGCTTACACTGGCGATTGCGTCCCCCGACAAACAGCACACGACGACTGCACAGGTCCAGATCCTTGCTGCAATTCCCGCTTTTTTCGCAATGATCGCAATCCGTCGCCAATACCTGCTGCAGGGTGTTTTCCAGAGCATTTCGTTCGGTGGAAAACTGCAGCAACTGCAGTTCCAGGTCGTTGTTTTGTTCCTGCAAGGCCTCAACTTTGTCTTTCAAAGGCTGGATGTGTGCCTCTGCACGCTCTGCGCGTGCCCGGGTCATGGCCAGTTGTGCGGCATAGTCTTCCACCTGGCTGCGTAGATCGCCCAGCACGACACCATGTTCATGTCGCTTCAGTTCTTCCTGCAGTTGAGAGCAGCAAGCCGCTACAGATGGCAGCGCGGCAAGTTTACGCTCCAGACTGCTGATGACGGACTTGCGGGCAGACAATGTTGCCTGAGATTCCTTGCGTAGTGAGATCAGTTGCTGTTCCAGTTGCGGAACCTGGTGGCGTAACTGAGTCAGTTGTTGCATGTCCATACGAATCGAAGCGCCGGACAGATGGGAGAGCATGTGTACCTGTCCGTATACATCGAACAGCAGCTCTGCATCGGTATGGGGGTGGGTAACCAGCGCCCAGAAAGCACCGGCAATATCGCCTTGATCCAGCGCTTCACTCCAGAGTTTGCGCAATTGGCGGGTATTGCTGGCGACGTTGAACTGGCGAATGTTGGCGCGATATTTTCGGTCCAAGCGCTTGTTTACCAGCTTGGCTTCCGGGGAACGTTCGCCGATGAGTCCTACGAAGGTGCTGTGCAATCGATAGTCATTGCTGACGATTCGTTGGGGTACGTGCAGTTTGTTTGCCAACTTGCGCAGTTCTTCCAAGCTGAGGCAGGTTCCGACGACGCTGCAATGGAAACGATCTTCCAGATCCCAGAGTTTGCTACGCTCCTTGCTTGGTGTGCGGGCCCGGCACACGGGGTTCCCGGATTCTGCTGTTGCTGTACACATGAGAATAGACTGGTATCTGACTTGTTAATCAAGAACAAGGCAAATGATAACGATTCGTATTACTGTATGCAACAATAAGTTTTTATGAGGGTATGCGATCTCTTTATTAGGAGGGGGATGCAGCTTTAACTACTGCAAAATAGGGTTCAGCATTCTATATTCATCGCACCGCCATCCCTGGCTCTTTGCGATATATGGTTTATCCCTGGACATTCATCGCACCGCCATCCCTGGCTCTTTGCGATATACCGTCCATCCCTGGACATTCATCGCACCGCCATCCCTGGCTCTTTGCGATATACCGTCCATCCCTGGACATAAAAAAGGCGACCCGTTTAATGCGGGTCGCCTTTGGTTTTGTGGATGAATAAACAGCGTGCTTTAACTAGCCCTCGTCTGTATCGCCAGGGGCATCATCGCCGGGATCGTAGCCTTCAGGCAGTTGGTGAGCGATTCCCTTGTGGCAATCGATGCAGGTGTAGCCTTTTTCGATAGCTTCTTCATGCCGGTCCGCGCTACGGCTTTCTTGTTTTTCGAAGTCCATGGACTCGAAGTTGTGACAGTTGCGGCATTCACGTGAATCCGTGTCTTTCATGGCTTTCCATACATGTTTCGCCAGTTCCATCTTCTTGGCCTCGAACTTTTCCACGGTATCCACATCCTTGACGATGAAGTGATGATACAACTCGTTGGAAGCCTGAATCTTGCGAATCATTTTATAGACCCACTCCTTGGGAACATGGCAGTCGGGGCAGGTGGCTCGTACGCCGGTACGGTTGGTAAAGTGGATGGTTTCCTGCAGGTCCTCGTAGGGATTGTCACGCATTTCATGGCAGGAAATACAGAATGTCTCCGTATTGGTTAGTGCCAGTGCCCAGTTGAAGCCACCCCACAGGATAATACCTAGAATGATGCCTATGACAAGCACTGAGAATGTGCCCTTTTTTTGCCCGCTGGTCATGATTGAATCCCCTGTCTTTGAAATGCGTGAAATATCGGCCTCCCGGAGGAGGCCATGAAGATATTAATGTTATTTTACACCTTCAAAGTCATTCTTGACCAGAGGGTTAGCATCAACCTGCGGTGCATGACACTGGTTGCAGAAATAACGTCGGCTTGAAACCTTTTTCAGTTTCTTTCCGTCACGGGTGAGGAAATGACTTTCACCCAGCATAGGAGCCTTTTCCTTCTTGTGATTCTTTTTGCTATGGCACTTCAGACAGCCATTATTTTTCAGATTGATTTTGTATTTGTCAACCTTGTGAGGAACCATGGGAGGTTGCTGTTTGTAGGATCGCTCAAATCCGCCTTCCTGTGACATTACTTTCTTTTTGGTGACTTTCAATGAAGCCCCCTGCAGATCCTCGGTGCCGCGAAGAGAAGCAACACTTTCTTTGGCAGTAACGGTGCCGCCAGTGATGAGCAACAACCCGAAGGCTGCAATGGTTATTTGGATAATCTTTTTCATCTTTATCTCCATCAACTCAAAATTAAACTGTATGTTTGGAATACTCTTTGGCGGATTGCAGGCCGCCTTTGGATTCATTGGTATAACGGTTGCCGAACTGGAATACATTGACTGCGCAGACATCGATACAGCGTCCGCAGTTGGTGCACTGGTTGCCTTCGATGACAGGACCTATGCCTTTGGGAGCGCCCTTCAATGCCGGCTTGATGACCTGTGGTTCGGGACAGACATTGAAACAGTCCATGCAGTCATCACAGGCTTCGCGGTTGATTGCCGACACCCGCACCACGGCTCGATTGGACAACAGGCTATAGAATGCGCCTACTGGACAATAATGACCGCACCACCCGTCTCTCGATACCAGCAGATCGAACAGGAAAATCGCCAGGATCAATATCCAGGCCAGCCCCATGCTGAACACGATGCCCCGGAACATGATGGATACGGGGTTGACCAGCTCCCACACGATGCCGCCGGTGATCAGGGGCAGTATCAGCGTCAGTGCCAGTATCCAGTAGCGGGTGCTGCGCGAGGCATGGGAGGCGCCGCGAATACCCAACTTTCGGCGCAGCCATGAAGCGGCATCGGTCACCATGTTCACCGGGCAGACCCAGGAACAATAAACACGCCCGCCTACTACCACATAGAAAACCAGGACAATAACCGCGCCGATAATGGCGGAGGTTTCCGGTGTTACGCCTGAGACCATGGCCTGCAACAGGATATAGGGGTCGGTCAAGGGCAAAGTACCCAGCGTCAGGCTAGATGCCAGATTGCCAGTGACGATCCACACACCGAACCACGGGCCGGCGACAAAAGCCGCCAGGATACCCAGTTGACTGATACGTCGCAGAATCAACCACTTGTGCGCACCGAGCCAGCCTTTGCTCTGGATGGCCTCTTTACCGACATCTTGAGGCATATTGGCCATTGCTACTTGTCCTCCGGCTTGCGGTTGAGTGTATCCAATGGATTGGTCGAGAATGGTGAATCCGGCAATGACTCGTCGATCTTGCTGTCGATGATCAGCCCCTCGCCCTGGAGGTCGTAACGCACCCCGGCAGGCAAGTTGTACTCGTGCTTCACATCGGGTGTGACCAGCGATTCCCCGGCTTCCCGTTTCTCTTTCCAGCCGAAGCGATAATGGCTGCCCAATTCACCTTTTGCCAGATCCAAGGGGAAGACGCGAATAGCGGTCTTCTCCAGAATGCAGGCTTTCTCGCACAGACCGCAGCCGGTACAGGCATCGGAATGTACTACGGGGATGAACCTGGCATGCTTGCCGGAACGTACGTTGTGTTGCATGTCCAGCGTAATCGCCTTGCCTCGCAAGGGGCAGACATTGAAGCACACCTCACAACGCAATCCCTGGAAAGCGATGCAGTTCTCCTGGTCGAATACGATTGCCAGCCCCATGCGGGAATCCTCGATATTGGTCAACGAGTGATCCAGTGCATTGGTTGGGCAGGCGACCACACAGGGGATGTCCTCGCACATTTCACATGGCCCGGTACGGGCAAGGAAATAAGGTGATCCCGAAGGAATGTCATCTCCCAGTTGCCCCAGGAACAGGATATCGAAAGGACAGTCCCTGACGCACAGACCACAGCGAATGCACGCCCCAAGGAAATCTTCCTCAGGCAAAGCACCTGGTGGCCGGATTGCCAATGGTGGCAAGGCATTGGCGCGCTGGGTATAAAACCCCAGGCCCACACCCATGAGACCCACGCTACAGGCAGTCTTGAGCGTCGT
This sequence comes from uncultured Sedimenticola sp., assembly GCA_964522855.1. Taxonomy (GTDB): domain Bacteria; phylum Pseudomonadota; class Gammaproteobacteria; order Chromatiales; family Chromatiaceae; genus Thiolapillus. The sequence goes on from CAZFXI010000002.1 coordinate 27,893, forward strand.
GGTCAGAAACTGACGACGATTGACTGCCTTTGCGTTCTTGTCTGATTTTGCCATTTGCAGATTCCAGTATCGAAAGGTAGCCCACCCTTCACGGATGGGCTACAGACCGTTATGCCTTGCTGATTTTCACCGCACACTTCTTGTAATCCGTTTCCTTGGAAAGCGGATCAGTGGCGTCCAGAGTCAGCTTGTTGACCAGGCGGCCAGCATCGAACCAGGGAACGAAAATCAATCCTTCTGGCGGTTGGTTGCGACCACGCGTCTCGACCTTGCAGGTGATGGTGCCCCTGCGTGATGAGATCTTGGCCATACGCCCGTTACGCAGCTTGAACTTTTTGGCGTCCTTCTTGTTCATGTACACCACCGCATCCGGAACCGCACGATACAGCTCAGGAACACGACGGGTCATGGAGCCGGAATGCCAGTGCTCGAGCACTCGACCCGTACACAGCCACAGCGGGTAATCCTTGTCAGGACTTTCTGCAGGTGGCTCGTAGGGGGCGGTGATAATGTTGGCGCGACCGCCGTTCTTCTTCTTGTTGCCATAGAAGAACACATCACCTTTCTTGCCATCCGGGTTGTACTTGGCCACGTAGGGATCATAGCCTTCACGGAAGCGGAACAGGGTTTCCTTGCCATTCACCACCGGCCAGCGCAGGCCGCGGGCTTTGTGATACATGTCAAAAGGTGCCAAGTCATGGGCATGACCGCGACCAAAGGAAGCATATTCCTCGAACAGGCCTTTCTGCACGTAATAGCCAAAGTGTGCGGCCTCATCATTTTCGTACTCATTGCCACGATCATCGGTGATCTTTCCCTCGAAGGGGAACTGGTTCACCTGGCCGTTTTCATACAGTACTTCATAGAGTGTCTTGCCCTTGTACTCGGGTGCCTTGTCTAACAGCTCAGCAGGCCAGACTTCTTCCATCTTGAAGCGCTTGGCGAACTCCATGGTCTGCCACAGGTCGGATTTGGCCTCACCCGGCGCCTTGGTTTGCTGACGCCAGAACTGGGTACGACGCTCGGCGTTGCCGTAGGCACCTTCCTTCTCGATCCACATGGCAGTAGGCAGAATTAGATCTGCTGCCTGAGCTGAAACCGTGGGATAAGGGTCGGTTACTGCAATGAAAGAATTTGGATTGCGCCAGCCAGGCAGGCTCTCGTCGTTCATGTTGGCCGCGGCTTGCATATTGTTATTGCACTGCTGCCAATAACAATCCAGCTTACCGTCTTTGAGCATACGATGCATTTTGACCGCGTGGTAACCCACCTTTCCGGGAACGGTGCCTTCAGGCAGTTTCCAGATTTTCTCCGCGATGTCGCGGTGGGCTTTCTTCTTGACTACCAAGTCTGCTGGCAGGCGGTGGCAGAAAGTGCCTACTTCACGAGCGGTGCCGCAAGCGGAAGGCTGGCCGGTGAGGGAGAAGGGGCTGTTGCCGGGCTCTGAAATCTTGCCCATGAGCAAGTGCACGTTGTAGCACAGGCCGTTGACCCAAACGCCACGAGTATGCTGGTTGAAACCCATAGTCCATAAAGACATGACTTTCTTTTTCGGGTCGGCATAGACTTTCGCCAGTTTTTCCAGTTTTTCCTTGGGTACGCCAGACAGCTTTGAAGCTTTCTCCAGGGTATAAGGTGCTACCGACTTGGCATAATCTTCGAAGCTGATCTTGGTCAGCTTGCCTTTCATGCGGTTTTTGGCTTTTTTCTCCCGAGGATCAGAGGCGCGCAGACCATAGCCGATGTCCGTGGGAGTCTTGGTGAACTGAACATGCTGGTCGATAAAGTCCTTGTTATAGGCCTTGTTCTCGATGATGTAGTTGGCGATATAGTTGAGGATGGCCAGGTCGGTCTGGGGAGTGAATACCATACCGTTGTCGGCCAGTTCGAAGCAGCGATGCTTGTAAGTAGATAGCACATGCACTTCGCAGCCGGGCTTGGTCAGACGGGTGTCTGTCAGACGTGACCAGAGGATGGGGTGCATCTCTGCCATGTTGGAACCCCAGAGCACGAAGGCATCGGCATGTTCCAGGTCGTCATAGCAGCCCATGGGTTCGTCGATACCGAAACCGCGGATGAACGCACCTACGGCAGAAGCCATGCAGTGACGGGCATTAGGATCGAGGTTATTGGAACGGAAGCCGGCTTTCATCAACTTGGAAGCGGCATAGCCTTCCCACAAGGTCCATTGACCGGAACCGAACATGGCAACCCGGGAAGTGATCTTGTCCACAGGCTTGCCCTTGTTCTCTTCCATGCCTTTCTTGATGGCTGTTTTCCACTTTTCGGCCATGACGTCAAAGGCTTCGTCCCAGGAAACTTCCTCGAATTTACCGTTCTTGTCGTACTTGCCGTTTGTCTTGCGCAGCAAAGGCTTGGTTAGTCGATCCTCTCCATACAGGATCTTGGGCAGGAAATAGCCCTTGATGCAGTTCAGGCCCTTGTTCACGGGTGCATCAGGGTCACCCTGGCTGGCAACGACTTTTCCACCTTTGGTGCCAATCAGTACGGAACAACCCGTGCCGCAGTAGCGACAGGCAGCTTTGTCCCAGCGTACGCCGGCATCGTCTTGTGCAGCAAGCGCTGTTTTGCTTACTGGCAGTGTGACGCCTGCTGTTGCTGCCGCTGCAGCAATGGCGTTGCTCTTGATAAAATCTCGTCTAGTTAAACTCACGGATTACCTCCTCGTTAAGATCATCCCCACCGTAGTGGTATATCAAAGTTGCACTCACTACACCTTCAAGTGAGTTGAAAGTCATCATGGTGTCGCCAGCAGAGCCTTCTTCACTATCTTCCACTGTGACAATTAGCTTTCCTTCTTCTACACCCCCGTGTACTTCCACGCCAGGGATGCTGTTCAGCAGTGCTTCCACCTCGGGGCCTTTTTCCGGCCGGCTGTGGACGATACAACTGCATATATTCATGGTATTGCTGTTTTCCATAGGGCTAGGATGCCTCCGGAATTTCAAGTGAAATGGAATGGTTGGGGCAGACGGCTAGGCATTCGCCACAGCCGTTGCAAAGTTCCTGATCGAGCAAGGGAATGGCTCTGCCACCTGTTTGTAGTTTGAAACGGATGGCGTCGGTATCGCAGGCGTCACCACAGGAGCGACACACGATAGCGTTCAGAGACAGACAACTGGTATTGATTGTGGCGCGGTGCCGCCACGCCAGAGAGGGTGCAGGTACTGGCGCCTGCAGCGCATTTACTGTGCAGGCTTGCAGGCAATCGCCGCAAAAATCACATCCTGCGGCTTGAAAACTGATTTCCGGAAAACCGCCGGAACCACGGAACAGGATCTGGTCTTCACAGGCTTTGATGCAGTCATCGCAACGGGTACACGACTGGACGAACAATTCTTCGTCCAGTGCCCAGGGTGGGCGCATCGGTGGCTGCTGGTTGCGAATCTTGCCCCGCAACAATTGCCGTCTTTTCAGGTTTGTATTCGCGTCACGCGCTTCAAACACATTTCCTGCCTGATAGCTTGATTACAGGGACAATTACACATGAAATATCGAGGGATGGGTTTGATTAAGGTCAATATTTATGGGTTTATTATGAAATTCTAAATAGCCTTGCGTTAAGAGTGGAAATTCTCAGCCGATACCGCCGAATTTCAGATCAGATCCGGATGCGATCAAAATAGCGGCCACGGTACAGCAGACGTTGGCTGTTTTCCTCGAACCCCGTGCGGGTATGCAGCACATTGTTGCAGATCAGGCCTTGTCCCGAATCGAGGGTGCCCTCTATGTAATAGGGATTTTCAGTATTCATGATGCTGCCAAGAAAGCTTACGGCTTCATGGGTCAGTGCGTCATCGCGCCAGCTGATGTTACGCTTGCGATGGGTGTAGCGCATGTGCAGGCTACCATCGGCCTGGAGCATGAATACCGGTCCTCGCGCCCAGCCGCGCAATTCCTTGCCATCGACGACATTGGGGGGGATGCTCATGGCTTCGGGATGCTCGAAAGCACGGATGTAATCGGGATTTTCATCGCGCAGCATGATGTAGGCGATTTCATGGTCCAACAGCTGGTTCATACCGCCTTCGGTTGCGGGGCGTACGCAATGCAGCAGCAGGCCGTGAATCTGCTTGTCCAGGTCGTTGTAATAGCCATCGGTATGCCAGGCGATAGGGCGGTTGGTGTAGGGGATGTAGCCGGTACGGGGTTCTTCGTCTGCCTGCTCTAGGGAGGAGATAGCATCGCCGTCGGCGCACATGTTGTGATCCAGATTTTCTAGCCCGAATTGCAATCCCAGTTTGCGGACGATTTCCTTGTCCGGGTCATCGCCGGTCTTTCCCGCGTAGATGGCCATGTTGGTCTTCTTCAGGATAGTCGCCAGTTTGCCATGTTCTGTCGAACTGAGGTGGCGGGGGTCATCGATTTCCACCAGCAACTGTTCTAGCGATGTGGGGTAATTCGCCAGCTTGTCATCTCGCCATTGTTGATAGGTGCTGCTGTCATTCAGGTCAAATGGGTTGTTCATCCTACGGTATCCAGTTGTCGGCGACGGAAGGTGACGCCTCGTTCTTTGGCAAGTTTCTCACAGGCTTCGATATCGACACCTTCCAGGCCATCGATGGCGGTGGCAGTCACCTGAGGTATGTATTTTGGCGCTTCCTCGGTGAAATCCAGCATGGCCTCCCAGGAGCCGGGCAGCGCGGGTTGGCAGTGTTGCGCATAGATTTCCGGATTCTGGGCATTCATGGACACCGACAGGCTGTCCACCAGCCCCTGCATCTCCGGCAATATATCCCGTTTGTTTACCAGATTGGCAAGCCCATCGGTATTGACTCTGACCCTGCCGCCATGTTCCTTGATCCATCGGGCAACTTCTAATAATACCTTGAAACGCAAGGTGGGCTCGCCAAAACCGCAGAACACGATTTCGTCGTAGTCGCCAGGATTGCCGATGGCGTTGATGATCTCTTCGGTTTGGGGACGATGGTCCAGCGTCAAATCAAAGTCATGCACCACGGGCCCCTGTTCTGTGTGCTTGGGACAGAACTGGCATTCCAGGGTGCAACGATCTGTGATGTTCAGATACAGATTGTTGCGGATGGGGTAGGCGATTTGTGCCATATCAGGGTATTGCCATTTTCACATCGCCAAAGACGGAAAGTGTTTCCTTGATTGTCTTGGCATCGCCGCTGATTGCCACTGCCTGTTTGCGGGAAGCGAAGTATTTACGGCCCATGTTTTGAACATCCGCTTTGCTGACTTTTTCGATGCCTGGCACATATCTGGCCAGATCCTCTGGAGTCTTGTCGTCGATCCAGTAGCCGGTGAGGGTGGCTGCCAAGGCAGAAGACGTTTCATTGGAGAGCAGAAAGCTTCCTTTCAGGTAGCGCTGGGCGCGGGTCAGTTCCTTGGTTTCGGGCAAGGTAGTGGCCAGTCTGTTCAGTTCATAAAAGATTTCTGTCAGCGTGGCGGCGGTAACGTCATTGCGCACAGAAGCACTGACAGTGAACAAACCCCCTTTATTCCAGCCGGTGACAGACGCATGGGGAGAATAGGTGTAGCCTTTGTCCTCGCGGATATTCATGGTCAGGCGACTGCCGAAGGCGCCGCCGAAAATGGTGTTGGCGACTTCCAGGGGAAACTCGTCCTTATTGCCTGCCGGGGGCATGGGCCGGCCCACATAGATGGTGGACTGCACGGAATGGGCACGATCCAGCAGCAAGATGGCATGCGCGGTGGTTTCCGGAGCAGGCGGGATATCGGCAAGTTTTTGTCCCTGGCTGCGCCAGCTTGCAAAGTGCTTGCCTGCCAGCGCTTCCATCTGTGAGGTGGCGAGGTTGCCCACCATGATAAGAATGGCCTGGTCCGGGCGGAGGCGCTGCCGATAGGCTTGTTGCAGATCTTCCCGGGTGATCTTGCTGATGACTTCAGGGTCCGGATTGACGAAGGCATAGGGATGTTTGCCGAATACCTGGCGGTAGAATACCTGGTTGAGGTCATAGCTCGGTTGAGACTTGCTGGCAACAATCGACTGCAATTCGTTTTCCACGGCCAGTTTGACTTCGTCCTGGGGAAAGCTGGCGTTGCGTGCGGTATCTGCGAGTATTTCAAGCAGCGCATCGGTTCCTGAAGACAAGCCGTCGATGCCGATGTAAGAGAGATCCTTGCCGATGCCTACGTCGATGTCTGCGCCCAGCGCCTGCAATTGTTCGGCGATCTGCCGTGAACTGCGCTTGGCCGTGCCCGCGCTGATGGTGGCTGACAGGATATCGCTCAATCCCTTGAGGTGTTCCGGATCAGAGGCTTCTCCTCCCTTCACCGCCAGATACATGGAGACCAGTGGCAGTCCAGGGCGTTCGATCAGCCACAGGGTCAGCCCGTTGGAGAGTTTTTTCTCCACCACGACAGGCAGCACCAATGGCTTGTCCTGACCATAGGCCGGCAGGCCTCTGAGGGGCGTTTCCTGCTGTTTTGCCAGCACCGAAGCACTGCTCCACAACAGGGAGAACGCAAACAGGGCGGTGATGAAATGTGATTGTTTCATTGCGGCTTCTCCTGATGCTGTGTTGCAATCTGACGGTCGATCCAGCTGCGGTTGGCCACAGTCAGGTACTTGGCTGCAGCACGTTGTATGTCCTTGACGGACACCTTGTCGATCAGCCCCGGATAACGGTTTACCAAGTCGGCATCGCCGTGCAACAACTGGGTGATGGCCAGATAATCAGCGCGGTTCAGGTTGTGGGCTAGCTCCTTGTAATAATCGGCGACCATCTTGGTTTTTACCGCCTGCAGGCGATCCTTATACACACCTTTTTGGGCCACCTGATCGACTACCGACTGGATTGCGTCGATATTCCGCCGAGCATCGCTGCCCGGTTTGTAGATGCCGAAAGCGACCATCAGGCTGGGTCCGGCGAAGGTCAAGGGGTCACCCAGTGGCCAGGCCATGCCACCGGAAATCGAGAGCATGGACTGCTCTTCCTTGACCATCTTCTGATAAAGGAGGCTGGCGTCACCACCCAGCAGCAGTTGTCCCAGTACCGCAAGAGGATAGTAATCCGGACTTTTCGGGCCAGGCATCTTCCAGCCGATGGCCAGCGCCGGTGCGGTGGCATGATCATCCGTTTGCTGTTTGAAGCGTTCTTTGGTGTTGATGCTTTCGGACACATCAGGTGAAGGTGGAATCTTCGCACTGGGGATATCGCCAAAATATTTGTTCACCAGTTGATGCACCTGATCAGGATCAACGTCTCCGGCAATGGCGATCACGGCATTGTTGGGTGAATAGTAGGTAGCGTGGAAGCGCTTCACGTCCTCGATGCTGGCCTTGTCCAGATCGACAAAAGAGCCGTAGCCGTCGTGACCATTTTCCCATTTGTCGAAGGCCAGGGCGGCAAGATCCGTCCAGAAAAACAGTCCATAGGGCTTGTTCTTCACATTCACGCGGATCTCTTCCTTGACCACATCGCGCTGGTTGTTGAGGTTCTCTTCCGAAAAATCCAGATGCCGCATGCGGTCGGCTTCCAGCCAAAGGATGGGCTTCAGGGCGGAAACCGGCGCCTTGGAGATATAGTTAGTGTAGTCATAGCGAGTGGAGCCGTTGAGGGAGCCGCCACCGCCCTGAATGATCTTCACGAAGCTGCCTTTTGGTGCATTGGGCGTGCCCTCAAACATCATATGTTCGAACAGGTGGGCAAAACCGGTGCGGCCTTTGGGTTCGAGGCGGAATCCAACGTGGTATGCGATGGATAAGCCAAATGTCGGTGAACTGTGGTCTTCAGAAACCACCAGTGTCAGGCCATTGTCCAGCTTGTAGGTATGGATGGGTAAGGTTGGTGCAGCCATCACTTTTGGCAGCACCAGCACCAACAACGCTGGTATCAGCAGTTTGATTAGGGTGTTCATTTTTATTGGTTTCTCCATTTGGTTGCCAGCAACTGCCTGTCTGGTGCTGAAAATGTCAGACGGTGTGCGGCGATCCATTCTTAAATAAGAAAATGCTAATATGCTTCTTTGTGGTGGACGCGAAGAAGAATTCTAACACCCCATGGAAGGGGAGTGTAAAGGCAGATCAGTTATTGGAAAGACGAAATATAGCAAATGCCTAACAAGCATCAAAAGAATTTAGTAAATTACTATTTAACAATATAAGCAAAAGCTGAAATACTAATGCACAGATGACGGGTTGCTTGCGCATCTACTGACGAAAAACGAACGAAAGTTCCACTAACTGATTTTGGAGAAATACCATGAAAAAAATGATTAAGGTTGCTGCTGTTGCAGCTCTGGTTGCTGCTTCTGCTTCTGCTTCTGCTTGGTGGGGTGGTCCTTGGGGTGGTGATCGTGGCTATGGTAACAATGCATGGGACGACGCATGGGACGGTATGGGCGACGGCTACGGTTCAGGTGACTTCAGCTTCGGCATGAGTGGTTCTGCCCGTGGTTCCGGCTATGGTCGTGGTTATGGCAACAACCGCTACAATGGTTACAACGGTTACGGCTATGCGCCTTACGGCTACGCTCCTTATGGCGCTCCTTACGGCGGCGCTCCTTATGGCGCTCCTTATGGCGCTCCTGCAGCTCCTCAGGCGCCTCAGGCTCCTGCGGCTCCTGCCAAGTAAGCTAGCGGTAAAATCGGGTGTGCCTGCGGTATCGGTGCACCCGATGATTTTGGGATGAATTGGTACATTAAAGTGATACCGGAGAGTGTGTGATGAATAAGATCGTAAAAATGAGTATGGCGGCTGTTCTGGTTGCTGCTTCCGCTTCTGCCTCTGCATGGTGGGGAAACAACGACGCATGGGACAATGATGGTGTTGGTGATTTCATGGGCGACATGTTTGGCGACATGGATTTCAACTTCAATATGCATGCCCGTGGTGATGGCTATGGTCGTGGAAATGGCTACGGTTACAACCGTTATAATGGCTACAACGGCTACGGTTATGCTCCTTATGGCTATGCCCCTTACGGCGCGCCGGCCGCTCCTGCCCTGAGTGAAGAGCAGCAGAAAGCTGCTGCCGAGCAATACGCAAAGGCAATCGAAGCCCAACGCAAAGCGGCTGAAGCTTATGCAGCCCAACAAGCCGAGATGTTCAAACAGTATCAGGCGACCGCGCCTCAGCAGCAGGCGATGCCTGCGACCTTCCAGGCTCCTCAGTTCTCTGGCTTCCAGAGCCATGAAGAAGTGATGAAGGAAATGGAAGCTCGTCGTGCACAGATGCAGAAAGAGATGGATGCACGTCGTGCCCAGATGGAGAAGGACATGGGTGGTTTTCAGCGCCCCATGCCAGCCTCTTTCGATGCCCCCAGGTTCGAGGGTTTCAAGAGCCGTGAAGATATGATGAAGGAAATGGAAGATCGTCGTGCACAAATGGAAAAGGATATGGAAGCTCGTCGCGCCCAGTTCGACAAGGGTTGTAACAAGCTCTGATCTAAACGATCAGAAGGGTAAAAAGCGCGCCCGGCTCAGCCGGTCGCGCTTTTTGTTTGTGCAGCTCAATGGCAAGGGGCAACAGCAGGAATCAAATTCCTGTGCTACGATGTTTCCCAATTCACCAGGCACACAAGAAGCGTTTCCATGAGAAAACAGAACATATCCCAGAAAGTCGCCGTGATATTCGCCTTTATTTTCTACATCGCAGCGGTTGTGAGCGTTTCAGCAGTTGCTTATTTCTACACCCAGCATGGCGGAAACCATCCGGCGGTGGCTGCTTGGGCTGCTGCCATCGTGTTCTTTATTGGCGGGGGTCTGGTGCTGCATGTGATGGGCAAGGCAGACATTCCTGATTTCAAAATCAAATAGCCACTGATTCCCCGAATTATTTCCGCTGATTTTGATCAGCGTCAAGCCGGCTCCATGGCATTTGTGTCATAAAGCGCCATGCTCGAAGTACCATCCTGTTCTTCTGTCGTTCTTTCTGATGTGGTCAACACCTTTGGCCAGGATCTGTTGCGTCGTTATGGCCAGCGCGTGCACAAGCTGGCAATCAATGCCGGCTTCACCTGTCCCAATCGTGATGGCAGCAAGGGCAGGGGTGGCTGCACCTTCTGCAACAATGTTTCCTTCAGTCCCAATGCGCGCAGCGAGCCTGACGTGCTGGGGCAGCTGGCATCTGGCCGCGAAGTACTGGCAAAGCGTACCGGCGCCCGGAAATTTCTCGCCTATTTTCAGGCCTATACCAATACTTATGCGAATGTAGATGACCTGGACCGGATGTATCGCCAGGCCTTGTCTGCGCCGGATGTGGTGGGCTTGTCTGTGGGTACCCGCCCGGATTGCGTGCCTCCTGCTGTTCTGGATCTGTTGGCTTCCTATCAGCAAAAAGGTTACGAGATCTGGCTGGAACTGGGTTTGCAGTCTGCTTTCGATCATACGCTGGAGAAGGTCAACCGTGGGCATGATTTTGCCGAATACCGCCAGGCGGTAGCGGCAGCTCATGCGCGGGAGTTGCCTGTTTGCACGCACCTGATCGTCGGGCTCCCCGGGGAGAATGCGACGGATGCCCTGCTGAGCCTGGATCGGGTACTGGAACTGAGGGTGGAGGGGTTGAAGATTCACCCCCTGCATGTGGTCAAGGGTACCCTGCTGGCCAATCAGTGGCGGAGAGGGGAGTATGAACCCCTGAGCTTCGTTGACTATGTGGATACCGTGGTGCAGATGGTTGCGCGCACACCGGTAGATGTTGTCTACCATCGGCTCACCGGCACGGCGCCACAGAATATCCTTCTCGCTCCCCAGTGGTGCAACTGGAAATGGCGGGTGCTCAACGCCATTACTAGAAAACTGGTTGAAACCGGGCTGGAACAGGGTGCGCTGCTGGCGCCGCTTCCTGCCGCTGTCAATTCTGATTAGGAGGCGGATGGTGCTTACGAGTTGGATTTATGTGTCATCCCGGCGTAGGCCGGGATCCAGAATCGTTCCACAGTGCCCGAGTTTCTGGGTTCCGGCCTACGCCGGAATGACAAACGGGCAGGTTTTATCCTTACGCAACCACGATTGGATTATGAGGTTTTTCCATGCAGCTGGTATGTCCTGCAGGTAATCTGCCATCACTCAAGGCCGCCATCGATGAAGGCGCCGATGTGGTCTATCTGGGCTTCAAGGATGACACCAACGCCCGCAATTTTGCCGGCCTGAACTTCAATGATCGCACCCTGGAGCAGGGGTTGGACTACGTGCGCAGCCGGGGCCGGGAAGTCTATGTGGCGCTCAACACCTATCCCCGCCCCCAGGGCTGGAAACGCTGGCAGGCGGCGGTGGATCGGGCGGCGGACATGCAGGCCAATGCGCTCATTGCCGCCGACATGGGGGTGCTGGACTATGCCGCCAACCGCTATCCGGACCTTCCCCTGCACTTGTCCGTGCAGGGATCGGCCACCAATTACGAAGCACTGCAGTTCTACAAGGACCGCTTCGGCATCCGCCGCGCCGTGTTGCCTCGGGTGCTGTCCATGTCCCAGGTGAAACATGTGGCGGAAAATACCGATGTGGAAATCGAGGTGTTTGGTTTTGGCAGCCTGTGTGTGATGGTGGAAGGACGCTGCCTGCTGTCGTCCTACGCCGCCGGACAATCGCCCAATACCCATGGTTGCTGTTCTCCCGCGGGAGAAGTGCGTTATGAAGAAACTCCCACAGGCATGGAAACCCGCCTGGGCGGCGTACTGGTGGACAAGGTGGGCAAGGGCGAGAACGCCGGTTACCCCACCGTGTGCAAGGGCCGCTACGATGCCCTGGACAAGACCTATTACGCCATGGAAGAGCCCACCAGTCTGAATACTCTCGACCTGCTGCCTGAACTGTTGGCGGCGGGTATCTCTGCCATCAAGATCGAAGGTCGCCAGCGCAGCCCCGCCTATGTGCGGCAAGTGGCGCGGGTGTGGCGCCAGGCCATCGACAGTTGCCTGGATGACCCCGCAGGTTTTCAGCCGCGCAGCGAGTGGATGCAGCAGCTCGGCGCCGTCTCCGAGGGACAGCAGACTACCCTGGGCGCGTACCACCGGACCTGGCAGTGAGGAGCATGAAATGAAACTGTCTCTTGGTCCCGTGCAGTATTACTGGTCCCGTGAAGACCTGCAAGATTTCTACCGGCAGGTAGCGGACATGCCTGTGGATATCGTCTATCTGGGAGAAACCGTCTGTTCCAAGCGCCGCCTGTTCCGCTTCGATGACTGGATGGAAACCGCCCGTATGTTACGCGATGCGGGCAAGGAAGCCGTGCTGTCTACCCTGGCGTTGCTGGAAGCGGAATCCGAGCTCAAGTTCCTACGGCGTATCTGCAGCAATGGCGAATTCCTGGTCGAAGCCAACGACATGGCGGCGGTGCAACTGCTTTCGGCGGAAGGGTTGCCTTTCGTGGCCGGGCCAACCGTCAATATATACAACGCCGCTACCCTGCTGGTGCTCGCGGATGCCGGGCTGAAACGCTGGGTGCCCGCGGTGGAACTGGGTAGGGATACCTTGGCGGACGTTCTGAGCGAAGCACCGGACAGCGTGGAAATGGAGCTGTTTGCCTGGGGCCGCATGCCTTTGGCCATGTCGGCCCGCTGCTACACTGCCCGCGCCTATGATCTGCCCAAGGATGATTGCCAATACCGCTGCCTGGATCATGCCGATGGCCTCACCCTGCGCACCCGCGAGGGTGAGCCCTTCCTCGCCATCAACGGTATCCAGACCCAGTCGGCCCTCACCTGCAACCTGCTCCCGGAAGTTGGAGAAATGCGCGACATGGGTGTGAACGTGCTGCGCATCAGCCCCCAGGCGAATCATACCGGGCGCATCGTCCAGGCTTTTGCCGATGCGTTGCAGGGCAAGGAAGATCTGCCGGACCTTCAACGCCTCATGCCGGTGGGCGGCTGTAATGGCTATTGGCACGAATCGGCGGGCATGAGCAACTCCCGAGTATAGTATTTCCCTATGGCCTTACTATACGAAGCTGGGTTTGCTCGTATTCCACGATGAACTTGTAGAACATCTCATCCGCATATGAGCTTCCGGTAACGTTGTTGATTTCGATGCCGAAGCCGTAAGAGAACTCGGTGTTGTCTACGGGAAAATCGATGTTGTCTACGACGATTCGCGTATCTCCCGGCGCTTCTGAAATCCCGGTATCGAAAGTCGCTATTTTGAGAACTGTATTGAATTTTTGTTCGAGCAGAGAGGCCTTCACGTAGCTGCCAAAATCGCCGCCACTGTTGTCACGCGCTTCCATGGTGACTCTGGTGATGATTGCACCCTGGGGCAGTATGAGCGGGGCGTAAAAAGTCGCTTTTTTCGTGGGAGGAACCTGGAGTGAGCCGGCGCCGTTTAGCCCATATTCAATGGTATGCTCTTTCGGCAAAACATTGAAGGAGCCGATTGAAATCACGTCATTTGCGTACACTGGAATTGCTTGAAATACCACCAGGAAGCCTGCGGCGGAAGTCAGTTTGATATGTTTAAGTAAATTCATAGCGAAATCTCCTTAACTGCGATAGGTCATGGAGTCGCTGTTGCTGCCGAGCGTATGGTCACTTCGGGTTATTCATTGATGTTCATGTAGACTCGGCAACAAAGCGACAGAATGTATTGCTCTCTCTACATAGTATAAACACTATTTCCTTTGTGCCTTAGTGGAAATGTGTTGTTGTGACCGTTGCCGGTAAGAAAAGATGGCCGGGATTGATCCCAAGTTAATCAAGAAGTAAGTTTGGCCGGGTTGTGAGCGTGAAACTGAAAACGGCCGCTTCCTGATTTGGGAAACGACCGTTTTTTGCTTTGTATTACTTACTGTTTAGCGTCGCCGCAGATAGGGTTCACAACTCAGATCCGAGCAATGCACGAGCCGCAATGAGGTGTCACTTGCGGCATGGTAGACAAAAACAGGTAAGCCATCCGCGCCGATAGTAAGGGATGTTTCACTCGGATGACCGCTAGAGACTGTGCTGGCGTTGATCAGGGTGGCGGTGCAGCCGGCATCTTTGCATTGGCTGAAATACACGCGTAAGCCGTTTACCCAGCCATAACTGACGCGCCCCAGTCCATCAGGCCCGAGTGTAATTGAGAAATAACGAAATCCGCTCGTTCCGGAAACCATTGCAATGGCAGTCGCGGTGGAACAATTGTGGATGGTGCAGTGCGCTACAAGGGCTGCTGAACTTGGTCCTGCCTTGCCATAAGCGATCAATGGCAAGCCATCGGCAGCGGCGGTGATCGAACTCCACAACCCCACATCCTCGTTGGCACCGCCGCTGGCGCTCGAAGGGTTGCCATCTACCGTGGCGATGACCGGACTGCCGCAACTCATGTTGGAGCAGCGGGCAACTTTCAAGTCGCCATTGCTTCTGTCGTAATAACTGATCCAGGCATCGCCCTGACCATTACGCACTACTGAACTGTACTCACCCACATTGCCGGTGGCGTCTATGGTCCAGACATTGGAGTTTGTGCAAGTCTCATTGTTGCATCTAAGCGCTTTTAAATTGTTACTGTCATCATCGAAATAGGAGATGAAGGCGTAGCCACTGGCTGTGGTGGTGATTGACGTCCATTGCCCGACCGAGCCAGCCGTGTCCAGGGATGATACGCTGGCGCTGGTGCAAGCGATATTCTGGCAACGGGCCAGCTTGAGGTCGGCATTGCCGCTGTCGTAGTAGCTGATCAAGCCAAATCCATTCCGACCAATGGTAATCGATGAGTATTGGCCGACTGCGCCGGTAGTATCGATGGGGGTGGCGGTGCCGCTGGAGCAGGCCATGTCCTCGCAATGATAGACATATAGATCGTCGGTACTGTCGTTGAAGTAGCTGATCAGGGGCAAACCGTCCAGGCCGATGATGATGGCCGGGTATCGGCCGGTTATGCCTGTATTGTCCAGGATTGTGTTTGCAAAGCCGGGTTTGGGCAGTGCTGCTACGCGCAGGGTATTGCCGTCATAGGTCAATCCCGGTCCGGCGTTGGCATTGGTGTCGGTCTGGCAGGTAACGGTTCCATCCTGGTTGATCAGGCGGATGCTCTGCCCGGTCGGGCAACTGCTGGAGACCCGGGTCTGGACGGCGCTGGTGTCTACATTCAGGGTAATATTGCCGCTTGTACCTCCGCCGGTCAGCCCGGTGCCTGCGGTGACTCCTGAGATGCCCCCAGCGCTGCTGGTCGCGCAGATCCATTGGCTGCCATCCCATTGCGCAGTTTCGGCGTTGGCGCAATTCTGGGGTAGCTGGTAGTTCGCGTCCAGGCCCAGGCTCAGGTCGCCGCTGTTGCCACCGCCAGACAGGCCGGTGCCGGCATTGACGGCGGTGATGTTGCTGCCGGAGCTGCCTACATCATCGGTTTCGCAGGTCACGATGCCCGCGGCATCGATGGCGCGGATGGCTGAACCGGCAGGACAGCTGCCAGAACCGCCGAAGACCTGATCGAGCGCCTGGGTGTTGGCCGCGGAAGTCTGGACGCTGTCATCGGGGAAGCGGAAGCCGCTCTTGGCGTGCATTTCACCTTCGGTAACGAGACTGCCGGGAGCTGCTGCCTGGGCGCGGATGCCGGTGCGCTGGTCGTCTACGACCACTTCGCCCCACAGGGGCGGCTTCAGTGAACTGTCGATATGGATTGTCCAGATAGCGCTGCCTGCATTTTCGACAACTTTTACCTGATCTGGTGTGAGTACCTGCTCTTCGATCGGATTCTCGGCATTACGGCTGGTGTAGATCAACAAACTGATGCTTTCTCCTTCTTCGGGTGGGTTGGCATCCATCGCGGGAGCAAACAGGTAGTCTCTGGCATGAGCTCCGGTGCTCAGGGTCAATAACAGGATAAGTATTGGCTTTTTCATGTTCAGTTCCTCTCGGTGATTATTGTCTTTTTTTTTTATGCTTGGCGGGTCAAAGCCCAAACCAGCCGGCCACCTCGCTGGCAACGTCAGAAGCAGTATCCATGGCTGCATCGATAAATTCCTCGGCCAGTTCTTCCGCTTCCTCCACGACATCTTCAACGAATTCTTCGGCCGTATCCAGGGCTTCGATCCAGGGTTGACGGCGTAAAGCGGTTGCCCGCATCACCCGTGACGCCGGCACCCAGGATGTTGTCGATGTCCTCAATAACCGGTGGGACGAGAAATCGCCGTGGATCTGGCAGTGTGCGCCGATCCATGAGTCCGTGCAAATTGAGGATGTCGGGGCCATCCAGACTGACATTCCAGTCTGCGGAAGGGTAGGAAACGACTGCCGGTGTATATGCCTGCACAGCCGGGGTCGTGTCTGTGCCTGTTTTTTTTCAATTTTTCATCAGAACTGATGATGACGATGCCGTCCTTAGCGGCTTATTTTGTTCCTGACGCTGAAAAAGCGGAGGCAGGAACCGTGTAAATACTGTGGTTTCCATAGTACATAGAAGTGCGATTGATACACCTTAAGGAGCATGACATGAATACCATTGCATTAAATATTCTGGCTAACAGTCTGGTCATATGCCTGAGTCAAAATCTGTTGGCAGCCGAGTCGACCCCACAGGGATTGGAACCCTGGTCCATGAAGACAATCTATCAGCCCAGCCAGAGCCTGCTAGACAGGGAAAAACGTGGGTTGGTGAACATCTACGATGGCTTTACCGACACCCAGGTCAACCAGGTTCTGGATGACAAATTTGGCCGCATCGACCACATGATGTTTACCCGTGTGAAGACGACCGGTACCGATGGTCGGGTGCTGAAAGATCCCGTAAGTGGTGAAGAAATGGTCGAAGATGATGGCTGTGATGAATAGCCGATAGTTTCACTTGGCAGTCAGCCACTGCGTGGTGGTTGGCTGCCTGCGTAATTCAAACTCAGGATAGTTGACTATACTCTGGGAACAATCGGAAAAAAGGGTTGCCTTTGTTCTGGGTTCTTTTCCTTCCAGAAGCTGTGACGGCGATGCCCTGAACAACGGAGGGTAGCATGGAGATCAACCCGATCGAATTTAGAGAAACACTTCACAAGATCCCATTCTCGGAAGACTCATGGGACGACCTGATCAGCCTGATCAAGACATCCACGCAGAGCCAGGCGGGAATCATGATGATCACCCGGGATCAGAATCACGATATTCTCAACAGCCACTCGCCGGATTTTGTGATGTCACAGGATGTACGTTGTGCGTTTGAAGAAAGCGAATGGTTCACCGCCGCCCTGCCGGAAAAATGGTCGCGCAGTTATTTGGGAAAAGGGGTGGTGCTGGGTACGGACATCGTACCGCAGGAGCAGATGCGCGCCACGCCTTTCTATCAGGAAATTCTCAGCACACTCGGTCTGGAATACCTGATGGCCGGCATCTCTCTCTATGGTGAAGATTACCGCACGCTGCTCAAGTTCTTTCGCGAGGGAAAGCAGGACAATTATTCCGGTGACCAGGTGCTGCAGCTTTCGGTGCTGATGCCGGAGATCCGGCAGATGATGCGTTTTACCGAAAGGCTATACGAGCGCATGGTGGTAGAAACCGCCGAAACCAGGGCCGGTGCACCCCGCGGAGCAGCCACCATCATCATCAACGAAAAAGGTGAGGTGGTACATGCGAATCGGGTAGCAGAAGATCTGCTGGGCAGGGGCTGTATACTGGATGCCAGGCAAAAGCACCTGTATGCACCTGATTCACTGGACAGCAATACCCTGAGCCATGTGATGGCCGCTGCCCTGGGTAATACGGGGCAGCCAACGCAAGGGTGTGCGCTTATCGGCGAAGGTAGTGGGCAAGGGGTACATCAGCTGCTTGCCTTGCCTGTGCCGCTGGAGGAACCGCCATTTCCCTGGATGGACGCCCTTCGAGTCGCGGCGGTGGTCGTCATCGATCCCCTGCGCAAAGTGAAGGTGGATGCTTCCATTCTGAAAACGCTCTATGGTATCAGCCCTGCTGAAGTTGCCTTGGTGAATGCCATGGCCAACGGCGTCAAGCCGGTGCAGTTTGCGTCGCAAACCCACCGTTCCGTTTCCACGATACAGACACAGCGGCAGTCGGTATTCGAGAAGATCGGCGTAAACAATCAGCTGGAACTGATGAATAGGCTGCGTGATCTGACGACTTCTTTCGAGCCGGCCGAATAAACCGGTCGCTGGATCAGTCGCTTGATTCCAGAAGGCCTGCCAGTTTGCTGGCGACGCGATGCAGCGGATCCGGCAGCAGATCCTCATCCAGGGAATACAGCAGATTCTTGATCTCCAGCCCAAGCTCCGTGTCGCCTTCGAGTTGCAGGCGGCGCTGAAAGAACAGGGTATCCGGGTCTTCCTCGTTGAGCGCCAGCAGCAGGAAGTCCCGGGCCTTGCCGCCGAAGCGTACATCAGCGATGCCCTGTGCAGGCGCGGCTGCCAGCTTGCCAGCCTGCAGCGTCAGGCGGTAGTCCAGGGCAAGATCCATCACCTCGATTTGCAACACCCGATCCTGCAGGAAATCCAGTTCATCGTTAGCCAAGGGTTCTGCCAACAACCTGTTCAGTAGCAGGGTCAATCCCCGAGAATGCAAACGACCGGGCAGCAGCCTGCCGGGCAGGGTGAGCAATGACCCGACACGGGGAGGGGAGAAGGGAAGGGGCAAGCGTGTAATCATAAGCGAAGTTTGCCACGGCTGTCTGCCCGCCCATTTGAGCAACGTCAAGGAAAGGGCACAAATTGGGAGTGAAGATAGCTGCCCATCATATTTGCCCCATATTGCAGGAGAAAACTGGCATGTCGTTGAATATTGGAGAACCCCCGGTAATGCGCAAGAGCGGGGGCTTTGCGCTGTTTGCCCTGGGTTTTCGACCGTTTTTTCTTGCCGCGGGGATTTCGGCGCTGCTGCTGCTGGGGTTATGGTTGGCTTTCTGGCAGGGCGTGGTGCCGGCGAGAGGCTATTTCACCCTGGTGGAATGGCACGCCCATGAAATGCTGTTTGGCTATAGCGCAGCGGTGATTGCCGGTTTTCTGCTCACGGCAGTAAAAAACTGGACTGGCATGGCGGTACCTACGGGCAGGCTGCTGGTGGTCATTTCCAGTGTCTGGCTGCTGGGACGAATTCTGGTGGTGACGCCCGGCGCGCCGCAATGGTTGGTTGCCATCGTCGATCTATTGTTCATTCCTTTGGTAGGGTGGTCTCTGTGGCGCCCGCTGTGGCATGGGCAAAACAAGGTCAACCGCATGTTTCTGCTCATCTTCGCTGGCATGACCCTGGCCAACCTGCTGGTACATCTGGACGTGGCTGGTGTCGCCCAGGGGTTGTGGCCCCGTGGCGTCTATCTGATGGTGGATATGGTGCTGCTGGTGCTGTTGCTGGTGGCGGGGCGAGTGGTGCCTTTCTTTACCGAGAAAGCCGTGATGGGTGCACGTTCTGTAGTGCGTCCGTGGGTGGAAAAGGCCACCTTCATCACCATGGTGATTGCGGCAGCGGCAGAGTTGGCTCTACCCCACGGGCCGGTGGCTGGCGTTACCTTGCTGGTAGCGGCGCTGATTCAAGGCATACGTCTTGCCGGCTGGTACAACAACGGCATCTGGCGGGTGCCCATTCTGTGGGTGTTGCATATGGGTTATGCCTGGCTGGTTCTGGGGCTGGCCTTGCGCGGACTGGCAGGGTTTGGTCTGCTCCCACCAGCGGTCGCCCTGCATGCCATCACCGTTGGCGGGATCGGTGTACTCACCCTGGGCATGATGTCGCGGGTGGCGCTGGGTCACACCGGACGTAACATCAACGATACCGGCCCCCTGATTCCGGTGGCCTTCGTGTTGCTGATCGTTGGCGCTATCGTGCGGGTCTTCGGTCCCTTGTTTGCCGTCGCCCAATTCAATTTGTGGATCAACATCGCCGGAGGCCTGTGGATGCTGGCTTTTGGCCTGTTTGCCTTGGTGTACACTCCCATACTGATCAAGCCCCGGATCGATGGCCGACCAGGTTAAGTGTTTGTATTGCGGGAAGAATATCCCTGCAGACAGCGCCCACTGCCCAGAATGCGGTGCGGTTTCCCATTTCCAGGAAAGGGGCTATCGCGTGGGTGTGCGTGGCAAGTTCACCGCCTGGTTTATCGTGCTGGTGATCTTGAGCGTGATCATGGTGTTGTGGTTGCCGCGCTGACTGTCACGTATTCAAAAAAATTTAAGCACGGGTTATACTTGCGTTTCAAACAACAAGAATAATTGCAATGGTGACCGCCTGTCGGCTATACGGGCAGAAATACGGTAGTGAGACTTTCAATGAACTCAGGATCGACCAACGACAAGCTACATGATATCCGCCAGCATCTGGCCAGCGTGGGTGTCTATGCCACGCCCCAGCGGCAGGCGATTGCAGAAATGCTTTTTTCACGCCATCAGCACCTGACGGCTGATGAGGTGTTTGAACGGATGAGCCGCTCTACCAGGCGTGTTTCTCGCGCGACGGTGTACAACACGCTCAATCTGTTTGCCGAAAAAGGCTTGTTGCGCGAGATTTTCGTGGATGCCACCCGTACTTTCTACGATTCAAACACATCTTCCCACTATCATCTCTACAATGTGGATAATGGTAGTCTCATGGACATGGATGATCACGACGTCACGCACTATCTTTCAAAGAACATGCCAGAAAACCTGACCCTCGAAGGCATCGATGTGGTCGTTCGTGTGCGTAGCAATACCCACCTGTGACCAGGTAATCAGCCGCAGCCTGTACCTGATCACCCTTGTCATTTACCGTGTTTGACCGGGTTGTTGCAGAATTTGTCGAATGCTGTCATCGTATTTTCGAATCCCTGCTTGCTGGCCAGTTCCCAGGGGCGCTCACAGCGTCCGGTTTTTTCACACCACGCATAGCCTGCTGAGCCGATACAGTCGTGCATATCCCGATCTGCACCAAATGGAAGGTTGTGCGGTGATTCTTGCGCGGATGGCGCTTCATCGCCCGCTCGACAAAATTCAGATACTCTGCAAACGCCAGATCGCCGGTAATATGGATGTGAATCTTGTAGCCCTTGTCCCACCAGTAGTCGAAAATCTGTTTGCCTTCGAATCGACGATGGTTTGTACCGCATAGGTCGGTGCATCGCCTTCCATGGTGATGATATCGCCACCAAAATATAGGGTCTGTTCGAACTTGCCGGTAGCTGCACTATTCATTGTTACTGCTCCACCTTGAACTTTGCCGCCAATCAACGCCACGAAGAGACAGGTCAATACCATTGCGTGCTTAGACATTTTCAATTTCCTCATGAATTGCCAATCGGGTTCGTGATGATGCTTTGGTTTGCAGCAAGTCCCTCTGTTTTCAGAATACTTTCGCTTTGATTGACGGGCATCAACACAACTGGACTTAGACCAATTCTATAATAAACACAGCTCTGCACTTGGTATTTGTGTCGAGGTGGCGGGATGGGGCGCGAAATCATCGATTGTGGTGATTCCCATGCCAATATTTTTTGGGCAATTCTTGTGCTCACAGCAGTAACAGGTGGTAAAAATGAAAAACAGAAGTGTAGTTGCAACGTTGGTGGTAAGCGTCGGGCTGGTTTCCGCGGCGATTGCCGCCGAACCTATCCAGGTGATCAAGCCAGTACAAAGCATCAATCTTGCTCAGGTTGAGCTCGGCAAGAAGCTGTATTTCGACCCGCGGTTGTCCAAATCCGGATTCATCTCCTGCAATTCCTGCCACAATCTCAGCATGGGTGGCACCGACAACCTGAAAACATCCATTGGCCACAAGTGGAACCAGGGGCCGATCAATGCGCCGACGGTGCTCAATTCCAGCCTGAATCTGGCGCAGTTCTGGGATGGCCGTGCCAAGGATCTGAAAGAGCAGGCTGGCGGTCCGATTGCCAATCCTGGGGAAATGGCCTCCAACCACACGCTGGCGGTGGATGTGCTGCAGTCCATTCCTGCCTATGTGCGTGAGTTTCAGCTGGTGTTTGGCAGTGACAAGGTCACCATTGATGAAGTCACCCAGGCCATTGCCGAGTTCGAGAAGACACTGGTGACGCCAAATTCCCGTTTCGATCAATGGTTACTGGGCAAGAAAGATGCACTTACCCAGGAGGAGCTGGCCGGTTATGATCTGTTCAAGAACAGCGGTTGCTCAGGTTGCCACAATGGCCCGGCGGTTGGTGGTAATTCGTTCCAGAAGATGGGCCTGGTTGAACCCTATAAAACCAGCAACAAGGCTGAAGGTCTGGCCGCAGTCAGTGGCAAGGATGCAGATCGCTTCAAGTTCAAGGTGCCCACCCTGCGCAATGTGGAGCTGACCTATCCCTACTTCCATGATGGCGAGGCGGAAACTCTGACCGAAGCCGTGGATATCATGGGGCGCCTGCAGCTGGGCCGCAAGTTCAATGACAAGGAAAATGCACAAATCGTGGCCTTCCTGAAGGCTTTGACCGGTGATCAGCCTTCCTTCCTGCTGCCGATTCTCCCGCCTTCAAACGAAAACACGCCTCGATCCAAGCCATTTGAATGACATGATGTAGTTATTGAGGCCGGGAGCCTGTCGGGTTGCAAGTGACGATTGCGACAGGCTCCCGGGCGTCGTAGATCAGAGGCCCCCTTATGCCTGTCTGACGTTCTGATGAAACTCGATGACGTTCCTGTCCGGGTCGCGGATGAAAAACATGATTGCGCCATCGGGCAAGGTGATAGGGCCTTCGGTGATTTCGATCTCCAGATCTCCTATCTTCTTCTGCATGGCCACGATGTCATCCACGTCCAGGGCTATATGTGTGTAACCTGGATATCTCTCCTCAACATCCATTAGGATATTTGTGACGGCTTGTGAGTCTGCGTTCAAGATGAAATTGATGTTTACTCCCGATGGATGTTCCATGACGGCAACCGGCTCCGGGCCGATGGGGCCGACAACAAACTGAAACCCCAACTGCTCGTAGAATGCCCTTGCCCGCTCCAGGCTGAAAACCCGGATACCAATGTGATTCAGTCCGACAATTTCTTTCATGGGGGTTCCTCCCATAAGGATTATTCTGATGTGTGCTGGAATTTACAAAGCCCTCGAATGACAGGGACGCTGAAGTTCGCCGGTTTCCCGATGTCCTGCATCAGGAAAACCATTTCCGCTTTCCAGTTGTGGGCGACCTGTTTCAAAACCTATCGTATCAGGCTTTCGTATCTAATCCTGGTTTCCAGTCATGCAGGTTTCCAAATCCTTCAGGATGCCGTTTTCTATGCTGTATATCCAGCCGTGGACGGAAAGTGCATTTCCCTGTTTCCAGGCCTGCTGCACGATAGTGGTGTTGCAGATGTTCCTGACCTGTTCTTTCACGTTGAGTTCGCAGAGCAAATCCAGCTTCTGTTCGTGATCGAGTCCCTCGAATTCATGGGCATTGAAGCGAATGACATCCTTGACGTGCCGCAGCCAGTTGTCGATGAGACCATGCTCTTGGTTCTCCAGTGCGGCCTGGATGCCGCCACAACCGTAGTGGCCGCAGACGATGATGTGTTTGACCTTGAGTACGTCCACCGCAAACTGTATGACAGAAAGGCAGTTCAGGTCGGTATGCACCACGACATTGGCAATGTTACGGTGAACGAACACCTCGCCGGGTTGCAGCTGGATGATCTGGTTGGCGGGCACACGGCTGTCTGAGCAGCCTATCCACAGATACTCGGGTGCCTGCTGTTTCGAGAGCCTGGAAAAGAACTCTGGATCGACCTCTTTGATCGAATTGGCCCATTCAAGGTTGTTGTCGAAGAGATGCTTGAGTGTTTTCATTGTCAGAAACCAACCTTGTTTTTCGGGTCATTCCGCATAGTGATATAGTTGTAAAGCACAGCAGATTGAGAAAAGATCTCAGCTGTCATTCCGGCACAGGCCGGAATCCATGTCCAATATGGACCCCGGCCTGCGCCGGGGTGACGACAATATTTCCAAACAGCCATATTTGCGGAGCGAAGTTTTGTAACTAATCACCTTCCGCATTGGTCTGCATGCAGGCTGATCAGTGTGGGCAAACGCCCGGTCTTTCTGTGCACGGAGTTTACCCGTTTCTGCAGGATCATTCCTGTTTGCCGTAAAGACTGGCATACAGGCCATCCTCTTGAAGGAGTTGCGTGTGGCTGCCCTGTTCCACGATACGGCCATCCTCGAATACCAGCACCCGGTCTGCCTGTTTCACCGCACTCAATCGGTGGGCGATGATGAGGGTGGTGCGATGCTGCAGGAATTGGGCAAGTTTCTGGTGCAGACGGGTTTCGGTATCCGTATCCAGGGCGGAAGTGGCTTCGTCCAGAATCACCACCTTGGGTTTGCTGAGTATCATGCGCGCCACGGCCAGGCGCTGTCGTTGGCCACCGGAGAGCCGAACCCCATCTCGCCCGATACGGGTTTCCAGTTGCTCCGGCAAATCCCGTACAACGCTGTCCAGCTGTGCGATCTCAAGGGCTTCCCAGATGGCTTCTTCGGTGATGTTGGCGCCCAGGGTGATGTTCATGCGCACCGTATCATTCAGCAATGCGGGATGTTGTAGCACCGTGGCCACATTGTCTCGCACGATATCCAGTCCGATTTGCTTGACCGGCACTTCATCGAAACACACACAGCCGCTACGGGGCAGATACAGGCCCAGGATAATCTTGACCAGGGTGCTTTTTCCGCCTCCGCTGGCACCTACCAGCGCGACTTTCTCACCCGCAGCGATGTCCAGGTTCACATCCTGCAGGATCGGTGGGCCATCCCCATAGGCAAAGCCGATGTTCTGCATCTGAATGGAGACGGTTTCCTTGCCGGAAAACGGGTCTTTATCATGGGGAAAGTGAGGTTCCAGTTTTACATCCACCAGCTCGTTGATGCGTCCCAGGGCGGCGCGGGCGGCATGGTAGGCGTACTGGATGTTCAGCAATTCCTGCACCGGCCCCATCATGAACCACAGATAGGCGAAAACCGCCAGCATCTCGCCGATGCTCAGATCGGAATACAGCACCATGAACATGCTCACGCTGCGGAAGATGTCGAAGCCGAACAGAAATACCATGAAGGACAGCCGCGTGGCTGCATCGCTTTTCCAGGCGAAGCTGGCGGAACTGCTGCGGATGCGGTTTGCCTTGTCGATGATGCGGCGGATGTAGTGGCGCTCACGGTTGCTGGCGCGGATTTGCTCGATAGCGTCCAGGGTTTCTGCCAGCGCTTCCTGAAAAGCCTGATAGGCGCGGTTCTCGCGGCCCTTGAGTTCCTTCACCTTGCGCCCGAACAAGGTGGTCACATACACCACTAGTGGATTGAGCAGAAGGATGAACAGCGCCAGCTGCCAGTGCATCCACAACAGCACCACGGCGGTGCCGATGACTGTCAGCAGGGCGACGATGAACTTGCTGGTGGAGTTGCTGACGAACTGATCCACGGCATCCAGATCGGTCACCAGATGCGAGGCCACGGTGGAACTGCCCAACACCTCGTATTCCGCCATGGAAAAATATTGCAGGCGCTGTAACAGATCCTTGCGGATGCGGAAGATCACGTCTTTCGAGATGCGCGTAAACTCGCGTACCTGCCAGACACTGAACACCAGCGCCAGCAACCGCAGGATCAGGGTCAGAAACAACACCGCCAGGATGTACAGCGCTGGTCCCTGCCAACTTTCCGGAAACAGTTGGTGACTCCAGCCGACCAGGGTGCCGGGCTTGTTCAGCAGCACTTCGTCCACCAGCAGGGGCATCAGCAGGGGAACGGGCACGGAAACCAGTGCGCCCAGAATCGCAATGATGTTGGCGGTGATCAGCTCCTTGCGGTGGGAAAGCACCATGCGCATCATTTCTCCCCAGGAATAGGGGGTCGAACGCACGGTGGGGGCGGCTGGAGGCGTATTCATCGGGTGATTCTATCAACTTTTGCTAAAATACTGACTTTGATTTGAAGCTTCCGGGCTCAATGTGTCCGGGGATGGTGGTTCGCATGCGCATGCTCATTTTACTGTTCCTGCTCCTGGGGGGGGCAACCTGTTCTGCCGCGGTGGATCTCGAGGGGAGTTTCACCCAAGGCGGGTTGGTGTTTGGCAAGACGCAGCCAGGTGCCCGGGTGCAGCTCGATGGTAACGATGTTCCTGTATCAGCCGCTGGCAACTTCGTCATCGGTTTCGCCCGTGAAGCGCCACCAAGTTCTGAACTAGTAGCCAAGCTGCCGGATGGAGGCCGGGAAGTGCGTCATTTGGAGATTGCCCGACGGGAATACCAGATCCAGCGCATCGATGGCCTGCCTGAACGCAAAGTGACGCCGCGAAAGGAAGATCAGGCGCGTATCAAGGCCGATCAGGCAGCAGTGAAGAAGGCGCGGGCGCGGCTGGACCAGAGAATTGACTTTTTACAAGGCTTTGAGTGGCCGGCAAGGGGTAGAATAACCGGGGTCTATGGCAGTCAGCGGATACTCAATGGCAAGCCGAAATGGCCCCATTATGGTGTCGATATTGCGGGGCCGGTGGGCAAGCCCGTGCGTGCACCTGCGCCAGGCATCGTGACGCTGACACATCCGGACATGTTTTATTCGGGTGCGACACTGATCATGGATCACGGACATGGGTTATCATCTACCTTTCTGCATTTGCACAAGATCCTGGTCAAGGAAGGGCAGTGGGTGGAGAAAGGTCAGGTCGTGGCCGAAATGGGCGCCAGCGGCCGGGTGACCGGGCCACATCTGGACTGGCGCATGAACTTGCGCGGCAAACGGGTGGATCCGCAGTTGCTGGTGGGTCCCATGAAACTGAACAAACCGGAAAACACAAAATGAACAAGACCTTGATTGCTTCCCTGCTGGTGTTTGCTGCGCAACTTGCCGCGGCAGATGATCTGCTGCAGGTCTACAACATGGCGGTAGAGAAGGACCCGGTGCTCAGAGAGGCCGCCGCCATCCGTGAATCCAGGCGTGAGACGCGTCCCCTGGCGCTGTCGCAGTTGCTGCCCAATATCAGTGCCACTGGCGATCTCAATTACAACGACGTCGATACGCATTCCCTGGGCGATGAAAGCTTCGGTACGAGTAGTCTGGGGATCAACCTGCTGCAACCCATCTATCGCCGCGACCGCTTCATTCGTCTGGAACAGGCGGATTGGCAATTGGAACTGGCCGATGCGGATTATCTTGCCAAGGAACAGGATCTGATGCTGCGGGTGGCCACTGCCTACTTCAATATCCTCTCGGCACAGGAGGGTGTGACCTTCGTGCGCGCAGACAAGAAAGCCATCGCCCGCCAACTCGAACAGGCCAAACAGCGTTTCGAGGTGGGACTGATCGCCATCACTGGTGTGCATGAGGCTCAGGCAAGATATGATCAGGCGGTCACAGACGAGATCGTGGCACAGAATGAACTCGACAATGCCTGGGAGGATCTGCGGCAGATTCTCGGCTTGCGCCCGGAGAAACTGGCCCGATTGAAGGCAAAGCTGGAGCTGGAGCCGCCGGTGCCTGCTGCCATCGATGAGTGGAGTGCCTTCGGTCTGGAGAACAACCCGGCGGTCAAGGTGGCATCCGATGCCACGCAGATCGCCCAACGTGAAATCGAGGTGCAGAATTCCGGCCATTATCCCAGTCTCGATCTGGTGGGGCGCTACAGCAGTTTCGGGACCAATCAGGACAATCGTTTCGATGTGGACAACGGCAATATCGGCCTGCAGCTGAATGTGCCCCTGTATGCCGGTGGGGGTGTGACCGCCGCCACTCGTCAGGCCAGAGCCGATCTGATTGCCGCCCAGGAGCGTCTGGATCAGGCGCGTCGTTCTACCGACAAAGCGGTGCGCAATGCCTACCGTGGCGTGCAAGCCAGCATCAGTGCGGTAAGAGCCCTGGAGGCGGCCATCGTGTCCACCAAAAGTGCCCTGGAAGCGACCACGGCGGGTTTCGAGGTCGGTACACGGACTCTGGTGGATGTACTGAATTCCCAGCGCGATTACTACCGCTCGCAAAGGGATTATGCTCGCGCCCGCTATGTGTATCTGGTGAACATGCTGCGCCTGCGCCAGGCTGCCGGAGTACTGTCGGTGGAAGACATCGAAAAGGTCAACGGCCTGCTGGTGGGGAAATAATGTCGGGCAACAGCATCGGCAAGCTCTTTACCGTCACCAGCTTTGGTGAAAGTCACGGGTTGGCCATCGGCTGTATCGTGGATGGCTGCCCGCCGGGAATGGCATTGAGCGAAGCGGATATCCAGCCGGATCTGGAGCGCCGCCGCCCGGGTAAGACCCGTCACACCACCCAGCGGCGGGAAATGGACGAGGTGCAGATTCTTTCCGGCGTGTTCGAGGGCAAGACCACGGGCACTCCCATCGGCCTGCTGATCCACAATACTGATCAGCGTTCCAAGGACTATTCCGATATCGCCGCCAGCTTTCGCCCCGGTCATGCCGACTATACTTACCTGCAGAAATACGGCATTCGTGACTATCGCGGGGGTGGCCGTTCCTCGGCGCGGGAGACCGCCATGCGCGTGGCTGCAGGTGCCATCGCAAAAAAATACCTGCGTGAGCGTTTTGGCGTGGAAGTACGGGGCTACCTGTCTGCCCTGGGAGAGAACAGGCCAGGGGGCTTTTCCCGGGATACGGTGGAAGATAATCCCTTCTTCTGGCCGGATGCTTCCCAGGTTGCTGATCTGGAAGCCTACATGGATAGCCTGCGCAAGGAAGGCAATTCTGTTGGTGCCGAAGTGACCGTGGTCGCTACCGCTGTTCCGCCGGGTTGGGGAGAGCCGGTGTTCGATCGGCTGGATGCGGATATTGCCCATGCCCTCATGGGCATCAATGCCGCCAAAGGTGTGGAAATCGGCGCGGGTTTTGACTCGGTAGCACAGAAGGGCACAGAACACCGGGATGAGATGACCCCCGAAGGTTTCCTCGGTAACAATGCCGGCGGGATTCTGGGTGGTATCTCCTCCGGTCAGGATGTGGTGGTCAGGGTGGCTTTCAAGCCTACCTCCAGCATTCGCCTTGGGGGAAAGACCATCGATACTCGTGGAGTGGCCAGCGAAGTGATTACCAAGGGCCGCCATGACCCCTGTGTCGGTATTCGCGCCGTGCCCATCGCCGAGGCCATGCTGGCCATCGTGCTGCTGGATCATGCACTACGCCATCGTGGTCAGAATGGTGATGTACAGCCACCGGTCAAGGTAGTGCCCGCCAGCGTCTAAATCATTCATGCCTTACTGGCGGCTTTCTGCCTTCTACTTTTTCTATTTCGCTGCACTGGGTATCCTCATGCCTTATTGGGGGCTGTATCTGCAGTCCCTGGGTTTCGATGCCTTTGCCATCGGGTCATTAATGGCCATTCTCATGGCTACCAAGATCGTCGCGCCCAATGTGTGGGGGTGGCTGGGTGATCATCTGGGGCATCGCATGGCCATCGTGCGACTGGCTTCAGCACTTTCGCTGCTGGCATTTCTTGCCATGCCGGGCGCCACGGGTTTTACTCAGATTGCCCTGATCATGACGGTCTACAGTTTTTTCTGGAATGCATCTCTGCCGCAGTTTGAAGCGGTGACTTTCAACTATTTGGGGCGGCAGGTGGAGCGCTATTCCCGTCTGCGTCTTTGGGGGTCGGTGGGCTTCATCGTCACCGTGGTGGTGGTTGGGCATCTGGTGGACAGCCAGGGGACGGGTGTGGTGCTGACTACGCTGCTGATGGTTTTCGGCGGTATTTTGCTGTCCAGTCTGCTGGTAAGGGACAAATCCAGTGCCGCAGGGGGAGATGTTCAGCCGCCCATCCTGCAAGTGATCAAGACGCCACGGATCATGGCATTTTTTACGGCCGTGTTCCTGATGCAGATGAGCCATGGCCCCTATTACGCCTTCTACTCCATCTATCTCCAGGATTTCGGCTATACCAAGAGCAGTATCGGCATCCTGTGGAGTATCGGTGTGCTGGCGGAAGTGCTGTTGTTCATCTTCATGCACCGGATCATGCATCGCTATTCTGCAGTGCTGATCCTGCTGGTCAGTCTGGTGCTTGCCGCCTTGCGCTGGTTGCTCATCGGTTTCTTCCCCGACGTTTTGAGCTTGCTCGTTCTGTCCCAGGTGCTGCACGCCGCAAGCTTCGGCAGCTTCCATGCCTCGGCTATACACCTGGTGCATGGCTATTTCCGTGGTAGCAACCAGGGGCGGGGACAGGCGTTGTACAGCAGTCTCAGTTTTGGCGCTGGAGGTGCTGTGGGAACATTTACCAGCGGGATATTGTGGGAACAGTGGGGGGCACCTTTCGCTTATACTATGGCATCCGCCGTGGCCCTGCTGGGCGCATGGTGTGTGTGGCGTTTCATTCCCATCTCAATAACTGAAGAATATGGATCGTGAAAAGATTGCGTCGACTGATACTACCCGTTCTCATCATTGCTATTGCGGTTGCCATATTCATACTACTCAAGGCGAGCAAACCGCACAGCAAGGATGTAGCCATCCAGGAAAAGACCTGGCCGGTGGCGGCGGTGAGCGTGAAAATGGGTACCTGGCCGACCAATATCCTACTGTATGGAAGCGTGGATGCGCTGCACTATGCGGTGTTAACGGCAGCCTTGCCTGCCGATGTGAAAAAAGTATTGGTGATTGAAGGCAGTCAGGTCAAGGCTGATGACCTGCTGGTGGAATTGGATGATCAGGATGCCAGGCTGGATCTCGTCCAGAGGGAAGCGGACGTAGCCAAGGCGCAGGCGGCCATTGCGGTGCAGGAATCGCGTCATCAGGCAGATCTGGAAACGCTGCCCAACGAGCGTCGCCTCTACAATCTGGTACAGGCGGAGGTGAAGCGGCTGCTGGACCTGAAGAAGAAACAGGTCAGTTCCCAGTCTGCGCTTGATACCGCCCGGCAGAATGCCGCTCGGCAGTCCATCAGTATTGCCCGTATCGAGGAAAGCATCCGTACCCACGAAAGCAAGATGCTGGAGTTGCAGGCGGCCCTGGAACGTGCCCAGGCGGCGCTGGAGAAATCCCGGCTGCAGCTGGCGCGAACCCGGGTGCGTGCGCCCTTCGACGGTCGCGTGGTCAAGGTGCTGGTGGCACAGGGGCATCGCGTCAATGTGGGTACGCACCTGCTGGATGTGTTTGAGAACATCAGTCTCATGTTCCGTGCCATGCTGCCGGCAGTCTATGTTCCCCAGGTGCGCAAGGCGCTGGCCGACGGCAAACCACTGAAGGTATCGGGCAAGGTGGATGGAAACGAAGTGCAAGGCCATCTGATTTCCCTGGGCGCCGAGGTGCGCCAGGGCAGCGGTGGTATCGAAGCGCTGTTCCTGATCGATGCGGGTTGGGACTGGCTGCAGAAAGGCCGTGTGATGCAGCTTCGCCTGACCTTGCCAGATCAGGCCGAAGTCATGCCTGTGCCTTTCGAGGCGCTGTATGGTTCCGACAAGGTATATGTCATCGATGATGAGCAGCGTCTGCGTCCGATCATCGTTGAACGGGTTGGGGAGATCTGGCTGGATGGGAAGAACCAGGTACTGATACGTTCCACCCAGCTCAAGGCTGGACAGAAACTGCTGATCACCCAGTTGCCTAATGCGGTGGAAAGCCTGCTGGTCGAGGTCGTTTCGGGTGACTGAAGGCTTTCATCACAAGGATGACATCATCGGCATCTTCGCCCGGCATCCGGTTGCTGCAAATCTGGTGATGATCATCATGCTCCTGTCGGGGGCGCTGGCGCTTTCGTCGCTCAACACCCAGTTCTTTCCCACCTTCGATATCCAGGTGGTGACGGTCAGGGTGGTGTGGCCGGGTGCCACGGCAGAAGATGTTGAAAAATCCATCACCATCCCCCTGGAGCAGGAGCTGCGCTCGGTGGAAGGTCTGGAAAAGATCACTTCCACATCGGCACAAGGTGTCGGTGTGGTGATTCTGGAATTCCCGGAAGATACGGACATGGGTGATGCCACAGACCGGGTAGACGCCCGGGTGAAGGCGGTGCGCAATCTGCCCCAGGATGCGCGCACACCCCAGGTCAGCCATGTGATCAACTTCGAACCCATTGCCCGCATGCTGATACATGGCCCGTCGGATTTGCGGGAGCTGCGTGCCCTCGCTTACCGCTTCGAGGAAGAGCTGTTGCAGCGGGGTGTGGCCAAGGTGGATATCAACGGCCTGCCGGAAGAAGAAATTGCCGTGCAACTTCCCCAGCGCCAGTTGCAGGCACTGAACATGTCCCTGGCAGATGTGGGACGTCGCATCAACGAAATCTCGCGTGACTTGCCGGCTGGGCAAATAGGCAAAAGAGATGTGGCCAGGGAGCTGCGTACGCTGAGCCAGCAGCGTGATGTGCAGGGGTTTGAAGCACTGCCCCTGGTTGCCAATCTCAAGGGGGATTATGTGCGCCTGGGAGACGTGGCAAAGGTAGAGCGGCGCGCCAAGGTCAATCAGATTTCCATCACCTATCAGGGGAAGCCGGCGGTGGAGTTGCGTGCCCAGCGGGCCACCACCGGCGACACCCTTAAGTCGGCAAGTATCCTCGAAAGCTGGCTGCAGGAAACTCGCGCCAAACTGCCACAAGGCGTACAAATAACCGTCTATGATGAAAGCTGGTTACTGATTCGTGATCGCATCAACCTGCTGTTGAAAAACGGATTGACGGGCTTGGTGCTCGTCGTCGCCATCCTGTTTTTGTTTCTCAATGCCCGGGTTGCCTGGTGGGTGACTCTGGGTATCCCCGTGTCCTTCATGGCCACGCTGGCGCTGGTGTGGCTGGCCGGGGGAAGTATCAACATGATCTCCCTGTTTGCACTGATCATGGCGTTGGGCATCATCGTGGATGACGCCATCGTGGTTGGTGAGGATGCCCTGGCACATTATCAGAAAGGTGAGCGTTCCCTGGAATCGGCAGAAGGGGGTGCACGGCGCATGTTGGCGCCAGTGCTGTCTTCCTCGCTCACCACCATTGCCGCCTTTATTCCCCTGATGATGGTATCGGGGATCATCGGCAGTATCCTGTTCGATATTCCCTTCGTCGTGATCTGCGTCATTGCCGCGTCCTTGATCGAAAGTTTTCTGGTGTTGCCAGGACATTTACGCCACAGTTTCCACAAGGCCCACCACAAGGAACCCAGCAAGTTGCGGAAAAAACTCGATGCGGCTTTCGAACACTTCCGGGATCATCGCTTCCGACCGTTGGTCAAGGCTGCCGTATCCCGTCCAGGCGTTACTTTTGCGTCGGCGGTTGCCGCGATGATCGTGACCTTCGGGTTGCTGGCGGGGGGGCGTATCGGCTTCACGTTTTTCCCGACAGTAGAAGGCAATGTGATTCACGCTAGCGCCAGCTTCGTTTCCGGCACCCCACCAGAGCGCGTGGATGCTTTCATCGGCAAGGTGGAGCAGGCACTGTATGAGGCAGAGGAAACCTTGGGAAGTGGCCTGGTGCGCATGGCCAAGGTGTCTCATGGTATGGGTGTTTTTTCCAATGCCCAGTCGGGCCGAGCAGGGGAGCAATTTGCCACCATCACTGCCGAACTGGTGTCGTCGGATGAACGCACGGTGCGCAACCAGGCGTTTCTGGACGAGTGGCGCAAACACTTCAGGGATGCGCCTGGTCTGGAGAAGATGACCCTGACGTCGAGAAGAGGCGGTGGCCCGCCCGGCAGAGATCTGGAAATCAAACTGACCGGACCGGATATCCAGAAGCTCAAGGAAGCAGCCCTGGCCATCACCACAGTGCTGGAAGGCATGGATGGCGTGACCGGGATCGAAGATGACATGCCTTACGGTCATCAACAGATGATCTATTCGTTGACACCCATGGGACGTGCCCAGGGGCTGACGGAAGTGGAGGTGGCACGTCAGCTTGGTGATGCCCTGACCGGCAATCTCAGCCAAATATTCATCGATGGGCGGGATGAACTGGAAGTGCGGGTGATGCTGCCGGATGAGCAGCGCTATCATTTGTCCACGCTGGATTCCTTGAGTCTGCGTCTGCCGGGTGGCGGACAGATGCCATTGACCAGCGCCCTGCAGCTGAAAGAGCGTCAGGGCTTCGAGATACTGCGCCACTATGATGGGCAGCTTGCCGCTACGGTATTTGCCGATGTGGACCCTACACGAAACAATGCCAACGATATTCGCGCCCAGCTGAAAAAGGATCTGTTTGCCGAGGTATTTCAGAAATGGGGCGTGCACATGAGCTATACCGGCAAGGCGGAAGACCAGAAGGAAACCCTGGCGGACATGAAGAAAGGCGCCCTGTTTGCCCTGGCCATGATCTATATCGTGCTGGCCTGGGTTTTCGGCTCCTATGGCTGGCCGCTGGTGGTGATGAGCATCATCCCTTTCGGCATCGTCGGTGCGATAGTGGGTCACTGGGTCATGGATATTGAACTGACGATCCTGTCCATGTTCGGTATTTTTGGGCTGTCGGGGATCGTGGTGAACGACTCGATTATCCTGGTGGTGTTTTACAAGCAGCTGCGGGAGCAAGGCATGACGCTGGACAAGGCCATCGTGGAAGCAGCCTGCCAGCGTTTGCGGGCGGTGTTGCTGACCTCATTGACTACCATCGCGGGCCTTACTCCCTTGTTGTTCGAGACTTCACTGCAGGCGCAATTCCTGATACCCATGGCCGTCTCCATCTCTTTCGGTCTGGCCTTTTCTACCTTCCTGGTACTGTTGCTGGTGCCGTCCCTGTTGAAGGTGCATGAAGGCTTGGTGGAGAAACGCAAGCGGAAGCGACTGGATGGTCTGGCAGCGGTAACGGGTTAGATTCCGCTTGCTTCTACCGCAGTGCGGAAACAAAGGAAGTGACCTCTTCCTGATAGTCTTCAATGATGGCAAGCGCGTTTTCGGAATCGATTTCCAGCGCCTGGCAGGCAGGTATGTGATCGATATTCACGTCTTCATCTGCGCTGTCGCTCGAAATGCGGGAGAGCTGGATGGCACAGATCAGTACATCACGGATTTCGATAGCGTCTTCTTCCCTCGTTTCACTGATCTCTTCCTGTTTTTCGATTGCCACGGAAATGCTTTCCGGGAAGCCCCAGTTATCCACCAGCGCCTGGCCGATGCTCGGACCCCATCGGCTGATGATTTCGCGGGAAACCATGTCGGGAAAATCTGCCGCGCGAGACAGGATGTAGTAGGTGCCGATATTGTGCAAGAGACCCGCCAGCATGGCGTTGTGCTTTTCTTCTGCCAGTCCCGCCCGTATGGACAGCAGGTAACTGTAGGCGGCGACCTTTACGGATTCCAGACGTGTCTTGTTGAGCAGGTACTCCAGGCTCGACCCTTTTGGCGCCTTGAAGACATCCTTGGTTGCCAGGGTGACGGTGGCGCTGTTGACTGCTGACAATCCCAGACGTGATACAGCCACATTGAGATCGGTTACTTTAACGCCCGAGCGGTTGAGCAAGGCGGAATTGGCCAGCAGCAGGACGCGCACGCACAGGTCTGGCGCCGCCACAACGATACGGCTGATGTCCTGCAGTGATACGTCCGGATCATGGATGGTCTTGATGATGCGTGCATAGATGTCTGGAAAAGGGGGTAGGTCGATCTCTCGCGTGGCGAGTTTTTTGGTCAGGTCCTGAAGGAAGCTGAGTTCTCTTTCCTGAAGAGATTGTTCCTGGGCTTGCTGTTGCATCATTGTTTTCCTTGTTGATCAGGGTCATAACAGTATTCGGCCGATACAAGGAAATCTTTAATGGAATTCCGTGAGGAATTTGGTAACCACCGAATGTGGCTCAGGCAGAAAGCTGCTCCGACAGGAACGGCTTGATTTCCTTCAGCATTTCCGAATGAATCTTCAGGTTTCCGGCGACCAGGTTGCCGGTCTGGAAATGGGTATCACCGCCACGCAGATCCGTGACCACGCCGCCGGCTTCTTTCACCAACAGGGCACCGCCGGCAAAATCCCATTGCGCCAGTCCCAGTTCCCAGAAAGCATCAATGCGACCGGCCGCCAGCCAGGCAAAATCCAGGGCCGCAGAGCCAGGACGACGCACGCCGGCGGCATCCTTGATCAAGGCTTTCATCATGCCGAAATAGGCATCCACATGACGCTGGTCGCGATAGGGAATGCCGGTGCCGAGGAGGGCGCCATGCAGGTCTTTTTGTTTGGAAACGCGGATGCGGTGATCGTTGAGGTAGGCACCACCACCTTTGTGGGCACTGAAAGTTTCGTCCCGCAGGGGATCATAGACCACGGCTGCTTCGAGCTCACCACGATACTGCAGGGCAATGGAGATGGAGAACTGGGGGAATCCATGCAGATAATTGGTGGTGCCATCCAGGGGATCGATGATCCACAGATAGTCGTTGCCCGAGTGGCTACCGCTTTCCTCGGCCAGGATGGCGTGATTGGGATAGGCTTTCTTGATGGCGCCGATGATGATCTTCTCCGATGCGCGATCCACCTCGGTGACGAAATCATTCGCCTGTTTTTCCTGCACTTCGATCTTGTCCATGTGATTGAAGTAGTTGAGCAGCAGTTTGCCTGCATCACGGGCTGCGCGGGCGGCAATGGTCGTCATGGGATTCATGGTGTTGAGGATAATCCGGGCCTGAAAAACAATAAGCCATTATACTCTACAGCCATGGAAAACATACGCATTGTATTGGTGGAGACCTCCCACGGTGGCAACATCGGCGCGGTTGCCCGGGCCATGAAGAACATGTGTCTGGATGATCTGGCACTGGTGGCGCCAAAGCAGTTTCCCACCGATGAGTGCATGGCCCGAGCGTCTGGCGCAGATGATATTCTGCACGAGGCCAGCGTCCATCAGACCCTGGATGCAGCGGTGGCTGATTGCTCGATGGTGGTAGGAGCCAGCGCCCGCCTGCGTAGCGTGAGTTGGCCGCAGCTCGATCCCAGGGAATGTGCGGGACTGGTGATGCAACGCACAGCGCAGGGAAAAGTGGCTCTGGTGTTTGGCCGGGAGCGCACGGGACTGACTAACGCCGAACTTGAGCGCTGCAACTACCTGGTCAACATCCCCGCCAATCCGGAGTATTCTTCATTGAACCTGGGGATGGCGGTGCAGGTCATGGCCTATGAGTTGATGATGCAGTCGCAGCAAGATCGGCAAGTGGCACCTGCAGTTCGTGAGCTTGCCACAGCGAAGGACATGCAGGGATTGTTCAATCATCTGGAACAGGCGCTGGAAGATATCGGCTTTCTCGATCCGCGCAAGTCAGACAAGCTCATGCGACGCCTGAAACGCCTCTTTTATCGTACTGAACCGGATCTGGATGAAATCAAGATTCTGCGCGGGATTCTCAGTGCGGTCCAGGGTCGAAAATCCGCCAGGCGGGGTTGAGCCAGCCAGCTATATTTGTGAAACACTGAAAAATTCACCCTTCTCCAAAGGTCTCTATGTACGTCAAACGATGATTAAGTGATGTGATGTCGAGTTGACGACAACCGAAATTGAAAACAGGAGAAGAGAGGATGAAAACACACATAAAAAGAATGGCGTATGGCATTTCTACGATCATGATTCTTGCGGGTTCATCGGCCGTTTTGGCGGATACGTTTGCCGGCAAGCTGAATGGTCATGGCTGTGCTCACGCGGGTACTACCTGCCCGGTCGACAGACTGGACCCCCATATCGCCCTGGAGTCTGATTTCGTGCTGCAAAAAGGCACGGGCGACTACTTTTTTCTGCCGAACCTGCCGTATGGCGTCAAAGTAAGACACGTTCTGGAAGATGTGCAGGTAGATGGAAAACTGGATAAGAAATATAACCAGATCGATGTAAAAGAGTTCCGCGTCAAGAAAGGTGGTTCTTATAAAACGGTATGGAGTAAAGCCATGCAACAGAAAGAGGCGGATGCACTTGAAGATGGCGGTGTTCCCTTCTTCCTGCCATAACCGCAGAATCTGTAGAAACGTAAACCTTGGCCTGCTGAATCACCATTTGCGTGCTGGTTCAGCAGGCAGGAGACCGACGTGAAATCCAAGCTGCTCGTTGCTGCCGCCTTGCTGTTGCCATCGATGGCTCTTGCTGCAGCTATCGGATACAGGCAATACGATCAACCGTGGCCTGCGATGGATTTTCAACTGACCGACCTCTCGGGTGAAACGCATTCTCTTGCAGGTTACAGGGGTAAGGTTGTCATTCTGAATTTCTGGGCCAGCTGGTGCCGGCCCTGCGTCAGTGAAATGCCATCCTTGCAGCGTACCTGGGAACAACTCAAGTCAGACAATGTTCAGGTGCTCGGCATTGCCGTTGGCGAGCAGAATGAGGATATTCAACGTTTCCTGAAAAAGCACGCTATCGTTTTTCCCTTACTTGCCGATGGTGACTCATCTGTTACCGGAAAATGGCGGGTGCCGGGATTGCCCACAACTTTTATTGTCAACAAGGAGGGTCTGGTCGTTACGCGGATTATTGGAGCCTACGAGTGGGATTCGCCGGAATCCCTGCACTATCTGAAAACACTGTCACGCGCTGATTAGGAAAACGCTGAAAAAATGGTTCTTCGCCATGCTGGCGGATGCCAGAATCCAGTCGTTTCGACGTCCCGGATCCCTGGCTTGGTGCCGGCTTCTCATGTATCTCATTTGCATCGACCTTTCCCGGCTGTTTTCAAATAAGGTAGATAATTATGCCAATTCATTGCCAGTAAAATATACTAAGAGCAATTATTGTTTTTATTGGAGCTATGATGGATATCGAAGGGCCATTGAAGATTGGTGTCATCGATTCCCCGGATACACCGGGTTGGGAATTGCAGGTGCAGTTCACCGATGAGTTCAAGCAGACTAGTCTGGAAGAGCAAGGGAAGGTTTTCCAGGCTTACGTGCAGGAACTGGTGGAGGGCATCAACGGTCTGCCGGAAGGTGACCGCAATCGTGATGGTATGGCCATCGTGTATCAACTGTGTTCCGAAATGTTGCCGTATATCAAGGAAGGCCAGATTGCCCTGGAAGAAACCATGATGGTGGAAATCGCCCAGAGCCAGGCGCTTTCCATTACTGATTTTCTCAATGGCTGAAGCAAGCCCCGCGATTGGCTTCGTTAGTCTGGGCTGTCCCAAAAACCTTGTAGACTCCGAGCGCATCCTCACTCAATTGCGGGCAGAAGGCTATGCCATGGTGCCGGGCTACGATCAGGCAGATCTGGTCATCGTCAATACCTGTGGCTTCATCGATGCGGCGGTGGAGGAGTCTCTGGAAACCATCGCCGAGGCCCTGGATGCCAACGGTCAGGTAATCGTCACCGGTTGTCTGGGGGTGCGCGAAACAGAGATTCGCGAGAAATATCCCAAGGTGCTGGGCATTACTGGTCCCCATGCCTATGAAGAGGTCATGGCTCTGGTGCATGATTATCTGCCCGCGCCCCACGATCCCTGGGCCAGCCTGATTCCGCCCCAGGGTGTCAAGCTAACACCCCGCCACTATGCCTACCTGAAGATTTCGGAAGGCTGCAACCATCGCTGCAAGTTCTGCATCATTCCCTCGTTGCGTGGTGACTTGCTCAGCCGACCTCTGGGCGAAGTGGTGGCCGAAGCTGAGCGCCTGGTGGAATCGGGCGTGCGCGAGTTGCTGGTCGTGTCCCAGGATACCAGCGCCTACGGCGTGGATCTGAAGTACCGCACGGATTTCGTGAACGGCAAGCCCATGGAAACCCGACTCGCCAGTCTTGCCAAAGCGCTGGGTGAACTGCCAGCCTGGGTACGCCTGCACTATGTCTATCCTTATTCCCAGGTGGACCAGGTGATACCCCTCATGGCCGAAGGCGCCATTCTTCCCTACCTGGACATGCCTTTGCAGCATGGCAGCCAGAAGATACTCAAATCCATGGGCCGACCCGCTGCTACGGAAAAAGTGCTGGATCGAATAGCGAACTGGCGCCGGGATTGCCCCGAACTGGTGATCCGTTCCACCTTCATCGTCGGCTATCCCGGCGAGACGGAACAGGATTTCGAGGAGCTGCTGGATTTTCTGCACGAGGCCCAACTGGACCGGGTCGGCTGTTTCGCCTATTCACCCGTGGCAGGTGCGGCAGCCAATGCCTTGCCGAATCAGGTGGATGAAGAAACCAAGGAAAACCGCTTGCGGCGTTTCATGGACGTGCAGGCGATCATTTCGGCGCAAAAACTCGCCGCCAGAAAGGGCCAGTCCCTGATCGTGCTGGTGGATGAAGTACACGAGGATCATGTCATCGCCCGTGGTCCGGGAGATGCACCGGAGATTGATGGTCAGGTGATCGTGGAAGGCAGCTGGGAACTGCAACCGGGGGATTTCGTGGAAGTGGAGATCACCGGCAGTGATGCCCATGACCTGTATGCGAGTATGCTGGTCTGATACCCCTCTCCCCCAAGGAGAGGGGTAGGAAAGGGTCAAAAGGCAGCGGCGGATTTTGCTCCCAGTTTCTTCAGGATCATGGCCAGGGGGCAGAAGCCGGTGAAAGCTGACTGGAACAGGTTGGCACCGACGAAGGCGGTAAACCAAAGCCAGTTCTGGTTGTGGAAGATGGGGCTGATGGACCAGCCCAGTGCCAGGGACAGCAAAATAGCGAATCCGGCAAAAGCCAGTACCATGCGTTCTATGCTCATGTTCATTTCCTCATTAATATAATTTTAGGCGCATATGATAGCATTTATGCGCGGCTGCTCAATGGGAATTCGCAATGGGAACGAGGGCAAGAGCGGCTTCCAGCGTTCCCGGTCCGGCACCGGGTTTGTGAGCGTTTTCCGAGAGATAGCGGCGCCACTTCTTTGCACCGGGCTGACCGTGGAATAGTCCCAGTATATGCCGGGTGATTCGCTTCAGAGGGACCCCGCGGCGGCATTCCTGCTCCACCAGCGGCAGCAGTTGTTCGATGACCTGATGGCGGCTTCCAGGCTGACAGTCCTTGCCGAAGATTCGTTTGTCTGCCTCAGCCAGTATCCAGGGGTTGTGATAGGCTTCCCGGCCGATCATCACACCGTCCACCTGTTTCAGGTGTTCCTCTGCTTGTTCAAGGCTGGTGATGCCTCCATTGATGATGATCTCCAGATCGGGAAAATCCTGTTTCAACTGGTACACGATGTCGTAGCGCAGAGGAGGAATGTCCCTGTTCTGTTTCGGGCTGAGGCCTTGCAGCCAGGCCTTGCGGGCGTGGACGATGAAGGTCTTGCATCCTGCCGCCGATAGCTTGTCCACGAATGCTGTCAGCAGGCTATAGCTGTCAAGATCGTCGATACCGATGCGATGTTTTACGGTGATGGGTAAGGTACAACTTTCCATCATGGCGGCGATGCAGTCAGCCACCAGGTCTGGTTGGGCCATGAGGCAGGCGCCGAACATGCCGGATTGTACCCGGTCAGACGGGCAGCCCAGGTTGAGGTTTACTTCATCGTACTGCCATTCCTCTGCCAGCTTGCAGCAGCGGCCGAGGTCGTTTGGATCGCTGCCCCCCAGTTGCAGGGCCAGCGGATGCTCTTCTGCAAAGAAATCCAGGAAGCGTGCCGGATCATTATGCAGCAGGGCACCCGTAGTCAGCATTTCTGTATAGAGGAGTGTTTTACGCGTAAGCAGGCGATGGAAATAGCGGCAGTAGCGGTCAGTCCAGTCCAGCATGGGCGCTACGGACAGGCGCCGATCCAGTCGGGTGCTGCTCATCATTCGTTCATGATTTCCACTTCGTCCTGTGGTGCTACGCCTTCGACCTCCAGGGTGATGTGCGCGACACGGGGTATCCGTTCCCTGATCTGCTTTTCGATCTCGTCGATGATGGCTTCGGTGCGCGTAATGATGAGTTCGACCGCCGCACGTGCGGTGGTGTAATTGTAGAGTTTCTCCTGCTGGGCATCACTGATGCCATCGAGTATCTCGTCTGTGCGCTGGTGTATCTTGTCGTAAAGACCCAGGGTCAGCGCTTCTTCCCGCAGTTCGATTTCGGCAATCAGTACCGTATTCTGCTCATCGATGACAATGGAGCGCAGGTCGTGGTAGCGCTCTACTTCGGGGTGTCCTTTCACCACATCGCGGAAGGCCTGTTCCGCATCCGGATCGCGCATGTCGGCGAGGAAACGCATGTTGATGAAGCTCAGATAAAAGGCGATGCCGCCGAGCATGATGGCGATGAGGGCTGAGAAGATGATGTCGTATTCTGCATGGCCCGTTATGGCAGTGAGGATGATGCCCAGGGCCGCCAGGGTCAGGCCCAACATGGCGGCGGAGTCTTCCAGCACGATAGCCATGAGCGTGGGATCATCTGCCTTGACCAGATAGGCGAGAGGACTTTTTTCTCCTGCGGCACGCATGCGGTGCAGGAACTCCTTCATGGCGACGAGAAAGGAGTAACCCTCTAGCAGGAAGCCGATGGCCAGTACGGTGAGATTGAGCCAAAGGGCGCTGATCTGGTGGCCGAAGATGGCGACAGTCTCC
Source organism: uncultured Sedimenticola sp. (assembly GCA_964522855.1). Taxonomy (GTDB): domain Bacteria; phylum Pseudomonadota; class Gammaproteobacteria; order Chromatiales; family Chromatiaceae; genus Thiolapillus. The sequence continues at coordinate 70,049 of CAZFXI010000002.1, forward strand.
ACAATATGACTGTTGCCCAGTCCTTCCCAGCTGTGCCAAGCATGGGACAGACCCAGACCCGCGCCGATGGAGAACAGGCCAATGGCGGACCACAGATTCCACAGATACTTCTTCTGCCCGTGGCCGAAGGCATAGACGGTATCGGCAGGTTTCTCGCTTTCCCGCAGACCGAGAAACAGGAAGCCCTGGTTCAGGGTATCCATGAGGCTGTGTACCGCCTCGTTGGCCATGGAGGCTGAACCACTGAGTCCAGCCGCGATGAACTTGATGACGGTGACCAGGGCATTGGAGATGATGGCGGTGATGACCGCCTTCTTAGAACTGTGTGACATAGCGTGCAGCTTCCTGTTTCTTCATTAACTTCCGGTCGAAATAAACATCCATGCCGATCTTGATGGCGGCCAGCAGTACGAGGCTGATTCTGGGGTAGGGAAGGAAGGTCAGCAGAACGCCACTGAAGAGCACCACGAGATGCAGCACCACGATGCGCTTGTAAGGTTGCATCATGACTTCCGACAGTGGCGTGCTGGTGAGTATTCCCTTGCTGAAATCAGAGAAAAACTGCACGCCGTGACTCAGCAGTAGCCCGGCCACTGCCAGGGTCAGCCCCGGTGTGCTGGTAACCAATGCGTACAGGTTTTCCCGGTTCAGTTCCTGCTTGAGAAAAAACTCGAACACCAAGGAACCGTGTACCAGGGTGAAGATGCCGTAGTGCGCCAGGAAAAACAGGCAGACGAACATACGATTCAGTGGTTTGTAGCGTCCGTCGGCTTGCCCGCTGTCAGCAAGAAAGAAGCGCGGCACCTGCCACAGAGCGATGACCACATTCTCCGCCCAGTAGAGGAACAGGATCATCGCCGGTTCCCAGCCCATCCACAAGGCGATGGCAAGGGAGAGCAGGTTGAAGGCAACCAGGGCGACCAAAGGAAGCTTCATGGTCACTCCAGATCGAGTATCAGCATTCTGGAATTGCGCTGCCAATTGTACAGGTCCCGCTTCTTTCCCGGGAGCTGCCCGATGCCGGCTGCTGCGAATCCCCGCTCCCGAAACCAGTGTGCGGTGCGGGTAGTCAGCACAAAAAGTTGCTTCAGGCCGAGGGATTTTGCCAGTTGCTGAATATACGCCAGTAACTGATCCCCGCGCCCGCCTTTTTGATACTCTGGATGGACGACCAGGCAGGCCAGTTCCCCCATCTTTTCTTTGACAAAAGGATACAGGGCGGCACAGGCGATGACGGTGCCATCACGTTCGATCACCGTGAACCGGCCAATTTCATTTTCGATGTATTCTCGTGAGCGACGCACCAGCACGCCCGCCTCTTCCAGAGGCTGAATCAGCTTCAGGATACCGCTGACATCGTCGATGTTGGCCTGACGCAGAGTTTCCCATTGCTCGGCAGTGATCAGGGTGCCGCTGCCGTCGCGGGTAAACAGCTCGGTGAGAAGTACACCGTCCTGCTTGCGCGGCAGGATATGGGTTCTGCTCACACCGTTACGACAGGCGCAGGCGGCATTGGTCAGCACACGTTGCAATTGCTCATCCAGTGATCTGCGCCGCTTCAGCAGGGCATCGATGTCTGCAGGTACTATGCTTTCTATGAGCTTCCTGCGGCTGTCCGTGAGTTTGTTGTCCGTGAGAAAGATCAGCTTGTCAGCTCCGATGTTGGTGGCGATAGCCGCAGCTACGTCGGCGGCATTCAGGTTGAAGACTTCTCCGGTGGGTGAATAGCCCAGGGGTGAGATGAGCACCATGGCACCCGCATCCAGGCGCTGCTTCATGGCCGTGGTGTTGATCTTGCGTACTTCGCCGGTGTGCTGATAGTCCACGCCATCAATGATACCCAGGGGCTTGGCGGTGACGAAATTGCCTGAGTCTACCGAGATCTGCGCCCCGGCCATGGGTGAATTGGCCAGACCCGTAGAGAGCAAAGCCTCGATTTCTACCCGCACCGTTCCTGCCGCTTCCTTTACGCACAACAGGGCCTGCTCATCGGTAACACGCATGCCGTTGATAATCTGCATGGCAGCGCTGCGGAGCTTCAAGCGTTCCTCGATCTGTGGGCGAGTGCCATGCACCAGCACCAGCCGCAAGCCCAGGCTGTGTAGCAGGGCGATGTCATGGATCAGATTTGCAAAATCTTTTTCCCTGACAGCTTCTCCCCCAAAAGCAAGCACCACCGTACTGCCACGGTGGGCATGGATGTAAGGCGAGGCTTGGCGGAACCAGCTGACGAAATTGTTGTCTTCCTTGCTCATGGGGGGAATCATATCAGGTCAGGCAGAAACGATGAATCAGCTGTTGCATGAGCTTTACGCCCGGCGTGATCTGCTCCATGGCGAGGTATTCGTCGGGCTGGTGAGCCTGATCGATACTGCCCGGCCCCATGATGATGGTATCCATGCCCAGCTGCTGCAGGAACGGACCTTCCGTACCGAAGGCCACCGCTTCGGCGCTGTGGCCGGTCAGTGCTTCGGTGACTTGGACGATAGCGGCAGATGCGGGGGTCTCGAAAGCTGGCACGCCGCCGAACAGTGACTGACGTTCGAGTTTCAGGCCCGTAGGTTGCAACAGCCGCGCCAAACGCTGGTCCAATTCCGCGCGCAGGGTATCCAGTTCCATGCCCGGCAGGGGACGGATATCGATATGCAGTTCACATTGGCCGCAGATGCGGTTGGGGTTGTCACCGCCATGGATATGCCCCAGGTTCACCGTGGGGGTAGCCACTTCGAACAGGGGGTTGCGGTAACGCTGGTTCAGTTCCGCTCGCCAGCGGAGGATTTCGGCCAGCACCAGGCTCATGCCATCCAGGGCATTGTTGCCCAGTGCAGGGTTGCTGGAATGTCCGGACTGACCGGTGATACGGATGCATTCCATGGCGATGCCCTTGTGCATGCGAACGGGTTTGAGAGCCGTGGGTTCACCGATAACCGCGTGGCGTCCCAGCTGGCGCTGTGCATCGGTCAGGGCGCGAGCACCGCTCATGGAGCTTTCCTCGTCTGCTGTGGCGAGAATCACCAACGGCTGCTGAAGCTTGTCGAGATCCAGATCGCGGATGGCTTCGAGTACCAGCGCAAAAAAGCCCTTCATGTCGGTGCTGCCCAAGCCGTACAGGCGACCGTCCCGTTCTGTCAGATGGAAAGGGTCGCTACTCCAGCGACTTTCGTCGAAAGGCACGGTGTCGGTATGCCCCGCCAGCACCAGCCCTTCCGGTCCCTTTCCGGCCGTGGCGATGAGGTTGAACTTGCCGGCATACCCCGGTACAGCCAGTTTCTCGGTGTTGAATCCCAGGTGCTGCAGCCAGTCTTCCAGCAGGTCGATGACCCGTGCATTGGATTGATCCCACGCGGTGCTGACGCTGCTCACCGAAGGCTCGGCGATGAGGCGTTCCATCATGTGCAATAATGGAGGCAGTTTTGTCGTTGTCATTGGCGTTTTATGGTTAATCGAGACTGGAAGCAACCTCAAGCATATGCTTTCTGTGATGCGCTGACCAGTGCCCAATGGGCTTGGGAATTCCTGCGCCGCAATCCCGAGTATCAGCAGCAATGGCAGCAGTTCTGGCAGACCTGGCAGGCGCTGGAAGCCGCTTATGGCAAACCGCCGAATCGGGATTTCTGTGCCTGGAAGAACGATCCCCGTTCCTGGGTGCCCGCCAGCGAATGCGCGGATGGCGAGTGCCGCATCGATGAGGACAAGGTGCTCATCGAATGTGCTCTGGGTGCGCGCTGGGGATTCCACAAGTTTCCAGCCAATCCTGAAGATGATGATCCAGTTGGAGAGGGCAGGTTGAGCTGGCGGCCGCAAAAAAACGACCCGCTGCCGGCCGTCGATACGGATTTCGAAGCGAAAGCGGAGCAGCTCGCGTTGGTGTTCGATCTGTCGTTGCCTCTGCGCGCCCAGCTGGATCAGGCCCGGCATCAGTTACAGCTGGAGAGCAGCCGTCGTCGTCGTGAGGGCATGCTGATGCCAAAACGGGTGGCCACGATGAAAGACCACTGGATCACCTTGCTGAGAGTACTGGATGCACAGGCAGTGGGCGAGGAAGCACAAGCGGTGGAAATGTTTGGTGAAGCTGCTTTGCAGGAAGCCCGTGCGCTGAGCAATCGGGGCTATCTGGAGTTACTACGCATCCCTGCTTGATACTTCTTTTAGCGTATTCTTGGCTTCTATCCACCGCGACATGTACTCGGTGCTTTTCATCCTGTGATGGCGTAGCATGGCGCCGGTGAAATTGTTCTGGCGATGCTTCTCCAGATTTTCCCTGATCGATGCGATACGCCCGAGCAGTGCTTCCCCCAGCTTCTTGCCGTCATAGCGCGCCTGAAGGACAGGCGTTATGCGTTGCTGACTGGCCTGCCAAAGCGCCTCGTTCCCATACAGTTCGATGGCTGCTTCCGCGATGCTTTCCGTGCTGTTGGCCACGCGGCCTGGCCAGGGAAGCGCGCCGGCCATGCCTTCGCTGCCGATATCCGTAGTCACGCTGGGCGTCCCCGCCAGCATGGCATCGATCAGCTTGCCCTTGATGCCGGCACCAAAGCGCAGCGGCGCCAGGCAAACACGCGACTCTGATAGCATCGTCAGTGCATTTTCCACCCGGCCTTCCACCAGAAATCCAGTTTGCGGGTCGTTCAACGCCATGGCTTTTTTCGGCGCATAGCCACCGTAGATGTGCAGTTGAGCTGTGGGCAGTTCCTTGCGGATCAGCGGCCAAATCTGTTGCAGATACAATACCGAATCCCAGTTGGGTGCATGGCGGAAATTACCGATGGTGACGAAGTGGCGGCGTTCGGAAAACGGTTTTCCCGTAGAAGATGTCTTGTCGAGATCCAGCATAAAAGGCAGATGCTGCAGTAGCGCCACATCCACATGAAAGTTGTCCTGCAACAAGGCCATCTCATGATCGGAAATGATCAGAGACAGGTCGCTGCGCAGGATGGCGGCGATCTCCCGCTTGGCCAGATCGCTTAACAGGTCTGCCTGTTGCAGCGGGCGCTTTTCCCGGTGTGCCTGTTGTCGGGCCTGGCGCAGGCATTGCAGGTCTTCCGTATCCAGGATGCGCAGGGCTTCCGGCCAGACCCGTTCCACCCGCCAGGCGAATTGTTCCTCGGTCATGAAGCGGTCGAAGAGCACGATGTCCGGCATCAGCCCGCTGACAAATTCATCGAAGCTCGAATCGTTGAGTCGGATGTCGGTAGTTTCGATGCCTTCTGCGGGCAGATCAGCCATGAATTCGGCGTGCTGGGCAGGACTGGCAAAGACCACCCGATGGCCGCTGTCGCGGAACAGCCGCAGCAGGGACAGCATGTGCGACCCTGCCGCCGAGGATGCGGGTTCGGGCCACACATGGCCGATAGCCAGCAGGGTCGGAACAGCTGATTTGGTGCCATGGGTTTGGTGCATGGGGCGTAGTATTGTACGCTGGCGATCAAACCACAACAGGAACCCGGCGCCTTGTCAGTCTTTCGTTTTCAGCAATTCTCGGTACAACAGCGACAGGCGGGGATGAAGGTCTGCACCGACGCCACCCTGTTCGGCGCCATGGCGCCGATCCAGGGAGGTGAAAAGGTGCTGGATATTGGCACAGGAACCGGCCTGCTGGCCCTGATGGCGGCGCAATTGGGGGCGGGGCAGGTCACCGCAGTAGAACTGACCCAAGCTGCATACGAAGAAGCCCAATTGAATTTCGGTAACAGTCCCTGGTCTGAAAAGCTACATGCGATACACGCCGATATCCGCAACTATGCCGCAAGTACCGACAGAAAGTTCGACCTGATTATCTGCAACCCACCTTTTTTTGAGCAGCACAGTAAATCATCCAATGACCTCAGGCAACTCGCCCGCCACAATGACCGGCTCCCGTATGCAGACCTTCTGGCCTGCGTGGATAAACTGCTTTCAGCAGCTGGCTTGTTTTATCTGTTGCTGCCTGTGCATGCCATTCCCCAGGTATCCAGGGAAGCGCCCAGGCGGAATCTTGCGTTGATGAACAGGGTCGATTTCAGAGGCTATGAAAGGAACAAGCCAAAGGTGGCAGCGCTATTGTTTGCGTGCAATACAGACCTGTACATGGAAAGGATACTGACGATCTACAGTGCCGATCGTGTCTACTCGGAAGAAAGCGAATACTATCTGTCAGCGTTTCTGTTGCGGTTTTCTGATTGAGGAATGTGATGCAGAGTCTTGAGTTCTGTAAAGATTGGTAAAGAAGCTGATCGCCTGATCCTCCCACGGCGACTGCAGATAGCCGTTGTCTGGCGCCGGGTTTACAACTTTGCATGAGAATCAGATGTCCTGCTCCTCTCCCCGCGCCAGTTTGTTAACCCAACGCGCCAGCAGGTCGGTTTCCTGCAAGAGAAAGCGTTTGTCCTGGTACACATGGGTGATCATGCTGATGCCCTGACCTCTTGCCAGCAGGCGGCGGGCAAATTCCCGGGCGCGGCCCGCATAACCCAGTTCGGCGAACTGGTCGGTGAGCCAGTCCTCGAACAGCAGGAACATGGCCCTGGCTTTGGCCTGCAGTTCGGGTTCGTTCTTGCCAAGTTCTGCGTTGAGCGTTCCCATGGGGCAGCCATAGCGAACTAGGGAATCGACGCTGTCGGGGAGGATTTCGAGGAAGCGGTTCAGGCGCTCGATAGGCGTACGGTATTGCCCTGTCCAGGCCTTGAGCATGTGATCGATACGGGAAATACGATAGGCAAGAGCAGCGGCAAGTATTTCTTCCTTGCTCTTGAAATAGTAATAGATATTTCCACGGGGTACGCCGGAGGCATCGACCACATCGGTGAAGGAGGTGCTGTGATAGCCCTGGTGATAGAAAAGCCGGTTGGCGGCTTCGATGATTTTCTGGCGTGTGCGCTCACTTTTTTTGGACATGATGACGATAACGGCTGTTTGTTACATTTATCCTAATTATAGCGCAGCTTGCCAGGTTTATTAGGATGATCGTCAGATCTTTCGTAGCAAGTCGACCCGGTGAGGGTTGATGAAACTTGCACCATCGGTGCCAAGATGGGGTTCAAATGCCAACCTGACCTGCTCATGCAGGGCTTCATCTATCTTGTGATCGGAATGGCTGGGGAACAGGATGCGGTCTTCAAATTCGGCAAAATTGCCGAATTCGGATTTGGACTGAAAGAATATTTCCAGTTCCAGATTAAAATTCCCCTTGGCGATAGCTGCTTTCAAAGCATCGAAGGCAGCCCGACGCACGATTTTTTCGTCGTTGAACAGGCGCAATATATCGTTGAATACGCCTTCGTATACCGGTTCTGAAATGTAGGCCAGCCCGCCCCGTCGCAGTACACGATGGATTTCGTCCAGCGCCTTGTCCATGAGCTCTATGGGGACATGGTGCAGGGATTTGAGCATGATGACGATGTCCACACTGTCATCGTCCAGATGAATGTCCTCGGCACCTCCATAGATGAACTGTACTTTTGGCAGGTCACTGATCTGCGAGTTCTTTTCGTGCTGTGCTTTGTCCACTTCGGTAGCGGTGACCGATTTCACCGGGAAGCTTTCAGCGATTGTGCGGGTCCAACGTGCTCGGCCGCATCCCAGTTCCAGCACATCGGCGCCGTCGAAAGGCAACACGTCTTCCATGATCTCGATTTCGGTGGCATCTTTATAGGTATCGCTTTGTAACTGCATGTTGACCTTGGTATGAAAGTTATCCGCTATAATGGCGTGAATTTATCACAGATGCGGATTGCCAACATGCCAACTTACCGTTCCCGAACCACCACCCACGGCCGTAACATGGCCGGTGCCCGCGCCCTGTGGCGTGCCACTGGCATGAAAGATGATGACTTTGAAAAGCCTATCATCGCCATCGCTAATTCCTTCACCCAGTTCGTACCCGGTCATGTGCACCTGAAGGACATGGGGCAGCTGGTGGCGCGGGAGATCGAGCGTGCCGGTGGGGTGGCCAAGGAGTTCAACACCATCGCCGTGGATGATGGCATTGCCATGGGACATGGCGGCATGTTGTATTCCCTGCCATCACGGGATCTCATTGCCGATTCGGTGGAATACATGGTCAACGCCCATTGTGCCGATGCCCTGGTGTGCATCTCCAATTGCGACAAGATTACACCGGGGATGCTCATGGCTGCCATGCGCCTGAATATTCCCACCATTTTTGTTTCCGGTGGTCCCATGGAGGCGGGCAAGGCGGTGGTGCATGACAAGGAACTGCATCTGGACCTGGTGGATGCCATGGTCATGGCTGCGGACGACAAGGAAAGCGATGAAGACGTGATGACCGTGGAGCGTTCCGCCTGTCCGACTTGTGGTTCCTGCTCCGGCATGTTCACCGCCAATTCCATGAACTGTCTCACCGAAGCGCTGGGCCTGTCGTTGCCGGGCAATGGTTCCCTGGTAGCCACCCATGCGGATCGCAAGCGCCTGTTCCTGGAGGCGGGCAGCATCATCGTGGGTCTGGCGAAGCGTTATTATGAGCACGATGACGATTCCGTGTTGCCGCGCTCCATCGCCACTTTTGAGGCTTTCGAAAATGCCATGGCCCTGGACATCGCCATGGGTGGTTCCACCAACACGGTGCTGCATCTGCTCGCAGCAGCCTACGAGGCGGGTGTGAATTTCAGTATGGCAGATATCGACCGCATGTCGCACAAGGTGCCGCATCTGTGCAAAGTGGCGCCGTCCATCCAGACCTATCATATGGAAGACGTGCATCGCGCCGGTGGCGTGTTCGGCATTCTGGGCGAACTGGATCGCGCCGGCCTGCTGCACCACGACATTCCCACCGTACATGCTCGTACCATGGCCGAGGCTCTGGCGCTGTGGGATGTGCGTTACACCAATGATCAGAAGCGCAAGGACTTCTACCGCGCCGCCCCCGGCGGCGTGCCCACCCAGGTGGCTTTCAGTCAGGACAAACGCTATCCCGATCTGGACCTGGATCGCGAGAACGGCTGCATCAGGGACAAGGCCCATGCCTACAGTCAGGATGGCGGGCTGGCAGTGCTCCAGGGCAACCTGGCAGAAAATGGTTGTATCGTGAAAACCGCGGGGGTCGACGAATCCATACTCAAGTTCAGCGGTCCTGCGCGGGTGTTCGAGAGCCAGGATGATGCCGTTGCGGCGATTCTGACTGACCAGATCAATCCCGGCGATGTGCTCGTCATCCGCTATGAAGGGCCCAAGGGTGGCCCCGGAATGCAGGAGATGCTCTATCCCACCAGTTATCTGAAATCCAGGGGACTGGGCAAGGATTGCGCCCTGATCACCGACGGGCGTTTCTCCGGCGGCACTTCCGGCTTGTCCATCGGACATGTGTCACCGGAGGCCGCCGGTGGTGGCAACATCGGGCTGGTGGAAGAAGGCGATCTCATCGATATCGACATTCCTGGCCGCAGCATTCGCATCGCCGTCAGTGATGAGGAGTTGGGGCAGCGTCGCAATGCCATGGAGCTGAGTGAAAACCCCTGGAAGCCCGTGGATCGTGATCGCCCCGTGTCTGTCGCGCTGCGTGCTTATGCGGCCATGACCACGGATGCGGCCAGAGGTGCGGTGCGTGACGTGAGCCAGATCGAAAACTGTTGAATAGCGGAGTGGGTTGAAATGAACAGGAAATTGCTGGTTTGTCTGTTGGGAAGTCTGGCTTTCGGCGCCATGCCCTTACAGGCGGCGGAACCCTTTTTGAGCAAGACGCCCCAGGTGCTTTGCGGTTACATGAAGGACATGGGCATTCCCGGATCAAGAAAATACCGGGAGCAGGGCAAGGGCGACTGGGAATGTGGCAGTACGCGCAAGAAGCTGCCCCAGGGGGAACCTGCGGCCGCCAGCGATCTGCAATACCGGGTGCTGGGCAGTGAGTCACAGGTGCGCAAGCAAATGCTCGAACTGCGCATGCGCTCCGACCGCCAGCCCCAGGGCGTACTCAAAGTGTTTTCGCGTTATGTCGATGTGATGCTGGAGAAAACACTGAGCACCCGGCTCACGGAAGACATGTACAAGGCCATCATGGCGCCGGTGGACGGGGAATGGCAGTTGGATGGCCATGTGGCGAAGCTGCGAAAACTGCGCAGCAAGGGGTCAGTCTACGACCTGCGTTTTACCCTGGAGTACAAACCAAAATCGTAGGATGGGCAAAGGCTGACAGGCCGTACCCATCGAAATGATCTGGTGTCGGGCACGCTGCGCTTTGCCCGACCTACGCGCTGAAACATAAACCCAAGCCTATCCGAGTCAGTCATTCCGGCCTGCGCCGGGGTGACGAGACAGGCAGCAGGTAGCTGAATTTGAAGCAGCTGAGCCTTGTAACAAATCACCTAACGGATTGGGGTACAGATCGAAGTTGTAGATCTGGTGCCAGGCACGCTGCGCTTTGCCTGACCTACGCGCTCAAGCGTATCTGATCAGAGTGATC
>CAZFXI010000003.1:0-68391 GCA_964522855.1 uncultured Sedimenticola sp.
TGAACCAAAGTCATTGGATACAGCTTTGCCGACAGCGCCCGACGGCAGCTCCATATAGTAGAGTGATTTTCCTACATTCCGTTGTGCCTTGATATAGATTTTACTTCCATCATTATTGATGCGCATATTCCCCCACCCGGACCAACTGCTGGAAAGATCCGATGGAAAAATATCAGATACATCCCGGAGGTTCCCGCCGGTACCGTCAGCGACGAAAGGTCTGTTTGAATAACCTGCACCTGCCGGACAGAACTCACATGTGGCATTGAAAAAAATGCGTGAGCCATCCAGAGATGACATGATAGTCCGGTATCGAAGATACGAGTCATCAGGCACGCCAGCCCACCTGGCAGCATCGCGCTCTAAGATGCGCGTGTTTGTCTGCTTGAAAACAATATTTCCAGCATAAGGTGTTGGCTCCGCCAGGGAGGTATTGACTAGTACAATAAGGGAGCTGATCAAGCACGCTATCTGAAAAGATATCTGACGCCAAGAATTAGAACGGTTCATATTACCCTCCCGAATCTATTGCATGAATCTACCTTCTATTATGATAGACCTACATACCAATACGGACTTACATAGATCCTTGCAACTGTTGACCTATGTCAAAGAAACGTCTGATCCCCTCTTTCAGGATAGTTGTCCAGTTTCCCCAGAGCAATAGCAGAGCAACAGGGGATAGACCACTTTCTGTCATACCGGCCTGAATCACCATATTGAGCCGACAAGCAAGAACAGCTATATTGAGCATTAACTCACCCTTGCCAAGGAGAGGATGGAATAAAATAGTAGGTCGCAGAAAAGATGTGGGTCAATGCGTTATGAAGTTTCCAGATTGTTTTTCGGTGCAATACAACACTTGTGAGGGGCCAAAAAGAATGAAGCCACCAGCTCGGGAAGGCAATGATCGCTGCTTGATGGCTCAGTTGCTTGCAGTGTTTTGTATTGTTTTCAGTTTATCTGGAGCTGTCCATGCCGAATGTAAGGGGGGCGTGGGTACTGATGACATTGTAATCAGCGATAAAGCACCGGATTTTTACAGCTCTGGTGATGTGGTTGATTGCATTGCTGGAGGCAGCATTACTCTTGGGCCTGAGATCACTATCCCCGGCAGCGTCACCTTAAATCTAACTGCTCCCAGCATTCATGTGAATGAACGTGTCAAGGCGTTATTGGGTAGCCGGCTTCATCTTGTTACCGGAAGTCCACATCCAAAGGGAGAAGCACTGTACAACAGCATTTGCTTCGCATGTCATGGCAGTGATGCCGGAGGCCGTTTTGTCCGCAAGAGCATCAGAGGTGCTACCGTCGGTGAAATAAGATCCTGGATTGGCCTGGTACCTTCGATGAATTTTCTGTCGTATTTAACCGGCGATGAACTGGATGCGATCGAAGAATATCTGGGGTGGTTGCCGTCCGCCGGAGACCCTGAATTGCTTGCACGCCCTGGTAACGCTGTTGCCGGTGAAGCCTTGTACAGAGCATCTTGTACCGGTTGTCATTCCATGGGCGCCAATGTCCGGATTGGCCCGGACTTGCTGAGATATTCTGATGATTGTGCCATTGGTGGATATCCTGACAATTTATGTGCTCGTCTCGAAGCTTTCGTTGTTGAGCCATTGGCAATGGCAAACCATGCCATATCGGATTCCGAGTTATCCTCATATCCCCTTGTAATGCCCGACCTTGGCTTGACGGATTATGATGCGCTTGATATCGCTACCTTTGTCGGCGGACAAAATGACCCACTGGTTCCAACGCCACCGGTTTCGCTGGATAATGCGCAGTATGAAGAAACCAAACATGTTTATTTCAACCACTGTGCAGGCTGTCACGGCCTCTATCGTAATGGCGCGACCGGCCCGAATATCGGCCAGGCCAAAGCAATAGACATCGGTACCGATGGTCTGGCAGCAATGATGCGCCATGGCACGCCGGGCGGGATGCCAAACTTTGGTACCGCGGGCATCCTCAGCGAGGATGAGATCAGCAAGCTGGCAGCTTATCTGCAACTGCCTCCACCGGATGCTCCCGCGCTGGAAATGCCGGAAATAACCGCAAGCTGGGAGTTGATGGTACCGGTAGCCAGTCGTCCGACAACCCCCCAGCATTCTCGCGACTGGAAAAACTTCTTCGGTGTGGTTCTACGTGATGCCGGCAAGATCGCCATCTTTGATGGCGACAGCCATGAAGAGCTCTCCCGTGTGGATGTCGGTTTTGCAGTCCACATCCTGCGTTCATCAGCTTCGGGCCGGTATTTCTACGCCATCGGCCGTGATGGCTGGGTCAACCTCATTGATCTCTGGGCGACTGTTCCGAATGTGGTGGCGAAGGTGAAGGGGTGTCACGATGCCAGAAGCATCGACGGCAGCAAGTACGCAGGTTTCGAAGACAAATATCTCATCGAGGGTTGTTACTGGCCACCGCAGTATGTGACTTATGATGGGCTGACACTTGAGCCACAAAACCTGGTGAAGCTGCCCATGAAAAGTATCGATGATGAAGATCTTCGAGAGGTTCGCGTCGCAGCTATAGTTGCCTCAAAATCTGCCCCGGTGTGGGTGGTCAACCAGAAAGAGACCGGTTATGTGGGGATCGTTGACTACTCACAACCAGGTGCGCCGCTGGTAAAAAACATCGTAACCGCAAAATTCCTGCATGACGGTGGCTGGGACCATACTGAGCGCTATTTTATGACAGCGGCCAATGCCAGCAACAAGATGGTGATCGTGGATGTACAGACGCAGACGCTGGAAAAGATATTCGATGTTGGAAATACGCCCCATCCGGGTCGTGGTGCCAACTGGGAGGATCCGGTTTATGGCTGGGTGAATGCCACGCCACATATCGGAAGTCCTTTTGTTTCGGTGTATGGGGCAGACCCGGTCAATAACCCGGATCACGCCTGGAAGGTGGTTCGCCAGATCGATCTGCCGGCGGCGGGTTCTTTGTTCATCAAGACGCACCCGAATTCACCCTGGGTGCTTGTCGATATGGTATTGAGTGCAACCAATGACAAGCAGATTTGCGCCATTGCCAAATCAACGGGTGAAGTTGACCGTTGCTTTGATGTAGCCACTGCCGGCAAGGCGGTGCATATGGAGTTCAATAAAGACGGCAGTGAAGTATGGATATCAGATTGGGCCGGTGAAGGCGGCGGGCAGGTTATCCTCGATGCTACCACGCTGAATGTAATACGGAAGATTCCGTTGCCAGCGACGACCGGCAAGTTCAACGTGACCAACACGGCTGACGATATTTACTAAGCCCTGGAATAGAAGACCCTGAACCGGGTGTGCCTCCCTATTGGTGCGCTTCTTCCGCACCGTGCCCACTCGCGCCCGTAAGCTCAAACGTTAGCCGACAAAATTTGCACATCCCAAAGTGACAGAATTAATAACAACATTGAAGCGCCAGGCAACGAAAATACTAGCCGAGTTGCATGATACAAAAGAGGCTGTACTCAGCGGTGAAGTGTGTCAAATAGATGAGGGCGTGGCCTAGGGAAGCCCTGATTAAGTCCAATATTGTCAGAGACCACGGAAGGGCGAAGGTAGAGCAACGCAGGAGCGGTTGCCGAGGCCGGAATCTAGAACTTTCAAAAGCTTGGATCCCGGCCTCGACTCTAGCTTCCTGCTTCGTTCTATCTCCTCCTTCCCTGGAGGAGTACGCCGGGATGACTGCTCAATCAGAGATTTACAGGGCTTTGTTTCCATATCAGCACAGTAAAATCATTGGGAAGGTAGCCATCCCGGATTTTGAAGTTTGACGAGAGTTCTGATGCCAGTTCGGCAATCTCATCTGGATGGAAACTTTGCAGATCCCAGCGCCCCTGTGTCCATTTGTGTCGGGCGTCCAGCAGGTTGAAGGCGATGCCTTTGCGGCAGGTTTCGTACATGCGCTGGACAACGGTGCGGGCATAGTCGCCGTCGTCGCCATGATCGCGGTTTAGGGTGCCGGAGAGGGTAACCCAGTCGTAGCTTGCTGTTGATGGATTGAATTCGAACAGATCGCCTTCGTGCAGTTCGATTTCAGGATAGCGTCGCCTGCCCTCTTCAAGCAATTCTGCAGACAGATCGATGCCGGTGTATTTCACTGCAATTCCCTGCCCTTCCAGCCAGGCGGAGAAATCGCCGAAACCGCAGCCCACATCCAGGAGCGTATCATCGGTGGCCATGCCGGCTTCCAGCAATATCTGAAAGCGGGTTTCCTGAATTTCCCGGCTGGTCCAGAACAGGGCATTGGGATGAAAGCCGAACCGCTGCCAGGCATCGCGCTGACTGGCGATGATGCGCTGACGTTGCTGCGGGTTGATGGCCAAGCTCAGCTCAGGAGCTTCTTGCGCAGTAGCTCGTTGACCTGTTTGGGGTTGGCCTTGCCCTGGCTCTTTTTCATCACCTGGCCGACGAAGAAGCCCAGCATCTTGGGTTGCTTGTCGGGATCGGCATTGCGGAAGTTGTTCACTTGATCCGGGTTGTCGGTTAGCACTTCATCGACGATGGTCTCGATGGCTCCGCTATCGGTGATCTGCTTCAGCCCTTTGGCTTCGATGATGGCATCCGCGCTGTCTTCGCTGTCCCACATGGCCTCGAACACGGTCTTGGCGATCTTGCCAGAGATAGTGTTGTCGGCGATGCGTTTCACCAAACCGCTGAAACGTTGCGCCTCCACGGGGCTTTGGTCAAGATCCAGTCCGGCTTTGTTCAGTGCCCCGGCCAGTTCCACCATCACCCAGTTGGCAGACAGCTTGGCGTCACCGGCTTCGGCGACTACGATCTCGTAGTAATCTGCCTGCTGCCGGGTGGCGGTGAGCACATCGGCATCGTAGGCGGACAGGCCGTATTGCTCTTCGAAGCGCGCACGCCGGGCGGTAGGCAGTTCGGGCATTTCCTTGACGGTTTCTGCGATGAAGTCTTCCTCGATGATCACCGGCAGCAGGTCGGGATCGGGGAAGTAGCGGTAGTCGTTGGCTTCTTCCTTGGAGCGCATGGAGCGGGTTTCGTCCTTTGCCGCGTCGTACAGGCGGGTTTCCTGCACCACCCTGCCCCCAGATTCGAGGATGTCGATCTGGCGTTCCACCTCGAAGTTGATGGCCTTTTCCAGGAAGCGGAAGGAGTTGATGTTCTTCAATTCGGCACGAGTACCGAGCTCTTCCTGCCCTGCCGGGCGCATGGAGACGTTGGCGTCCACGCGGAAGGAGCCTTCCTGCATGTTGCCGTCGCAGATGCCCAGATACACCACGATCTGATGGATCTTCTTCGCATAGGCCAGAGCTTCTTTCGCCGAGCGCATGTCTGGCTCGGAGACGATTTCCAGCAACGGTGTGCCGGCGCGGTTGAGGTCGATGCCGGTCATGCCGCGAAAATCCTCATGCAGGGATTTGCCCGCATCTTCTTCGAGGTGGGCTCGGGTCACGCCGATGCGTTTGATCTCCCCGTTTTCCAGGGTGATGTCCACATGCCCCATGCCGACGATGGGATGATCGAGCTGGCTGATCTGGTAGCCCTTGGGCAGGTCGGGATAGAAGTAGTTCTTGCGGGCGAAGACCGTGCGGCGGGCGATTTCGGCGTCTATGGCGGTGCCAAATAACACGGCTTTCTTTACTACCGCCTCGTTGAGCACGGGCAACACGCCAGGAAATCCCAGATCCACCAGGCAGGCCTGGGTGTTGGGTTCCGCGCCGAAGGCGATGGAAGCGCCTGAGAAGATCTTGGATTTGGTGGTGAGCTGGGTATGAATCTCCAGCCCGATGACAGTTTCCCATTGCATAGCGTATGTCCTGCTCAGTAGCCGGAAGGTGTCTGTAGATGCCAGTCGCTGATCTGCTGCAGTTGATGCGCCAGTGCCAGCAACTTCCCTTCTTCGAAGTAATTGCCGATAAGCTGCAGGCCGGCGGGCAAGCGGTCCACCATGGGGGCGGGCAGCGACATGGCGGGCAGCCCCGCGAGGTTCACAGCGATGGTGTAGATGTCCGACAGGTACATGGACACGGGATCGTCGGATTTCTCACCGATGCGGAAGGCCGTGTCGGGTGAAGCCGGGCCGAGCAGTATATCCACCTCGCCGAAGGCCTTGCGGAAATCGTCGGCGATGACCTGGCGCACCTTCTGGGCTTTGAGGTAATAGGCATCGTAGTAACCGGCTGAAAGGGCATAGGCGCCGATCATGATGCGGCGTTTTACTTCGGGCCCGAAGCCTTCGCCGCGGGAGCGTTTGTACAGGTCTTCCAGGTCTGCCGGATCGTCACAGCGGTAGCCGAAGCGCACCCCGTCGAAGCGGGAGAGGTTGGAAGAGCATTCCGCCGGGGCCACAACATAATAGGCAGGCACGGAATAGCGGGAGTTGGGCAGGGAAACCTCGACCATCTCCACGCCCAGGGTTTTCAGGCTTTCGATGGCGGTCTGCATGGAGGCGTTCATGCCGTCGCTAAGCCCTTCCTCGAAGAATTCCTTCACGATGC
The DNA here is from genome assembly GCA_964522855.1 of uncultured Sedimenticola sp. Classification (GTDB taxonomy): domain Bacteria; phylum Pseudomonadota; class Gammaproteobacteria; order Chromatiales; family Chromatiaceae; genus Thiolapillus. The sequence goes on from CAZFXI010000003.1 coordinate 6,464, forward strand.
CGACCTTCAAGCCTTTGAGCGGCTGGTTCAGCTGGTCCACATAGTCGTCTACCGGGCGATCCACGCAGGTGGAATCACGCTCGTCGAAACCGGCCATGGCCGACAGCAGGTAGGCGGCGTCTTCGGCGCTACGGGTCATGGGGCCGGCCTGGTCCAGGCTGGATGCGAAGGCGATCATGCCATAGCGTGACACCCGCCCGTAGGTAGGCTTGAGGCCGGTGATGCCGCACAGGGCAGCGGGCTGGCGAATGGAACCGCCGGTGTCCGTGCCGGTAGCCGCCACGCCCAGTCGTGCCGCCACGCCAGCCGCCGAGCCGCCGGAAGAGCCACCGGGCACACGTTCGGTATCCCAGGGGTTTTTCACCGGGCCGTAGAAGCTGGTTTCGTTGGAAGAGCCCATGGCGAACTCGTCCATGTTGGTCTTGCCCAGCATCACCACGCCTGCCTCCCTGAGCCTTGTCACCACGGTGGCGTCGTAGGGTGAGATGAAGTTGTCCAGCATGCGTGAGCCGCAGCTGGTTTTCACGCCTTCGGTGCAGAAGATGTCCTTGTGCAGGATGGGGATGCCGGTGAGTGGCTCGGCGTCTGCGGCTGCGATGCGCTCGTCCGCCGCCTGCGCCTGTGCCAGCGCCTGTTCCTCCGTGACGGTCAAAATGGCGTTGAGCTCGCCGTCGAACTGCTGGATGCGGTCGAGGAAATGCCGGGTCAGCTCCACGCTGCTGAAATCACCGGCCCGCAGGCCAGCCGACAGCTCGGCGATGGATTTGAGATGCAGGTCAGTCATCATTCGATCACTCTGGGTACGAGGTACAGGCCGTCCTGGGTGGCTGGCGCCACCGCCTGGTAGGCGTCACGGTGATTCTCTTCGGTGACCACATCCGGACGCAGCCGCTGGGGCATGTCCAGGGGATGGGCCATGGGCACAATCTCGCTGGTATCCAGTTCGGCCATGCGTTCCACCAGACCCAGGATGCCCGAGAGTTCGCTGTTCAGCGCGTCGATCTCGTCGGCGGCAACCGCAATGCGGGCCAGATGGGCAATTTTTTCCACTTCTTCAGGTTCAAGGTCCATGCTTTTTTCCACGGCGGTACATCAAAGGAGGCAAAACTAGCATAAATCGGGCCGGAATTACATGCTGAAACCGGCCGAAAAAACTGCCTGCAGAAAAAAAACCGGCAGCCGCAGTTGCCGATGGCTTTCGATTATCGACGGTAAATCAACAGACTAGGAGCTCCATCACAGTACAGGGTCGTGATATGGGGAATACAGCTCTTGCCCAAAGGTGGTGACAGTTGATAGATTACCGCTCTTGAATCGGGAAAGGCCGTGGTTGTTCTATGGTTGATCCCTCCTAAAAATGTACCGGCAAGCAGACCGGGATAACGGATCTACTCGATGCTTTTCAGACGTCTCCGCGGCTTTTTCTCCAATGATTTGTCCATTGATCTGGGCACGGCCAACACCCTTATTTATGCGCGTGATCGCGGTATTGTGCTCAATGAGCCTTCCGTGGTCGCTATCCGCGAAGATCGGGGGCGCGGCATGAAGGCGGTTGCCGCCGTGGGCGAGGATGCGAAGAAGATGCTCGGTCGCACACCGGCCAACATTACCGCCATCCGACCCATGAAGGATGGTGTGATCGCTGATTTCACTGTCACTGAGAAGATGTTGCAGTATTTCATTCATAAGGTGCACGAGTCACGTCTGATCCGGCCCAGCCCGCGGGTGTTGATCTGCGTGCCCTGTGGTTCCACCCAGGTGGAGCGCCGGGCGATCAAGGAATCGGCCGCCGGTGCCGGCGCCCGCGAAGTGTACCTGATCGAAGAACCCATGGCGGCGGCCATCGGTGCCAGCCTGCCCGTGGACGAGGCCCGGGGTTCGATGATTCTGGATATCGGGGGTGGCACCTCTGAAGTCGCTGTTATCTCCCTGAACGGCATCGTCTATGCCAACTCCGTGCGTATCGGCGGCGACAAGTTCGATGAGGCCATTATCAATTATGTGCGGCGCAATTACGGCAGTCTGATTGGTGAGGCCACGGCTGAGAAGATCAAGCACAAGGTGGCCAGCGCCTGGCCGGAGAATGAGGTACAGGAGATCGAGGTCAAGGGCCGCAATCTGGCCGAAGGTATTCCACGCAGCTTCACACTGAACAGCAACGAGATTCTCGAAGCCCTGCAGGAGCCCCTGTCCGGCATCGTCGATGCGGTACGCAAGGCGCTTGAACAGACGCCGCCGGAGCTGGGTGCCGATGTGGCCGAACGCGGCATCGTACTCACCGGTGGCGGTGCACTCCTGAAAGGGCTGGATCGCCTGCTGGAAGAAGAAACCGGCTTGCCGGTCATTGTTGCTGAAGATCCCATGACCTGTGTGGCCCGCGGGGGCGGCCGTGCATTGGAGCTGATGGACGAGAAAGCCGGGGACTTTTTCAGCGTCGAATAACAGCAAGCTTTCAAGGTACGGAATAACGCAGCACAAGGAGCCCCGTCATCAAGTTCATTTTTGCAGAAGGACCCTCGCAGGGTGCCCGCGTGATCGGGGCGATGATTCTGTCCATCCTGCTGATGGTGATGGATCACCGCTTTCACCAGACAGAGACCCTGCGCAGCACCCTTTCCGTGTTGACCTATCCCATACAGTTCCTCGCCGAGGCGCCCAGCAATATCGGCAGATGGGTGACTGAAACCCTGCAGACCCGCAGCGACTTGCAGATGGCCAATGAAAACCTCCACAAGGAAAATCTCAAGCTGAAATCGGAGTTGCAGCTGGTCGCTGCCTTGCAGGCAGAGAACGAGCGGCTGCGGGACTTGCTCGGTTCTGCCTACAAGATCGGCAACCGGGTGCTGGTGGCGGAGCTGTCCGCCATGGATCTCGATCCCTTCCGACAGCAGATCGTCATCGACAAGGGCAGTCGATCCGGTGTCTTCGAGGGTCAGGCGGTGCTGGATGCCCACGCGGTGATGGGACAGGTGATTCATGTCAGTCCACTGGATGCCACGGTGTTGCTGATCACCGATGTGGAACATGCCCTCCCGGTCCAGGTGTTACGCAATGGCTTGCGCACCATTGCCGTAGGCAGTGGCAGCATCAATCAACTGGACATGCCCTATCTGCCTAACAATGCCGATATCCGCCCGGATGATCTGTTGGTCACGTCCGGTCTTGGCGGAAAGTTTCCGCCGGGTTATCCCGTGGCCAAGGTGACCGAAGTAAAGCGGGAACCGGGAAAGCCCTTTGCCACCGTACTTGCCCGCCCCCTGGCACAGCTGGATCGCACACGCGAGGCGTTGCTGGTGTGGGAGGTCACTATCCCACCGGAATTTCCGGAAGAAGAGCAAGCCGCTCCTGCCTCAGGCCGGACAGAGTCCGGAACCGAGGTGACCGCGCCATGAGTCCCGAAGCGCCTCACGGCAGATCGATCATCATCGTCACCCTCATCATCAGCCTGGTGTTGAGTGTCTTGCCCATGCCGGAAAATCTGCAGTACTACCGGCTGCAATGGGCCGCACTGGTGCTGATCTACTGGTGCATGGCATTGCCGGAGCGCGTGGGTGTAGGCATCGGTTTTTTTGTGGGCCTGTTGCTGGATATTCTGACCGGCACCTTGCTGGGGCAGCATGCGTTTGGGCTCTCCGTGATCAGTTTTATCACCGTGAAGACGCACAAGCGGGTACGCGTGTTTCCGCTATGGCAGCAATCGGTGTTCGTGGCGCTGCTGCTGTACGTGGATCGGCTGCTGTTCTTCTGGGTGGACGGCACCATAGGCCGCCCGGCGGGCATGCTTGAGTCCTGGGTTGCGCCCCTGCTTGGGGGATTGATTTGGCCCTGGTTGTTCATCATCTTCCGGGATTTGAGACGGCGCTTCCATGTCAGGTAATCTGGATTTCAAGGATTATCGCCGTGAGGGCCGGCTGTTTACACACCGGGCCATTACCGCCGGATTGCTGGTTGTTATCCTGTTCGGCGGCATCGTCGGGCGCATGATTCACCTGCAGGTGCTCGATCATGAGCATTTCACCACCCTGGCTCAGGACAACCGGGTCAAGCTGATTCCCCTGCCGCCCACCAGGGGGCTGATCTATGACCGCAGGAACCGCCTGCTGGCCCTCAATCGGCCGGCATTCAACCTGGAAATAATACCGGAGGCGGTGCCGAATCTGGAGCAGGCGTTGGTTGAACTGGGCCAGCTGATTGAGATTCGTGATGTGGACAAGGAGCGGTTCTACAAACTCAAGCGCCAGAAGCGCCGTTTTGAAAGCATACCCATCAAGCTGGATATCTCCCAGGAGGAGGCGGCGCTGTTTGCGGTCAACGGTTACAAGTTTCCGGGTATCTCCATCAAGGCCCGACTGACACGCACCTACCCATTGAAAGACATCATGGCCCATGTGGTGGGCTATGTGGGGCGCATCAGCCTCGATGACCTCAAAACCATCGATGCATCGAACTACGCGGGCACCACCTATGTGGGCAAGACCGGGGTGGAAAAATCCTATGAAGAAATGCTGCATGGAAAAGTGGGGCTGCAGCAGGTGGAGGTCAATGCCCTGGGCAAGGCGGTGCGGGTGCTGCAGGAAACCCCACCCGTGCCGGGGCGCAGCCTGCGCCTGAATGTCGACGTCGATCTGCAGCAGGTGGCCCTGGAGGCCCTGGGCGATGTGAATGGCGCTGTGGTGGCCATCGACCCGAAAACAGGCGGGGTACTGGCCATGGTCAGCAAGCCGGGTTTTGATTCCAACCCGTTCGTGGAAGGGATCAGCTCCAAAGCCTATCAGGCATTGCAGCAGGACCCTGACAAACCGTTGTTCAATCGGGCTTTACAGGGGGCGTATCCGCCAGGTTCCACCATCAAGCCGTTCATGGGGCTGGCGGGCCTGGAGCTGACGTACATCGATACCCACGAAAAAAAATACTGCCCGGGTTTTTTTCAACTGCCGGGACACGATCACAAGTACCGGGACTGGAAAAAAGGTGGGCATGGCCCCATGGATATCGATACGGCCATCACCCAGTCCTGTGATGTGTTCTTCTACAAGCTCGCACATGAAATTGGTATCGACAAATTGCAGAAGTATCTCAAGCAATTCCGTTTTGGCGAAAAAACCGGTATCGATCTGGTGGGTGAGCGGACAGGCATCCGGCCCTCCCGTGAATGGAAGCGCAGGCGCTACAAACAGGTGTGGTTTCCGGGAGAGACGGTCATCATAGGTATCGGTCAGGGATCGTTCGAAGCCACGCCCCTGCAACTGGCGGCAGCCACGGCAGCCATCGCCAACGGCGGGCTTTATCATGCCCCCAGGCTGGTGGATGAAATCGTGGACGAGAACACGGGAGCGGTACATGCTGTAGAAGAAAAGGCATATCCCATTCCGATCAAGAATCCGGGTAACTGGGACAAGATTCGTGACGCCATGACCCATGTGGTGGAAGGGGCAAGGGGCACCGCCCGACGCCTGAAGAATCCCTATTACCGTATTGCGGGAAAAACCGGGACGGCACAGGTGTTTACGGTAAAGCAGGACGAAGAGTATGAGGAAAGCAAGGTGTCAAAGAAAAACCGGGATCATGCCCTGTTTATCGCCTATGCGCCGGTGGAAGACCCGCAGATCGCCGTGGCGGTAATCGTGGAAAATGGTGGCCACGGTGGGTCAACAGCCGCACCGGTGGCAAAAAAGGTCATGGATGCCTGGTTGCTGGGAAGCGACAGCAAGGCATTCGTTCAGGCGCATACCAGTGCTGCCACCGGAGAAGCAAATTGAATCCGGCCGGTCGCTCCCCGAGCGGTTTGCCGGCTACCGAGCCTGCCCGGCATCGGGGTATTCTGGCCCGCGTTCATCTGGATCTGCCCCTGCTTACGGGGCTGCTGCTGCTGTGTGGCTATGGCTTGGTGATCCTGTATTCGGCGTCTGGTGAAAACATGCATCAGGTGGAACGGCAGGCCATTCGCCTGCTCATCGCGTTTGGCGCCATGCTCTTTCTGGCCCAGGTGCCTCCCCTTACGCTGCGGCGCTGGAGTCCCTGGCTGTACGTTATTGGTGTCGGTCTGTTGCTGGCGGTGCTGGTTACCGGGGTTATTGGCAAGGGTGCCCAGCGCTGGCTGGATCTGGGCTTCATGCGCTTCCAGCCAGCGGAGCTGGTGAAGCTGGCCGCGCCCATGATGCTGGCATGGTATCTGTCCAGCAAACCCCTGCCTCCCAGCTGGAAGTATCTGTTTGTCAGCCTGCTGCTGTTGCTGGTACCGGTGTTGATGATCGCCAAGCAACCCGATCTTGGTACGGCAATCCTGGTAGCCAGCAGCGGCTTGTTCGTCCTGTTTCTGGCCGGCATCAGTTGGCGTCTGATCATCGCCATGGGGCTGCTGGCTGCCGCCGCCGCGCCCGCCGCCTGGTATCTGATGCATGATTACCAGCGAAAACGGGTGCTGACTTTCCTGAACCCGGAAAGTGATCCTCTGGGAGCCGGATACCATATCATCCAGTCCAAGATTGCCATCGGTTCCGGTGGTATCTATGGAAAAGGCTGGCTGAATGGCACCCAGTCGCAACTGGAATTTCTGCCAGAGCGACACACGGACTTCATCTTCGCCGTGCTGGGTGAGGAGTTCGGCCTGATGGGGGTTTTATTGCTGCTGGCGATCTTTTTGTTCATCATTCTGCGTGGGTTGTATATCGCATCCCAGGCGCAGGACAGCTACAGTCGCCTTTTGGCCGGGGCACTGATCCTGGTATTTTTTGTCTATCTGTTTGTCAACGCCGGCATGGTCAGCGGCATGTTGCCGGTGGTGGGCGTGCCCTTGCCCCTGGTGAGCTATGGTGGAACCTCGCTGGTGACCTTGATGGCCGGTTTCGGTATGCTCATGTCTATCCACACTCACAGGAAGCTGTTACCCAAATGAAAACGATACTCATGGTATTACTGCTGTTCAGCCTGCCTGTGTTTGCAAAAGGCAACCCTCAGGTGGAAAAATTCATTCAGCACATGGCCGATACCCAGGGCTTCGATGCACAGGAGCTGCGCAAGGTGCTGGCCAAGGCCCGCAAACGCCAGGACATCATCGACAAGATGAACAAACCCGCGGAAAAAACCCTGAACTGGAGCCAGTACCGCAAGATTTTCCTGACGGACAAGCGCACCCGCCAGGGAGAGCGATTCTGGAAAAGGAATGCGCAGGCGCTGCGCAAGGCAGAAGCAGCCTATGGTGTGCCGCCGCAGTTCGTGGTGGCCATCATCGGTGTGGAAACCTTCTATGGGCGTATCGCGGGCAAGGACAAGGTGCTGGATGCCCTGTATACCCTGGCTTTTCACTATCCCAAACGCAGCAAATTCTTTATTGCGGAACTGGAGAAGTTTCTGATTCTTGCCAGGGAGGAAAAGCTGAATCCGACCGAGCCCAGGGGTTCTTATGCCGGAGCCATGGGGCTGGGACAGTTCATGCCCAGCAGCTACCTAGCCTATGCGGTGGATTTCGACGGGGATGGCAAACGCGATATCTGGAACAATGAAACTGACGCCATCGGCAGTGTGGCCAATTACTTCGCTCGTCACGGTTGGACAAAGGGGCTGCCGGTTACGGCGCCGATTCAATCCGTACCAAAAGACCCGAAAAAGTATCTGAAAGCGGGTTTGAAGCCCGCTTTCACCTTGGGTGAGTTCAAGCGGGCGGGCATGAAAGTGCCTGCCGGGCTGGATGACCGTCTGGAAGCCGCCCTGATCAAACTGGTTACAGACAAGGGTGCAGAATACTGGGCCGGGTTGAAGAACTTCTATGTCATCACCCGCTACAACCACAGTGAAATGTATGCCATGGTCGTATTTCAGTTAAGTGAACGTATCCATGAGATGGTCGAGAGCAAAAAATAGGTTTCTGGGTGGTTTCTGCTGCTTGGCTCTGTTGGGCGGTTGCAGCATCAAGACCAGCGAGTATCCGGATGAAGACTATGGGCCGGATGCGCCCGTGGATGTCAGCCATATCCCGGATGCGGTACCGCAGGATGTTCCGTACAGCAAATATGGCAATCCTTCCAGTTACACGGTTCTCGGCAAGACCTACCATGTACTCAGGGATGCCACAGGTTATCGTGCCCGGGGGCTGGCTTCCTGGTATGGCAACAAGTTTCATGGCCGACGCACCTCCAGTGGCGAGCCTTACGATATGTATGCCATGACCGCAGCCCACAAGACCTTGCCCCTGCCCACCTGGGTGCGCGTGACCAATCTGGATAACAACAAGTCCGTGGTGGTGAAGGTTAATGATCGCGGCCCTTTCCATGCCGGGCGCATCATCGATCTGTCCTATACCGCGGCTTCCCGGCTGGGAGTGCTGGGGCGAGGGACTGCGCCCGTGGAAGTGGTTGCCATCACGCCGGAGCGCACTGGTGCACAAGCCCATAGCCGGCTTTTTGCCGATCAGTTTCCGGCATGGGTGCAGATCGGTGCATTTTCCAGCCAGGACAGTGCCCGACAGCTGCAGCAGCGTATGCGGGGGCTGGCCGATATGGCGGGAAAAGTAGCGCCACTGGATCAGCTGTCCGGGCGTATCTACCGGGTATGGCTGGGGCCGGTGACCGATGCCGTGCAGTTGCAGCAGCTCAGTGAAAAACTGCCTGAATGGGGCATCGAGTCCTACCACGTAGTACAATAAGCCCTTCGTGTCTTCTTCCGGTCTGTATTCTTGTCCATGCGCTTGATAGTGAATAGCTTTCTGTGTTTTGTCCTGTTCCTGGCCACTGCCCTGGTGCAGGCGGCTCCCGTGCCTGCGCCACCCCGGATAACAGCCACGGGGCATCTGCTCATCGATTTCCACAGTGGCGCCATACTGGCGGAGAACAATGCAGGAAAACGCCTGGAACCTGCCAGCCTGACCAAGATCATGACTGCCTACACGGTGTTCAAGGAACTGGAAGAAGGCAACATCACCCTTGATGATCAGGTGCTGGTGAGCAAGAAAGCGTGGAAGACACCGGGATCGCGCATGTTCATCGAAGTGGGCAAGCAGGTGTCTGTGGACGACCTCATTCACGGCATGATCATCGCTTCGGGAAACGATGCCTGCGTGGCGCTGGCGGAGCATGTGGCGGGTAGTGAAGCGGCCTTTGCCGCGCTGATGAACAAGCATGTGCTGGAACTGGCGATGGAAAATACCAACTTCACCAATTCCACCGGCCTGCCCGACCCAAATCACTACACCACGCCGGAAGATATCCTCAAGGTCACCCGGGCGATCATCCGGGAATTCCCCCAGTTCTACCCGTTGTACTCCATCAAGGAATACACCTACAACGGCATCACGCAGAAGAATCGCAATCGCCTGTTGTGGCGCGATGCCAGCGTGGATGGGGTGAAGACCGGCCATACGGAGGCGGCGGGCTATTGTCTGGTAACCTCGGCCAAGCGAGACAATATGCGGCTGCTGTCGGTGGTCATGGGTACTGCCAGTGATGACGCGCGTGCCAGGGAAAGCCAGACCCTGCTGAATTTCGGTTTCCGCTTCTACCAGACGCATCGCCTGTTCAACGGCGGGCAGACATTGAAAAGCCCGCGAGTCTGGAAGGGTGAGACAGACAACCTGAGCCTGGGATTGGAAGAAGACCTGTATGTCACCATTCCCAGAGGAAGCTATAGCAAGCTGGCAGCGAAAATCCGCATCCGGGACAGCATCATGGCGCCGGTGCCCCAGGGCAAGGTACTGGGGAAGATCCTCCTCGAACTCGATGGGGAGGTGATCAAGGAAGTCCCTCTGATTGCGCTACGTGGCGTGCGGGAAGGCGGCGTCATCCACAATCTGCTGGACAATGTGTTGATGATCTTTCAATAGCCGGTGGCTTTAACATGTCTGAGCCGAACGCCACTTACTCAAGCGGGATCACTGTATGAAAACACGACTTTCGTCATTCTGGCACAGGCCAGAATCCAGAAACAACGCTGCTTATCAACCATCCTGGATCCCGACCTACGCCGGGATGACGGTTAAGTAAGCGCCCCCCATGTCTGAACTGATTTATCTTAACGGCAAATTCCTCCCCGAGGAAGATGCCTGCGTGCCGGTCATGGATCGCGGCTTTCTGTTTGGTGACGGTGTGTATGAAGTAATCCCCGCCTATGCCGGCCTGCCTTTTCGCTTGAATGAGCATTTGCAGCGCCTGGAAGCCAGTTTGCAGGGTATTCGCATGACTTCGCCTTTGGACGAAGACCAATGGCGCGACTTGCTGCAGACGCTGTTGGCGCAACGGGGCAGCGCCGATCAACAGATCTACCTGCAGATCACCCGTGGTGCCTACGGCAAGCGCCTGCACGCCATTCCGGAGGCGGTCACGCCAACGGTAATGGCGTTCGCCACCGAACTGACCCAACGTGATCCACAACTGGTAAAGCAGGGCATGAGTGTCATCACCCTGGATGATATCCGCTGGGAACGCTGTAACATCAAGGCCATTACCCTGCTGGCGAATATCCTGTCCCAGCAACAGGCGCGAGATGAAGGCGCCCATGAGGCCATCCTGGTGCGCGATGGCTTGGCCAACGAAGGCACGGCCTCCAACCTGTTCATCGTCAAGGATGATCTCATCATCACGCCGCCGAAAAGCCAGCATCTGCTGCCGGGCATCACCCGCGATCTGGTGCTGGAGCTGGCCAGGGATGCCGGCCTGCCCTACGCCGAAGCCAGCATTTCAGTCATAGAGCTGGAGGACGCCGATGAAATCTGGATCACCAGCTCCACCAAGGAAGTGATGCCGGTCACGCGGTTGAACGGTAAACCGGTTGATAATGGTCATCCCGGCCCCATGTGGGAGAAAATGGACGCCTTGTATGGCGCCTGTAAGGCGCGTTTGCGTCTGCGAGAATCTCCACCGGACCACTGTTATGACTGAAAGCAACAACGAACCACAAGGCATGGTGTACCCCTGCCGTTTCCGCATCAAGGCCATGGGCCTGGACGAAGACAATTTCGATGCCCTGGTGGTAGAAATCATCCGCCGCCATTGCCCGGATATCCATGAGGGTGCAGTGAGCCTCAAGCCCAGCAAGAACGGCAAATATGTATCTGTGAATGTGGATATCGAAGCGCAGAGCCGCGAGCATCTCGATGCCATCTATGATGATCTGACCGCCCATGAGCGGGTATTGATGCGACTCTGATGGGCGGGGCATGAATCCTGTCGTCATACGCTCCCTCGGTCTCAGGGACTATGTACAGACCTGGCAGGAGATGCGCGCCTTTACCGACAACCGCAGTTCACACACGCCCTCGGAAATCTGGTTGCTTGAGCATCCCCCGGTCTTCACTCAAGGGCAGGCAGGCAAGCCGGAACATGTGCTCGATCCCGGTGCGATTCCCGTGGTGCAAAGCGACCGCGGGGGACAGGTGACCTATCATGGCCCCGGGCAGCTCATCGTCTATCTGCTGCTGGACCTCAAGGCGATGAACAAAGGCATTCGCAGTCTGGTCAGCTGCATGGAAGATGCGGTCATCCGGCTGCTGGCAAACCATGGTGTTGTTGCCGTAGCCAGGTCCGATGCCCCCGGTGTCTATGTGGATGATAAAAAGATTGCGGCACTGGGTTTGCGAGTGCGCAAGGGGTACACTTATCACGGTTTGGCGCTGAATCTGGATATGGATCTTGCGCCTTACGAACGCATCAATCCCTGTGGTCATGCGGGCCAGGCGGTTACCCGGCTCAAGGATCTGGGTATCGAGCTGGACATGGCGCAGGCCGGCAGAGCGCTGGTCGATATTCTCTGCCGCGAACTTAACCTGCAACCCCAATGGACAGCCCATGAGTGACGACTATCGCGCCCCTTCCCGAGACCAGAAAGCGACCCATCAGCGCGGGAAGGACAAGCTCAGCCGCATCCCGGTGAAGGTGCAGCCCAGTAACGAGTTGCCACGAAAGCCGAGCTGGATTCGTGCCCGAGCACCGCAGGGAGCCGGTGTGACCCGCATCCGAAAGATCCTGCGCGAGCGTAAACTGTCGTCCGTGTGTGAAGAGGCACAGTGTCCCAATCTGGGCGAGTGTTTCACCCATGGCACGGCGACCTTCATGATCATGGGTGATATCTGCACCCGGCGCTGTCCGTTCTGTGACGTGGCGCATGGCCGCCCCGAACCCCTGGACAGGGACGAGCCGCGGCAACTGGCGGAAGCCATCCAGGAAATGGCGCTGAAATACGTGGTGGTCACCTCGGTGGATCGCGATGATCTCAAGGATGGCGGTGCGGGACACTATCGCGACTGCATCAAAGCCATTCGCGGGCTGACGCCTGATACTACCATCGAAATCCTGGTGCCGGACTTTCGCGGGCGCAGGGAGGTGGCGCTGGAGATCATGGCCGAAGCCCCGCCGGATGTGTTCAATCACAACCTGGAAACCGTGCCCCGTTTGTATCGCCAGTCCCGTCCTGGGGCGGACTATGCCTGGTCGCTGGAGCTGCTGAGGGAGTTCGGGGCGGACCATCCCGGGGTGCCCACCAAGTCCGGCATCATGCTCGGCTTGGGAGAAAAACCCGAAGAGGTCGAACAGGTGATGCAGGATCTGCGGGAGCATGAGGTGGACATGCTCACCCTGGGGCAATACCTGCAGCCCAGCCGGGATCACCTCCCCGTCTCCCGTTTCGTCACACCGGAAGAATTCGATGCACTGCGGCTGTTGGGTGAATCCATGGGCTTTTCCAATGTCGCCAGCGGCCCCATGGTGCGCTCTTCCTACCATGCGGACCTGCAGGCCAATCCGTTATTGAAATAGCGTACTGCAATTCCTTGCAGACGGTGGTCCGATGCAGGGTATAATTTTCCGCTATGAATAAGATAAATACAGTTCTGGTTACAGGCGGCGCCGGTTACATCGGCTCCCATACCAACGTCGAACTGCTCGAAGCCGGTTATCAGGTCGTGGTACTGGATAACCTGAGCAACAGCCAATATACCGCCATCGAGCGCGTCGAGGAGCTTACGGGCAAAACCATTACGTTCATCGAAGCTGACTTGCGTGACAAAGCGGCTACGCGGGCGGTTTTCGATCGACACGATATCGATGCGGTGATTCATTTTGCCGGACTGAAAGCCGTGGGTGAATCGGTGCATATCCCTATTCCCTACTACCAGAACAATATCGGTGGCACCCTGAATCTGCTGGAGGCGATGAATGATACCGGGGTAAAAAATCTGGTGTTCAGTTCCTCGGCGACGGTTTATGGAGAACCGGCCTCGCTACCGATCACAGAAGACTTCCCGGTTTCCGCCACCAATCCCTATGGCCGATCCAAGCTCATCATCGAGGAGATGTTGGGCGACGTCTATACATCGGATCAGGACTGGAACATCGTCAGGTTGCGCTATTTCAACCCGGTAGGTGCCCATGAAAGCGGCAGAATTGGTGAGTCGCCCAACGATATCCCCAACAACCTCATGCCCTATATCAGTCAGGTGGCCGTAGGCAAGCTGGATACGCTATCGGTATTTGGCGATGATTATCCCACGGTGGATGGTACCGGGGTCAGGGATTATATCCATGTGGTGGATCTTGCAAAAGGACATATCAGTGCGCTGGAGAAACTCGCCACCGATCCTGGGCTGGTGACCTACAACCTGGGCACCGGACAAGGTTATTCGGTGCTGGAAATGGTGGCAGCCTTCGAGAAGGCCAGTGGCCGCCCCGTGGCTTACAAGCTGGTGGCACGGCGTGAAGGCGACATCGCCACCTGCTATGCGGATCCCGGTCTTGCTGCCAGGGAGCTGGGCTGGAAGGCGAACAAGGGTATCGAAGATATGTGTAAGGATACCTGGCGCTGGCAGCAGCAGAATCCTGAGGGTTATCAATAGTCCAGGGTCTTTACCCGGTAGCCAAACATGTCGCGCTCAGGGCTTCGCTATGGTGCGGCCATACAGCGCTTGTTTGTTGCGTGCAAAGATAAGCTTTGCCACCGTACGGGAGTCCTGCCCGCTAATGATGGCCTTGCGAACTTCTTCCTGAAAAGCCGGCCGCAGATGTTTAAATACAGCGTAGGCGGTGGGTGATGTCTTTCGCAACCTGGCCAGGCCCGTACTCAGGTCCGTTTGCAGGATCGTTTCTGTTGATTGCGCATTGACCTTATCTGACTCTGAGGCCATTCTTTCCATTTCCGCAAAGTAGGCAGCATGGTGATTTGAGGCCCCTACCGGGCCACAGTTTGCGCTCAAAGCGATGGTGACCAGCGCCATGAAACCGGTATTTCTCATTGTTTTTCCTCAATCCTGACTGAACTGCTTTTAAACTGATTCAATAACTTTCTTATTGTTTTTCTATCCCCTGGTTGGGGATGGTTCCAGACAAGACGACCCATCTGGAGGCTACTTCCGGTTACAAGGACGAAACGGCTGCCTGTTTTGTATACCAGAGCATATTGTGCATTGAATTGATTTACGGTGTAATGAGGAATGGCTTGGGCTATTTCAGGTAGAAGAAATACCCAATATGTTGTGCCGTCGTTCAGCCTGCATCCTGCAAGTGAAGATCATAGCGTTCCATGAGGTAGCAGAGGCAATCCTGGCGGATCACCGCTTCATTCCGGGTCAACATGGAGGGCATTACCGGGGTTCGCGTCAGCAGTTCACCATTCTTTACGGAAAAATAGCGAGACGCCACATCGTGGTTGGCTTCGTTCTTTACATCCAGAGGAATGGTGTCACCTCTACCTACCCGGCCAAAACTCGTGCCAGCGGGGATTTCCCGAAAATTCAGCACTTCCAGGTCGTCCAGCAGACACAGATCATGATTGCGGCAGCCGAAACCGAAGCTCACTTCCGGTGGAATCTTGACGATCGCCACGGTATGGAACAGGTCGATGTCATGGGGTGAGATGGTGTGTAGCGGATGCTGTGCCAGATGCAGGCAGCCTTCCAGGTATTCACTGGCATGTTGTACGCCATGTACCTGCCCTACCTTGCCACATTCCAGGGTTACGGCCGGGCAGAGTTCGGTCATGGCCATGGATTGCACCCCTCGGGGGCGGGTGAAATACACCACCGTGCGGCTGAACATGGCCGCCAGATGCAGGGATTCCGTGCGCACCACATTGACGCAGGCGTAGTGTGGGTTGAGGCCGGTGTTGTTGTGCACGTCCACGCTGGCAAAGACGCCTTTTTTAGCCATGGTGTCGACGATGCTTTCCATCATGGCATGTTCTGCGGTGGGTGGCAGTTCGCTGCCCGGCCATACCCGGTTGTAATCCGGTTGTCCCGCCAGCCTGCGCATGTTGACCGCTGCAGCAGAGGTGTTGCCGATAAACAATGACAGGGATCGGGGCAGATCCTGCTCTCCCCCGCCGGCACGGTATTTTTGCAGCATGTGGCGTACCGCTTCCCAGCCGACATCTTCATTGCCATGCATGAGTACGGATACGAACAATGGGGCTTCCCGGCGCCCCTGCAGGTGAATCAGGGTAGGGCCGCCAAGAAAGGCGTGCAGATCCCTGGCGGGTAACTCCAGCAGGCCAGGTGGCAGTTCATAGAGTTCAGCATACATGATTCAGATCGCCCAGTTGTGTACAGGTTTTCCGCTATTCTGGTGCTCCTGGTAGGCGCGTACCATGGCCGGGAAATCCTTGCCGTTGCGCGCAATCCATTGTCGTTGCCAATAGGCTCCGGTCTGGTGGCTGGCAACACGGGCTTCGATAATGTCCATCCAGCGATCTGCTTCCTGTGCGGAAATGCCCATGCGCTGCAGTCCGGCGCGTGCCTGGGGAAGCAGTTTTTGCAGGCACAAATCGGTAACGCTGCCTTCCTGTCCATCGAACCAGGTCACTCGGGCATCCAGTCCCAGGCAGGCGCTGCTGTAAAAGTTCTCCTTGGCATGCATGAAAGGCAGGCGGGCTTCGGCATTTTCCTCCACCGCCATCAGTTCGGTAACCAAGCCGAAATAAAAAGCGGCATTGGCGATGACATCCAGTGTCGAGGGGCCACTCGGCGCCACCCGGTGCTCGATGCGAATGTGTGGTTTTCCATTTTCCGAAACGCCTACAAGTGGGCGATTCCATCGCCAGATGGTGCCGTTGTGCAGGCGCAGATGGGCGAGGTTTTCCACTGGTTCATCCATGAGTTGTGGCAGCAGCATCGGGTAGCGATCACGATTGGCCTCGAAACACTCCATGATGGAGTGCTCCGCATAGCGCACGCCGAAAGTGACGCGCTTGGAATAATCGCTGGCGCCCACGGCCACGGATTGTTCGAACAAGGGAATGCGTGTCTCGTCCCACAGCTCATGCCCGAACAGATAGGGTGAGTTGGCCGCAAGCGCCACCATGGGGGCCGATATCATCTTGGAAATATTATAGGCGCGGGCGGCTTGTCCCGGTGCAATTTTGAGGTGAATCTGGAACGAAGTGGTAGCGGCTTCCAGCATCACATCGTCGTGTTCCGCCACCAGGTGCTCCAGTGCACGAATATCCAGCATCAACGGCTGTCCATCACGCATGCGCAGCACCTGTTCGTTGAGTGCCTGGTAGCGCTGCATGCCCGAGATGTTTCCGAGGCACAGATCGGATTGCTGTACCGTGGGCAGAATGCCGATCATGAGCATATGTGCGGCCTCACGGTTGGCGACCTGCTCGCAGCGCTGCCAGAGTGCGGCCAGATCGTCATGCATACGATCGAACATGCCAGCAGAGAAAGGCAGGGGGCAGGTATTGAGTTCCACGTTGAAGGTGGATAACTCCGGCACCACCATGGGGTCATCCATATGCTGCAGAAATGCCTGGTTGACGGGGGCAGGCAGGCCTCTGTCGGTAACCAGCCAGGCTTCGATTTCGCTGCCGGCCATGGGTTCGCCCTGGTCCAGGAAGCCATCCGCCATCCATTGCTCCAGCAAGGCAGTTTCTGCAATCACCCGGTCGTGAAAGCGCTTGAAGTCCTCTTCGGAAAAACTGCTATGACTGATTTCCTGTCCCATATGAGAGTGTCCTGTCCAGAGTTTGATAACGTTCCGGCGTACCGACATCCAGCCAGTAGCCATCAAAATAGTCGCCGCTTATTCTACCCGCAGACATGTGCGCACGCAGCAAAGGCGCGAGGGGAAAAGGTTTGGCTTCACAACCGGCGAACAGTCGGGGATGATATATGCCGATCCCGCTGAAGGTAAGCCGGGGTTCTCCTTCCGCAAATACTTCACCATCCTTCAGGACAAAATCCCCTTCGGGATGGTGTTCAGGGTTAGCCACCAGAATCAGGTGTGCCAGGTTGTCGATGGGGCGTTGCAGGGTGGCATAATCCAGGTCGGCAAACACATCGCCGTTGATGACCACGAAAGGCGTGTCGCCCAACAAGGGTAATGCCTTGCAGATACCCCCGCCGGTTTCCAGGGCCCGTCCCTGTCCTTCATCGGAATAGCGGATCCGCAAACCCCAGTGGCTGCCATTTCCCAGGGCATCCTCGATTTGTGCGCCGAGGTGGGCATGATTGATCACCACCTGTTCAAATCCGGCGGCGGCCAGTTTTTCCAGATGCCAGACGATCAATGGTTTGCCGGCGACCTTCAACAGGGGTTTGGGGGTGTGATCTGTGAGGGGTCGCATGCGTTCGCCACGGCCCGCTGCCAGGATCATGGCAGGATACAAACTACCCTGCGCCATCGCGCTACTTTTTCTTCATGGAGCTGAAGAATTCTTCATTGGTCTTGGTTGCCTTGAGTTTGTCATACAGGAATTCCATGGCGGCCAGTTCATCCATGGGATGCAGGATCTTGCGCAGGATCCAGATCTTCTGCAGCTCGGCAGCGGGGATCAAAAGTTCCTCCCGGCGGGTGCCGGAACGGTTGATGTTGATCGCGGGAAAGATGCGCTTTTCGGCGATGCGGCGATCCAGATGCACTTCCATGTTGCCGGTACCCTTGAATTCCTCGTAGATGACATCATCCATG
Source organism: uncultured Sedimenticola sp. (assembly GCA_964522855.1). Classification (GTDB taxonomy): domain Bacteria; phylum Pseudomonadota; class Gammaproteobacteria; order Chromatiales; family Chromatiaceae; genus Thiolapillus. The sequence goes on from CAZFXI010000003.1 coordinate 24,349, forward strand.
CGCGAGCCGGTTTCCACCAGTGCGGTTGCCAGGATGGTCAGGGAACCACCTTCTTCCACGTTGCGTGCGGCACCGAAGAAACGCTTGGGTTTTTGCAGTGCGTTGGCATCCACACCGCCGGTGAGCACCTTGCCCGAAGAAGGGATGACGGTATTGTAGGCCCTGGCCAGACGGGTGATGGAATCGAGCAGGATCACCACGTCACGATTGTGTTCCACCAGACGCTTGGCCTTGGCGATCACCATTTCGGCCACCTGTACATGACGTGCGGCCGGCTCGTCGAAAGTCGAGGAAATGACCTCTGCACGAGTGACCGAGCGCGCCATCTCCGTGACTTCTTCCGGCCGTTCGTCGATGAGCAGAATCATCAGATACACTTCCGGGTGATTGTTGGCGATGGACTGGGCGATGTTCTGCATCATCATGGTCTTGCCGGCCTTGGGCGGAGACACGATCAGACCACGCTGCCCCTTGCCCACGGGTGCCACCAGTTCTATGGTACGCACGGTAATGTCTTCGGTGCTGCCGTTGCCCATTTCCAGATGCAAGGCTTCGTTGGGAAACAAGGGGGTAAAGTTTTCGAACAGGATCTTGTTCTTCGCCGATTCCGGCTTGTCATAGTTGATCTCGTCGATCTTCAGCAGGGCAAAATAACGTTCATTATCCTTGGGCGGGCGAATGGTGCCGGAAATGGTGTCGCCGGTGCGCAGGCTGAAGCGCCGGATCTGGCTGGGCGATACATAGATATCGTCGGGCCCGGCGAGATAGGAAGAGTCCGCCGAGCGGAGAAAACCGAATCCGTCCTGCAGGATTTCCAGTACACCGCTGCCATGGATGTCTTCGCCTTTCTTGGCGTGGGCCTTGAGTATGGCGAAGATGAGCTCCTGTTTGCGGGAGCGACCAGTCCCCTGGATTTTCATGGATTGAGCCAGCTCGGAAAGGGCCGGAACGGGCATTTGCTTGAGATCGTTGAGATTCATGGGTATTTGATTTGAGCGTTGAGAAAAGAAGGTTACGAGTTTCCGGACAAGGATGAATCCGGGGATTGGAAATTAGGTGATGTGGTAGTGAACGACGTTTTGCAATGTGGGCATGTCATGACGGATGCTGCCATGACACTCCACAACTCAGATGTTGCTGTCTAGGAAGGCAGTAAGCTGGGATTTCGATACGGCACCCACCTTGGTAGCCTCGACCTCACCGTTCTTGAACAGCATCAATGTCGGGATGCCCCGTATGCCATACACAGGTGGTGTATCCGGATTGTCATCGATATTCAGCTTGGCAACTTTCAGCTTGCCATCATATTCATCGGCAATATCTTCCAGCACGGGTGCGATCATCTTGCAGGGGCCACACCACTCTGCCCAGTAGTCTACCAGCACGGGCATTTCTGCCTTCAGCACTTCCTGTTCGAAAGTGTCGTCCGCCAATTGAACGATTTTGTCACTCACTGACTGTTTCTCCAGATAAATAAAAAATAGGATAATTGCAGCGTCTGAAACAACGATGCTTTATGGATTCAACAATGCGTTATATGTAAAGTTATACAAGGGCATGCGCATGGGTCGTTTCCCAACGTATTGTCAAAGAATCTGATTTGAAACCACCCTGCACCTGAATTTTGCCCTGACCGGGGTATGTTTTTCAAGTTTTTTATTGCATTTACTGAATCTCAATCCACAGAATGGCTTCGTTTGCGGTATCCTTCACGTCCTATGAATGAAGAAAAACACTTAACAGATACCCGTTTCGACAGCTTTGGTCTGTCGGAAGACATACTCGCAGGCGTCAGGGATGCAGGCTTTGTGTATTGTACCCCCATACAGGCAGCAACGCTTCCGCCTGCACTTGCCGGCCAGGATGTGGCCGGTCAGGCACAGACGGGTACCGGAAAAACAGCAGCCTTTCTTTTGGCGGCACTTCACCGTTTGGAAAAATACCCGCCATCAGACAGGCGCCGCCCCAATCAACCCAGGGCATTGATGGTGGCTCCTACCCGCGAGCTGGCCATACAGATAGAGAAGGATGCCAGGGTGCTGGCCGGGCATACGGGGTATAAGGTAGAGGTGGTATATGGAGGTACCGGCTATGAATCCCAGCGCAATGCCGTCAGGGAAGGCGTGGATATTCTTATTGGCACGCCAGGGCGTCTCATCGATTATTTCAAACAGAAGGTGTATGACCTGAAAGAGATACAGGTGGTGGTGCTGGACGAAGCGGACCGCATGTTTGATCTCGGTTTCATCAAGGACATCCGCTTCCTGCTGCGTCGTTGTCCGCCCCCGGACAAGCGCCTGGGGATGTTATTCTCGGCCACCTTGTCGTTCCGGGTCAAGGAGCTTGCCTACGAGCACATGAACAATCCCAAAACTATCGAAATCGAACCGGAAAAAGTGACGGCCGACCGTATCGAGGAAGCGGGCTTCATGACCGCCAACGATGAGAAAATACCGTTGCTCATCGGCCTGCTCCGGCAGTGGCAGGGCGCCAGAACCATCGTATTTGTCAATACCAAGCGGGCCGCTGATGAAGTCTGGGGGTTCTTGCAGGGCAACGGTATAGAGACCGCGGTGTTGTCCGGTGATGTGCCGCAGAAGAAGCGCATGAGCCTGTTGAAGAAATTTACCGAGGGAGGGCTGGATGTACTCGTGGCGACGGATGTAGCTGCGCGTGGATTGCATATTCCGGACGTGACCCATGTCGTCAACTACGACCTGCCTGAAGATGCAGAAGACTACGTACACCGTATTGGTCGCACTGGCCGTGCCGGCGCAGCGGGGAATGCGGTCAGTTTCGCTTGTGAAACCCATGCGTTTTCGTTGCCGGATGTCGAAGCTTATATTGGTCACAGCATCCCCATGACTTCCGTCCCCGGCGAATTGCTGGCGGAAGTGGATCCTTCCAGCCGTATTCGCACCCCGCGCAAGCCGCGACAAAATGGTCGCCGCGACAACCGGGGTAGAAACAACCCCCGTGCCCAGCATTCAAGGAAACAACGACAAGGATAACGACGCTGGGAGTATCCCAGAAAGGAAGGATAGTATGACCGGGAATCGAGAGTATCGATGGCGATTGCCAACCCTCGCCTCCTACCAGGGACAGTATTTCTATATGGCGCTCATTTTGATCGTAGTGCTCATATCTATCGCCTGGGTTGGGCAGAAGTATGTCCATGAGACATCAGGAGAGCAGATTCAACGCATTGCCACCCGCGCCTTGGCCGAGAAGGAAACGGGCGAGCTGTTGCAGGAGTTGCAGGAAATCCAGGACTGGCTGGGCAACCAGCTCATACAGCCGGGATCCCAGTCTGGCAGCCAGTTGCGTGCCCGGATCCAGGCCCTGGAAACCCACTTTGCCGAGCTAACGGAAAAGATTCACGGCCTGAACCATGACGGTCAGCTGCTGCAAGAGCGTATTCCGGTAGCCAAGCTGTCAAAATTCAAAAGCGATATCACTTCTTTTTTGCATATATCCAGCAGCAACATCCTGCGCTTTCCCGGCATATACATCATGCAGACATCCATGCAGCCTGAATCCAGGGCGATTCTTGATACGCTGGATGGCGTGGTCAGTAATACAGCACAGGCTAATGACAAGAGCCGTTTTACGCATTTGGCCTATCAGGCGCGCCATACCTGGTTGCAGCTGTTGTCCGAGTTTCATTTGTTGGTAGCCAATCGTTTTAGCGTGTTTTCAGATAACCCGGAGGCGGGCTTGGAAGGCAGTGCACAAAACATTGACAAATACCTGGAACAAATGAAACAGCATCTGGCCCTGTTGCAGAAAGCACCGCCTCCCCGGTCCTTGCGTTCCCCCGATCCAGCGATCTGGCAGCGCATGCTGGAGAATGTGGAAGAGTGGCAGCGTTACTACGCTGACTTGCTGAAAAGCCTGCATTCTGAACGCTGGCGGGAAGATATGTACCTTTACAAGACCTCCCTGCAACCGCAGATACGGGCCATACGAGCCGACCTGGAGCAGTTGCAGGACAACCTCGTGCGCCAGACAACAGACGACATTACCGGCCTGACCAATATTGCATCGCGCCTCAGCCAGACTATTTTTGTGCTCACGCTGCTGGGGATCGTATGGATACTGTTTGCCTATATTTACCTCAGAATACGGGTGATAAAGCCCATTGCCGAAACGGCGCATGCCCTGCGCCAGGAAGCCAATGGTGAGAGTGATGTGGTCATTCCCCAGCCAAAGTTGGCAGAAACGCTGGATCTTGTGGAGGCGTTCAGTGAAATGCGCCGCCAGGTATGGAAACGGCAACAGGGTCTGGATCATCTCGCGCACCATGATCCTCTTACCCAGTTGCCCAATCGTCTGCTGTTCATGGATCGGCTGGAACACGCCTTGAGCATCGCTCACCGACACAAGAAAATGGTAGCTTTGCTGTTTCTGGACCTGGATAATTTCAAACAGATCAACGATGTTCTGGGACATTTTGCCGGCGATGAGCTGTTGATCAATGTGGCCATTCGTCTGAAGAAGGTCATACGCAGCTCGGATACGGTTGCCCGCCTGGGCGGGGATGAATTTGCCATATTGCTGGAGGACATTGGACAAAAGGCGTTCGCCAGGAATGTTGCACAAAAGGTGCTGGAAGAGTTGCAGGTGCCGTTCGAAATCGGCAGCCAGCAATACCATATTTCCGGTTCTATCGGCATTTCCATCGCGCCGTATGATGATGATCAGCCAGAAGATCTGCTGCGAGACGCGGACTCTGCCATGTATGAAGCAAAGCGCCGTGGGAAAAACAACTACCACTTTTTTTCCAGCGAGTTGTTACAGCGCGTCAGCCGTCAACTCGAGCTGGAACATCGCTTGCGTGATGCCGCACTGAAAAAGGAATTTCTTTTCCACTACCAGCCGATTGTGGCCGCTGATACTGGGAAGCTCATTGGCGTGGAGGCGCTGATGCGCTGGCAACCAGATCATGGGCCCCTGATCTATCCGGATAATTTCATGGAAACCATGAAAAGCCAGAACCTGGATCTGAGTCGAAAAGTGACCGAGCATCTGTTTGCCCAGGTTGACCATCTACAGGGTGTGGTGTTGAATGAATACGGTATTCGCCTGCGGGTTTCCATTAACATGGCACCGGGTGCCTTGCGTGACCCCAGTCGGCATAGCGGTGTAATCACTACATTACGGCGCCTGAAGTATCCGTCGCTCATTACCTTGGAAATCACCGAAGACACCCTGCTGGAGGATCTGGCCACTGCGCGAGCCCTGTTCAGTGAGTTACGCCAATTGGGAATACCGCTGGTGCTGGATGATTTTGGAACCGGGCAATCCTCTCTCAACCATCTGCGCACCTATCCTTTCGACAGCATCAAGATCGACAGGGAATTTGTCAGGGATATCTCCTCTGATGAAGAGGATGCCATTCTGGTCAAGGCCATCACCCAGCTTGCGCACAGCTTCGGGATGAAAGTGGTGGCGGAAGGGGTGGAAACGGAAGCGCAGAGAAATTATCTGGTAGGTATTGGCTGTGATTACTTGCAGGGATATATCATCAGCAAGCCATTGCCCATGGATGAACTGTTGGACTATCTGGGCACGACGGAGATGAGTCTTCCCGCCAAGACCGGCGGCTGACTCGCCGGGCAGAAACGCCGCAGGTCGTACCGATGGCCATGCGGAGGCGATACTCCCCGCAGTGTATTGTCAGCAGCCCAGGTCGTTCAACAGGGGCTGAAAATGCTTTAATGCCTTGAATTCGGCAATTTCTCTTGCGGGCAGTTTTGCATCCGGTTGCAATATGCACAATAGATGTGCGATACCGAAACGCTCGGCAGAGCGCAGCACCGGCAGGCTGTCGTCGATGAACAGGGTACGCTGTGGCGCATAATTGACCACTTGCTGCAATCGGCCCCAGAAAGCCGGGTTTTCCTTGGGCAGGCCAATATCATGGGCGCTGATGATCTGGTCCAAGTCGCCTCCCAGGCGGGTCTTGCGCATCTTCAGTTGCAGAGCTTTCTGGTGCGCGTTGGTAACCAGCACGCGGGATTTTCCGGCCTTTTTGAGACACTCTAGGAAATCCACCACATGCGGATGGACGGCGATCAGATGTTCCACTTCGGTTTTCAGTAAGGGGATATCCAATGCCAGTTCCTTACTCCAGTAATCCACGCAGTACCAGTCCAGTGTTCCTTCCACGCGTTTATAACGCCGCATCAATTCTTCCTTGGCGGCTTCCACGCTCAGGCCATGTTGCTGCGCATAACGCTGCGGCACATAATCCAGCCAGAAATGATTGTCGAAGTGCAAATCGAGCAAGGTACCATCCATATCAAGAAAAACGGTATCTATCTGTGTCCAGTCAAACATGAAATTCTCCGAAAAAAGCATTTGCACTCTGCCCGCCGGCTTTGTAGCCTGTGGCATACCTAATAATAATTAGAGTCCCAATGACATTACCAGACATCCAGCAGATCAACCAGATCGCCCGCGAGGCAGGTGAGGCCATATTGAAAGTCTATGCACAGGATTTCGAGGTGCAGGAAAAGGCCGACAGTTCTCCCCTCACCCAGGCAGACATGGCTTCACACCGGCTTATTGAAGCGGCCTTGAAGCAGTTCACTCCCGAGATCCCTGTGCTTTCGGAAGAATCTGCGAAGATTCCGTATGCTGAACGCAGGCAGTGGAGCCGCTACTGGTTGATCGACCCACTCGATGGTACGCGTGAATTTGTCAAACGCAATGGTGAATTTACCGTCAATATTGCGCTGATCGATCAGGATGGGCCGGTTCTCGGGGTCGTGCATGTGCCGGTTACCGGCATCACCTACTTTGGTGATGTGGAAGCGGGTGCCTTTCGCCAGGAAGGAAAAAGCCCTCCAGAGCAGATCCATGTCACCCGCCCCTGCGCATCTCCCATGCGGGTAGCGGGCAGCCGCTCTCATGCAGGAGACAGTCTGGTGCGGTTTCTGCAGAAACTACCGGCATATGAAATGGTAAGCATGGGCAGTTCCCTGAAGCTGTGTCTGGTCGCCGAAGGCAAGGCAGATATCTACCCGCGTCTGGGGCCGACATCAGAATGGGATACTGCGGCGGCACAGGCGGTGGTCGAAGCGGCGGGTGGCCAGGTCACTGATACCGATTTGCACAGACTGCGCTACAATCAAAAAGATTCCCTGCTGAACCCGTATTTCCTGGTGTTTGGCGACAGCAGTATCGACTGGAAAGCTTATTTATGATGTTACGTCCTGTTCTTTTGGCCCTTGTTTTGGTGCAGCTTGTCTGGTCAGGCAGCTCGATGCTGGCGGCAGAGTCAGAAGATCCTCTGGTGTTTGATGATGTTCCGCTCAAGGACATGATTCAGCACCCGGATTGGTTCAAGGACAGTTTTCTGGATTTGCAGGATGATTTACAGGAGGCCCTAGCTGACGGCAAGCGCGGCATCATCGCGTATTTCGGGCAGAAACGCTGCCCTTACTGCCGCCAACTCATGGAGGTCAATTTCAAGCAGCCGGACATCGTCCAATATACGCGTGAAAATTTTGATGTCATCGCCATCGACATCTGGAGTCCGGAGGAGGTCACCGACCCTGCGGGCAATACCATGAGCCAGCGGGATTATGCGCTGAAAATGCGCACCAATTTCACCCCGTCTCTGGTGTTTTATGACAAGGACGGCAATATCGCCCTGCGACTGCGCGGCTATTATCCGCCCTATCAGTTCCGGGCGGCTCTGGAGTATGTGGCTGGCGAGCATTACAAGCGGGAGCGCTTCAACGTCTATCTGGCGCGGGGAGACAGTACCCTGAGGTTCGAGGCCGACGATATGGTGGAGGAAGATTTCTTCCTGCCGCCACCCTATAATCTCGATCGCAGCCACTTCCCGGGCGAGCGGCCCCTGGCCGTGTTCTTCGAGCAGGGCAACTGCCATGCCTGTGACATTCTGCACACGCAGCTGTTGCGTCAACCCGCCATTCAGGAACTGTTCGGGTCGTTTGAAAGCGTGCAGCTCAACATGCGTTCTGCAGATCCGGTGATTGCACCGGATGGCAGAAGGATCAGTGCCAGGGAATGGGCCAATTCACTGGGTGTGTTTTATGCCCCGACCCTGATTTTCTTCGACGAGAGCGGGCGGGAAATCATCCGCGTGGATTCCGTGGTGCATTTCTTCCGCCTGCGCAATGTGCTCAACTATGTGCTGACCAAGGGTTATCTGTCGCACCCCAGCTTCCAGTTGTGGCGCTCTGCTGACCAGAATCGCTGATCAGCAGCTATCCTCAGGGGCAGAAGGTTCGCAGATAGTCTGCATAGGTGTCACGTTTGCGCCGTAGCTCATTGCCTTTGGAGGCCTTGTAGCCCCGGCGCAATTTGGCACTCACTGCTTCTAGTTGTTGGCGCTTTTTCCAGCAGCTTCGGTCATCGGCTTTTTCGGGTTTTGATCTGCTTCGGGCGATCTGGCGTTTGTGTTTCAGCCTGGCCCTGTCGCGCTTGCGGTACTGGTCGTACAGTGACTGTTCTCCGGAACGCAGGCTTGCCCAGACGGCTTGGGCCTCGCCAGTCTCCACGCGTGTTCCTCCTTCAGCACAGGCCTGTTGCTGGAAGCTGATGCGGCCATCGGGCTGGGGGCAGCGATAGACCTGTGCCGCATGGCAGCTGCCTGCCAGCAGAAGGAAAAGGAAACCGGAAAAACAGAAGTTGTTGCATGACATGGCTCTCTCCCTGAGCAGTGGTTGAAATGCACGTCAATCCCTGACGTGCGTCCATCTTACGCTGAAAGCGGCTCTTGTTACAAATTCAGCTTGTCTGCCACGAAGTCCGCATCCTTGTCGCCCCGCCCGGACAGATTCACCAGGATGCTCTGCTCCGGCGACATTTCCTGCGCCAGCTTGCAGGCGTAGGCGATGGCGTGGGCGCTTTCCAGGGCGGGGATGATGCCTTCGGTGCGGGACAGGTTGATAAAGGCATCCAGGCATTCCTGATCGTCGGCAGTGACATATTCCACCCGCTCCAGGTCCTTCAGATAGCAGTGCTGGGGGCCGACGCCGGGATAGTCCAGCCCGGAAGCGATGGAATACACGGCCAGGGGGTTGCCTTGCTCGTCCTGCAGGTTGTAGCACTTGAAGCCGTGGATAGCGCCCTTGCTGCCCTTGGTCAGCGTGGCGGCATGATCCGGCGTGTCCAGACCTTTTCCTGCGGGTTCTACGCCAATGATGCGCACGTCTTCATCTGGCAGGAATTCGGTAAACAGGCCGATGGCGTTGGAGCCGCCGCCCACACAGGCCATGATGACGTCTGGCAGCTTGCCCTGCTTCTCCAGGAACTGGGCGCGTGCTTCCTTGCCCACGATGCTCTGGAAGTCCCGTACCATTTTCGGGAATGGATGGGGCCCCACCACCGAGCCGATGGCGTAGAAGAAGTTCTGTGGATCTTTGAGGTATTCCTCGAAAGCGCTGTCCACGGCGTCTTTCAGCGTACGGGTGCCGCGGGAAACCGGCACCAGTTCGCAGCCGAGGATTTTCATCTTGGTGACGTTGGGATGCTCCTTCTCGATATCGATCTCACCCATGTGAATTTCACATTCGATGCCTACCAGGGAACAGGCGGTGGCCAGTGCCACCCCGTGTTGTCCCGCGCCGGTCTCCGCCAGTACCTTGGTCTTGCCCATGAATTTGGCCAGCAGGGCTTCACCCAGGCAATGATTGATCTTGTGGGCGCCGGTGTGGTTCAGGTCTTCGCGCTTGAGGAAGATCTGCGCCCCGCCCTGCTGCTCGGAAAGGCGTCGGGCGTGGAAGATGGGGCTGGGACGGCCAACATAGTCGGTGTACAGACTGGCCAGCTCTTCCTGGAATTCCCCGGTCTGGCGGACTTCCTCGTATGCACGGTCAATATCGTCCATGATGGCCTTGAGCTCGGGAGGAATGATCTGTCCTCCGTATTCACCAAAGAAACCCTCTTCATCCGGCATGGCGTCATAGTCGATTTTCACTGAATGTTCCTCCCATAGAATTTACAGGCGTTGACCGAGAAAACAGGCAGTTTAGCAATAAAAGCAAGTTGTCAGTAGCGGTTCATGGGCAAAGTCAATCAGGTATAATCAGATTTTTCCCCGCCCCATCGAAGTAATTGCCGTGAGCAACGATTCCTCATCTGTCCTGTCTGATCTTCTCAAACAACGCATCCTCATGCTCGATGGCGCCATGGGCACCATGATCCAGCGTCACAAGCTCACCGAGGAAGACTACCGGGGGGAGCGTTTTGCCGATTGGCCGTCGGATGTGAAAGGCAATAACGATCTGCTGGTGCTCACCCAGCCGGACATCATTCGTGGTATTCACGAACAGTATCTCGAGGTCGGTGCCGATATCCTGGAAACCAATTCATTCAATGCCACCCGTGCTTCTATGGCGGACTACGGTATGGAAGAACTGGTGTACGAGATCAATGTGGCGGCAGCGCGGCTGGCACGAGAAGCGGCAGACAAATTCAGCACCCAAGACAAGCCCCGCTTCGTCGCCGGTGTGCTCGGCCCCACCAGCAAGACATTGTCCATCTCACCGGATGTGAACGATCCCGGTTATCGTGCGCTCAGCTTCGAGGAACTGGCGGAAAACTACCGGGAAGCCACTCGCGGCCTCATGGAAGGTGGTGCAGATATCATCCTGATCGAGACAATTTTCGACACGTTAAACGCAAAAGCCGCCATTTTCGCGGTACAGGACGTGTTCCGTGAATCCGGTATTGAACTGCCCATCATGATCTCCGGCACCATCACCGACCAGTCCGGCCGCACCCTGTCCGGCCAGGTCACCGAAGCCTTCTACAATGCCCTGCGCCATGCCAAACCCCTGTCCATCGGCCTGAACTGTGCCCTGGGGCCGGATCTGCTGCGCCAGTATGTGGAAGAGCTGTCCCGGGTGTCCGAGGTCTTCGTCTCCGCCCATCCCAACGCGGGCTTGCCCAATGAATTCGGTGAGTATGATCTCACCGCCGAAGAGATGGCTGCCGAGGTAGGCGAATGGGCGCAATCGGGCTTTATCAACATCGTCGGTGGCTGCTGCGGTTCCACGCCGGAGCATATCGCTGCCATCTACGCGCAGGTGAAGGACAAGGCGCCCCGCCAGCTGCCACAGATCGAAGCGGCTTGCCGCCTGTCGGGGTTGGAACCCCTGAACATCACCGAAGATTCGCTGTTCGTGAACGTGGGTGAGCGCGCCAATGTCACGGGCTCGGCCAAGTTCAAGCGGCTGATCCTCAACGAGGAACATGAGGAAGCCCTGGACGTGTGCCGCACCCAGGTGGAAGAAGGCGCCCAGGTGGTGGACGTGAACATGGACGAGGGCATGCTGGACGGCAAGGCGGCCATGATCCGCTTCCTCAATCTCTGCGCCGCCGAGCCGGATATCGCCAAGGTACCCTTCATGATCGATTCCTCCAAGTGGGAGATCATCGAGGCGGGCCTGCAATGTGTGCAGGGCAAGTCCATCGTCAACTCCATCTCCATGAAGGAAGGCGAGGACAAGTTCCGCGAACAGGCGCGCCTGTGCCGCCGCTATGGCGCCGCGGTCATCGTCATGGCCTTCGACGAGGCAGGCCAGGCGGATACCTACCAGCGCAAGATCGAGATCTGCGAGCGCGCCTACCGCATCCTGGTGGACGAGCTGGGCTTCCCGGCGGAAGACATTATCTTCGACCCAAACATCTTCGCCGTGGCCACGGGCATCGAGGAACACAACAACTATGCCGTGGACTTCATCGAGGCCACCCGCTGGATCAAGGAGCATTTGCCGCACGCCCTGATCTCCGGCGGCGTATCCAACGTATCCTTCTCCTTCCGCGGCAACAACCCTGTGCGTGAGGCCATTCATTCGGTGTTCCTGTATCACGCCATCAAGGCGGGTATGGATATGGGTATCGTCAACGCCGGGCAGCTGGTGGTCTACGATGAAGTGCCGGAAGAATTGCGCAAAGCGGTGGAAGACGTGATCCTCAACAAGGACCCGGAAGCAGGCGACCGCCTGGTGGACATCGCGCCCAACTATGTAGGCGATGGCACGGTTCAGAGCAAGAAGGAAGATCTGGAATGGCGCTCCTGGCCGGTGGAAAAACGTCTGGAACACTCCCTGGTGAAAGGCATCACCGAGTTCATCGATGAGGATACAAAAGAGGCCCTGGAAAAACTGGGCCGTCCTATCAACGTCATCGAAGGGCCCCTGATGGCGGGCATGAACGTGGTGGGCGATTTGTTCGGCGCGGGCAAGATGTTCCTGCCCCAGGTGGTCAAGTCCGCCCGGGTGATGAAGAAATCCGTGGCCTGGCTGGAGCCTTACCTGGAAGCGGAGAAAGCCGAATGTCCGGCGGAAAATGCCGGGCGCATTCTCATGGCCACGGTGAAAGGCGATGTGCATGACATCGGCAAGAACATCGTGGGCATCGTGCTGCAGTGCAACAGTTACGAGGTCATCGATCTGGGCGTCATGGTGTCCGCGGACAAGATTCTGCAGACAGCCAAAGACGAAGGCGTGGACATCATCGGCCTGTCCGGCCTCATCACGCCGTCCCTGGACGAGATGGTGCACGTAGCCAAAGAGATGAAGCGCCAGGGTTTCACCATTCCCCTGATGATCGGCGGCGCCACCACCTCCAAGGCCCACACGGCGGTGAAGATCGAGCCCCAGTATGAACATGGCGCGGTCTATGTGGCGGATGCCTCCCGCGCCGTGGGCGTGGCCAGCGCCCTGCTCTCCTCGGATCAGAAAGGCGATTTCCTGGCGGAGCTGAAGGACGAATACCAAGCCGTGCGCCAGAGCCGGGAAAAGACCAACCAGGCACGCAACCTGGTATCCATCGCCGAGGCGCGCGCCAACCCGACGCCTCTCGATTGGAGTGAGTGGCGGCCCACTCGTCCGAAAGCGCTGGAAAACATGCCGGAAGGTGTGAAGCTCATCCGCAAGGGTGCCGGCCTGCTGGCGGTGTATGAAGATATTCCCCTGGAAGAGCTGATTCCTTACATCGACTGGACCTTCTTCTTCCACGCCTGGCAGTTGCGCGGTCGCTACCCGAAGATCCTGGACGATGCCGAAAAGGGCGAAGAAGCACGCAAGCTGTTCGCTGACGCCCAGGAGATGCTGGAAAAGATCAAGAAGGAGAAATGGTTGCGCGCCCGGGCCGTGGTGGGCCTGTTCCCGGCCAATGCTGTCGGCGATGATGTTGAGTTGTATGAGGATGAAGAGCGTAAGCAAGTACTTACTGTTTTTCACAACCTGCGCAAGCAGGGCAAGCAGCCGAAAGGCAAATATAACGAATGCCTAGCAGACTTCATCGCTCCCGTGGACAGCGGCAAGGCCGATTGGCTGGGCGCTTTCGCCTGTACCGCCGGCGAAGGCATCGATGAAAAGATCGCCGAGTTCGAAAAGGACCACGACGACTATTCCAGTCTCATGCTCAAGGCCCTGGCAGATCGTCTTGCCGAGGCACAGGCCGAGTGGCTGCATCGGCAGGTACGTACTCGGTTATGGGGTTATGCCGCTGACGAAAAGTTGGACAACGATGCGCTGATCGCAGAGAAATATGATGGCATACGCCCGGCCATGGGCTATCCTGCCAGTCCCGACCATACCGAAAAGGATCTGCTGTGGGAGCTGCTGGATGCCGAGAAAAACACCGGCATCTGGCTCACCGAGAGCAAGGCCATGGTACCCACGGCGGCGGTGAGCGGCCTGTATTTTTCCCACCCGGACTCCCGCTATTTTGCCGTGGGCAAGATCAACAAGGACCAGTTGGAGGATTATGCCCGGCGCAAGGACATGGACAGGAAGCTCATGGAACGCTGGCTGGGGCAGAATCTGGCCTACGAGCCGGAAGACTGATGGTAGAGCAGGATCCGGTAATACTTCAGCAGCAGGCGCGGGAATTTCGTGACAGCTTCCAGAGTGTCCTGATAGCAACAGCTTCACCCGAAGGTGATCCGGACATCAGCTACGCGCCTTTCGTGCTAGATGAAACCGGGGCCATCTGCGTCTATGTCAGCCAGTTGGCGCGGCACACACAGAATCTGTTGGAGCGTCCTACGGTCAGCCTGATGTTTATCGCCGGGGAGCAGGACAGCCGCAACCTGTTCGCCCGCCAGCGTTTGATCCTCCAGTGCAGCGCGGAGCCGGTGACAGGAGCAGAAGCCGAACCGGTTTTGCAGCAGATGCAGAAGCAGCTGGGCAAGACAGTGGAGTTGCTTCGCTCCCTGCCGGATTTCCTCCTGTTTCGCTTCGACGTCGAAACCGGCAGTTACATCAGAGGCTTCGGGCAGGCATGGGCCCTCAAAGGAAATGACCTGCGGATCCTGGAATTGCGGAAAAGCTAGTCTGGCAAGACCAAGCCGGCTATTTTGGCCTCTGCCAGAATGGCATCCAGTGTGTGCCGCAGTTCCTCGGGGGTTTTTCGGGGCAGGTTGCGTGCAAAATCCCGAATAAGCTTGGAAAGCTCGGTGTTTCCCAGCACGCGGGCCACCAATGGATGGAGCTTCAAGCAAGTTGTATCCAGTTCCAATGCTGCCACGATGCCGGGAGATTCCAGATAGCTTCTGGCTTGGAGAACGAAGCGGTCGAACGCCGCCTGGGGATCATCATGCTGCATGGCTTTCTCCTGTGGTTGCTTGGAATTGCGGTATATTATGCAAATCGCTCGGCATCGCCAAGTATGGAAAATGGTATGGTTTGAGAGGCCGTTGAGCCAATCTGCAAACGGGAGAAAGATACAAGCATGGTCAAGGAACGAAAGCCTCCTACGGATCAGTCCATCATCAAGGACGCCGCCCTGCTGCAATTGCAGAAAAGCAACGCCCTGGAACAGCAGCTCAAGGCGATTCGCAGGAACACCGAGGAAACGGAAATCCGCCTGCTGGAACTGCAGAAGGAGCTGAAGAAGACCCGGCGCAGCATCCGCATCTTCTGGCTGGCGGAACTGCTGGGGCCGGTCCTGGCCATTGCGCTGATTCTCGGTGGCGCCTGGTATGCGCTGAGTTACGCAGAAGATCATTACCTGGGTGGCGAGTCCATCATCGACAAGTTCCTGTTGAGTGGAGAAAAAAGCAAGCCATCCACATGAAGAGCCCTCATTTTCGCCAGCAGTGGCGGGATTTCCAGATTGTCAGTGGGACCCCGGAAAGCGCCCACCAGCATGCTATTGCGCTTTTAGCTGGCAAGGGGGCGTTGTGGGTCGGCAAAAACGCTCCTGCCGGTTTTGCTGTTCATCCCGCTGACAAACTGTCAGGGTTGTTGGGCCAGGACGTGGTACACCTGGTTTTTGACGCCCTCGACAGCTTTGATGCAGACGCCTTCGCGGTTGCTGCCGGACTGGTGAAGGGTGGGGGTTTGTTCCTGTTGCTCACGCCACCGCTGGCTGAGTGGGGCGGCACGCCAGACGTTTCCGAAAGCGCGGACTTATCGATTTTTAACCGACGTTTTGCTCGTTATTGTGGCAAATACCGGCAATATGATGTTTTGCCAGGACAGCCCAAAGCTTCGTCTGCAGGGGATTTCATCACCAGCGGGCAGCGTGATGTGATCGCCGCACTGAAACAGGTGGCTCATGGGCATCGAAAACGTCCTCTGGTGGTTACTGCCGATCGGGGCAGGGGTAAATCAGCGGCATTTGGCATGGGGGCTGCGCAACTTCTCACCGAAGGCACCCAATACATCCTGGTGACGGCGCCCCGGCTGAATGCCACCCTTGCCTTGTTCGAGCACGCCGGACGGGTGTTGCCCGATGCCTCGCAGCAGCGCGGTTTGCTCACGTATGGCGGTGCCCGGCTGCAATTCATCGCGCCTGACGAGCTGTTGCAGCAATTGCCGGAGGCCGATCTGCTGCTGGTGGACGAAGCAGCAGGGATTCCGGTGCCCTTGCTGGAGAAATTGTTGCAACACTACAAGCGCATCGCCTTCGCCACCACGGTACACGGTTATGAAGGCAGTGGCAGGGGCTTCAGCCTGCGCTTTGGCAAGGTGTTGGATCGTATTCGCCCGCAGTGGAAACGATTCATCATGCAGGAACCGGTGCGCTGGGCGGCTGACGACCCTCTGGAGCAATTTGTATTTCAGACCCTGTTGCTGGACGCGGAGCCTGTGGCCATTTCCGATGAGATGCCTGTGGCTCTGGATAAGCTGATTGTCGCGCCATTGCCCAAGGATGAGCTGATGCACGATGAAGCTCTGCTGCGCCATGTGTTTGGTCTGCTGGTCAGTGCCCATTACCGCACCACACCGACGGACCTGCAACATCTGCTGGATGCGCCGAATCTCAGGGTGTGGGTGGGGTGGCTGGATGAACTGCCGGTGGCTGCCATGTTGGTGGCGACGGAAGGTCCTCTGCCATCGGAGCTGCACGAGCAGATCATGCAGGGCAAGCGCCGCCCGGCGGGTCAGCTGCTACCGCTGGCCGTGGCCAGCCAGTGTGGACAGCCTGAAGTCTTGAGCCTGAGCTGTGAAAGAGTGGTACGCATTGCCGTGCATCCGGTGATGCAACATCGGGGGATAGGCAGCCGTATGCTGGAAACCCTGCTGGGCGGCGCGCCTGAACGCGGCGTCGATTTGGTGGGCAGCAGTTTTGGCGCCGCGCCCGAGCTGGTGGATTTCTGGCGGAAAAATCACTTTCAACCGGTACGCCTGGGGTATCGGCGTGAGGCCAGTAGTGGCGCCCATTCCGTGCTGATGCTGCATGGGGTGGCTCCTGCGGCAAAAGCCACTCAGGAGCAGGCAGGCAGGCAGTTTGTGGCGCAATTTCCCCTGCAACTGGCGGAAGTGTTTTCTGGGCTGGAGCCTGCTCTGGTGCGGGCGCTGCTCAAGGGTGATACAAATCGTCGGTTGTCAGCAGCAGATCGTCAGTCGCTTCAGGCCTTCGCTCATGGTGGCCGACAGTATCTGGATTGCCTGCTTTCCCTGCACAACCTGGCGCTGGTGCATCTTGCCAGCGGCGAACCGGACACTGACATCTTCGTGCTCAAGCTGTTGCAAGGGCGTAACTGGCAGGAAACTGCGGCGGCACTTGGTCTTTCCGGGAAGAAGGCCGTGCTTGAAGCGCTGCGCCAGCGGATTAAAACAATTTTGCCTATTTGATCTTTCTCAACGAGAAAAACATTGTGTTCCGTTGTAATCATGTCTTTGGAGTGAGAGAGAACAATGATGTCAGATCAACATCCTGTATTACCGCCAGACGATATCCCTGCTATTGCCGTGGCTTCCATGAATGATACCCATCATGAAGAGGTCGCCCTGGTCAACGCCTTGGGTCTGTTGTTGAAACAGGCCCGGGAAGGCAATGTGGACGAAGCGGCCATCACTGCCGCCCTCGATGAATGGATTGCCCATACGGAAGCGCATTTTGCCCGGGAAAATGGCTTGATGCAGGAATACGGCTTTCCTCCTTACGCGGTGCATGCGCAGGAGCATGAATCCGCGCTGGAAGGTCTGCACAAGATCCAGCAGCAATGGAAAGGCAGCCACGCGGTTGAGGAGCTGGCAAGCTTCGTCTTCGACAGCTGGCCACAATGGTTCCAGATGCATGTGAACAGCATGGACAATGTGACCGCACAGTTCCTGTCCAACTTTGTAGAGTAACCAGCGCATATGCCCGAAGGGCCGGAAATCCGTCGCGCCAGGGATGAGATCGCCAGGGCGGTCGAAGGTCGCGCAGCATCTGAAGTGGCATTTTATCAGCCATCCATGAGGCAATGGAACGGGCGTTTCGATGGTGAGAAAGTCATCGCCGTGCAAAGCCGGGGCAAGGCCATGCTCAGCCATTTTTCCAATGGCTTCAGCATCTATACCCACAATCAGCTGTATGGCCGCTGGGTCATTGTCGCCGTGGGTGAAACGCCGGACAGCCGGCGCCAGCTGCGCCTGGCCATACACGTCGCCCAGGCTTCCGCGTTACTGTACAGTGCATCCGATATTTCCGTGTGGCCGACAGATGATCTGTCGCAGCATCCCTTTCTGAGAAAGCTGGGACCGGACGTGCTGGACCCGAGCACGGATGGGGAGATGATTCGTTCGAGGCTGTTGTCGGCTGCGTATCGAAAACGCCAGTTGGGTGGCTTCCTCACCGATCAGTCTTTCGTGGCCGGTCTGGGCAATTACCTGCGTTGTGAAATACTGTTTGCGGCCGGCCTGCATCCACAAAAGCGACCCTGTGATCTGAACGGAGACCAGATCGGGACGCTGGCTGCGTTGATTTTTGCCCTGCCTAGGCAATCTTACGAAACCGCTGGCATTACCAACGACTTGCCTGAGGCGAGGAAACTGATGGCATCAGGAGCGAGTTTCGAACGGGCACGCTTTCAGGTATTCCGTCGCAGGGGCGAGGCCTGCTACCGCTGTGGCACGCCCATCGTGGTGGAAAAACAGGGCGGACAGCTGTGCTACCGCTGTCCCGACTGCCAGCCTTCTGTGCGCTGATCAGCGGGCGCCGAAGATCACCATGGTCTTGCCCTTGACGCTGATCAGTCCCTGGGCTTCGAGGTTCTTGAGAACCCGGCCCACCATCTCCCGCGAGCAGCCCACGATACGACCGATTTCCTGGCGGGTGATGCGAATCTGCATGCCGTCGGGGTGGGTCATGGCGTCGGGTTGTTCACACAGATCCAGCAAGGTGCTGGCAACCCGGCCGGTGACATCGAAAAAGGCCAGATGGCTGACTTTGCGGCTGGTCTGCAGCAGGCGCTCGGAAAGCTGCTTGCCCACAGCAAAGAAAAACTCCGTGGTGTGGTCCTTCAGTTCGTCCTTGAGTAGTGCCTCCAGCCGCTGGTAGCTGATCTCGGCAATTTCGCAGGGGGTGCGGGTGCGAATGATGACAGAACGGGTTGACTGGGGAACGAACATTCCCATTTCCCCGATGAATTCCCCCTTATTCGCATACGCGAGAATGATTTCCTTGCCATCATCATCTTCGAGCAACACAGTAAGTTGTCCGTCAAGGATATACAGCAGAGTGTCCGCAGGATCACCCGGCTTCATCAGTTCCTTGCGTACCGGATACTTGTGAATGTGGCAATGTGCGAGAAATGGCGCCAACCACTGTGGCGGTGGAGGAGGGGGATTTACGATGCTCATGTTCTGTGACCTTCTTATCATATTGTGTCCGTCCTTTGTGGGGACATTCTGCCATGAGTATGCTAATACAGCAAAGCTGTAATTTGAAACGGCTTGTGTTAGCTTTCTTGGCCAAGTGAATTTGCGGGAGAAATCGATCGATGAAAGCACGGGTCAAATGGGTGGATGGTGCGTTGATGCTGGGCGAATCCAGCAGTGGCCATGTGGTGGTGATGGATGGGCCGGAAGATCACGGCGGGCGCAACCTGGGGGTGCGGCCCATGGAAATGTTACTGCTGGGAATGGGGGGCTGCACCGAGTTTGATGTCATTCATATCCTGAAGAAGAGTCGTCAGGATGTGCATTTCTGCGAAGTGGACATGGAAGCGGAACGGGCGGATAGCGAACCCAAGGTTTTCACCCGTATTCATGTGCATTTCAAGGTGGGCGGCAAGGGGCTGACGGAAAAGGTCGTGGAGCGGGCGGTGAAACTGAGCGCGGAAAAATACTGTTCCGCTTCGCTCATGCTGGGTAAAACTGCTGCCATCACCCACGATTATGAACTGGTAGAGCTGGACTGATGCCACGTCCCGAGCTGAGTTACGGCATGCGCCATGTGGCATTGTATGTGCGTGACCTGCCTGCCTGTGAACGCTTTTATGTGGATCTGCTGGGCATGAAGGTGGAATGGCGACCAGACGAAAAAAATGTCTATCTGACCTCGGGCAGCGACAACCTGGCCCTGCACCAGGCGTCAGGCCAATTATGTGACGAGGCCGGCCAGCGGCTGGATCATATCGGTTTTTTTCTGGCCGCAGAAGACCTGGTTGATGACTGGTTCCAGTGGCTGGGGGAGCATGCCGTGCGCATGCGCACCGAACCGCGAACACACCGGGACGGTGCCCGCAGCTTCTACTGCTACGATCCGGGCGGAACCCAGGTGCAGATTATCTATCACCCGCCGATTCGGGCCTGGGAAGAACGTTGATTTTCAGCGATCTTTGCTGAGCAGGATGCCCAGGCTCAGTATCAGAATCCCCAGAAGGAACACCAGTGTCCATCCCGGAATGCTGATGCCAAACAGGGACCAGACGATTTCACCGCAATCCCCGGTACCCTTGAAGACGTCCGCAATGACTTTCATCAGTGGATCGTTTTCGAGCATGAAATCCAGCGTGCCGCCACAGCTCAATTCCTCATGGCTGCCGTACTGAAGCCATAGGTGACGCAATGCGATGCCGATACCGCTCAGGCTCGCCAGGATCAGGAGCAAGCTATAGATGCGCCGGCCGATGGCGCCGGGATTGTGTAGCAGGGCGGCTAGGAAAATCACACCGATCACCATCACGGAGATGCGCTGGAAAATACACAGTGGGCAGGGTTCCAGCCCCAGATAGTGCTGAAAATACGCCAGCGCCGCTCCGATGGCGGCAACACAGGCCAGAAAGCCGATCAGAAACGGTGTACGTCCGCCGAACATCAACGACTCCCCGTCGGATGCTTACGCATTTTTTCCATCTGTTCGCGCCATTGTTTTTCTACAGTTTCAATCTCCGCCTTGTCGATGGCACCGTCTTTGTTGCTGTCCATATTGGCAAATTGTTTCTCGTGGGGGGCAAAGAATTCTTCTTTGGTGACTTTGCCGTCCTTGTTGCTGTCCAGTTGCAACATGAAGGCATCGGACATGGATGCCGGTCTGGTTGCAGTAGGCTGGGCGTCGGCAATCACAGGAAGTAAAAAGAGAACGGATGAGAGGAGTGTTTTTTTCATGATGGATTCCGGTTGAAAACGTATTATGAAGGGTGATTGATTTTCCTGAGGGCATTTTCCGTTGCCTGGAACAGGATTTCCCGAATGGCGCGAACGTGGTCAGGATGCAACTGCAGAAACTCCATTTTTTCCAGACTTTCCTCTTGCAATTGTTGCAGCGCAGTTCGAACACTGCTTGCCTGATCCGCTTGGCGGTTGGAATTCGTTGCTGCGAGGTTGTTGTCGGCCAGCATGACTCGTGCTGAGCGCGGGATGATTCGCGGCTGTGCTGTTCCTTCGGCACAGGCAAGCAAGGGGCTGGTTTTCTGCCATTTCCTTCCCTGCCAGATGAATTGTTGCCCCGGCGGCAGTTGCCCGAATTTCTGTTCAGCCACCTTGAGCCATTGCCGCGATGTTGCTTGCCATGTGGGAACTCTGGACTTCGTAGCCCAGTTGTTTGCTGAATTGCGTGGTGGAAAGCACGCCGCGAATGATCTGTTTGTCACTGGCTGCATCATGTTCAACCACCAGGGCGTGCTGGCGTCCCATACGCTTGAAGGTCTCCAGAAGATCGCCCACCCGGGATTTCTGGATCTCGGTGAACTCCAGGGCTTCAAGTTTCAGGCGGGGGGTCATGATGTCACGCACCATCACATCTTCCATTTTACCGCCGTTTTCCGACAATACCTGCATGGGCTTCGGGCCGCTGAGGTCATTCGCCGTGATCAATCCCAGGACTTCATGGTACTGGTTGGTCACAAAAAGCATTTGTACGCCACTGGAGATCATCCGTTCCCTGGCCTGTTCCAGATTGGCACAGGGATTGACGCTGATGGCGGTCACCTTGGTAAAGTCAGTCATCACTTCTATCGCCGGGTCTTCCAGGCTTACTTGTGGCTTGAATACCTGATGTGGCTTGTGATAAGTCACGTCTGTGTCGATCATGGTGACTGGCAGGGTTCTGTATGAAGGCATGTTACCGCTCCTGATCTGATTTGACTGTTCTATCTGTGCGTCGTATTTGTACTTTAACAGCCGAATTGGAAAGGTCAATATGGATCTTGCTTGTCAGGCGAGGGCCGGGGGCCTGAATATATCGTGGTTTCTTTTTCACGCGACGTTGTAGTGTGAAGTGTCAACACGGCTTATCGCAACTTGATGCAATGTTCCCGGGGGACTGCATCCCCGGGAAATTAGCCTATACTTGACCATAGACGAGTATGTAGCATCTTCCGTGTGCGAAGCGGAGTCGAATACCGTTCGCAAGACGAGAACAAACCCGTCTCAAAAGCTGCTGAGAAGCAATATGAGGTGCTACAGCAAGAATTCACTGTTTGCGCGTTGGTTTTCTGTGGTTTAATGCCGCAGGTAAGGGGATAATGCCTGATCTGGAAGGAAAAATAGCCAGTTATTTGCAGGGGTGCCGGGAGTTGGCCGATCTGGCGGACAGGAATGGCTGTTGGCTGGCAGATTCCATTGCATTCGATATACTGCAAACCGAAGCCAGGGCGGTAGTCATTGCCGTGCGTTTCATCGAGGTGATGCAGGACACCCCGGGTTCCGGTGTGGAGCAGGTTGACAGGTATGGGCGTTTGAAGCTTGAACTGGACGAATTTGGCGAGATTTTATCGGCATATGTTTGTTAGAAAAGGACACTTTTTTTATGAGCGCAGTGCAGCCTGAACCGTCTGCAGATACGCAAGCGTCGGAAGCGGCAGCTTCGAAGGAAGCGGCGCATTCAGGAAGGAGTTCCTGGGTGTTGCTCATGGTTCTGGTGTTGTATGGAATGCTTTCCGTACTGGTCATTTTCAATGGCTATCAGGAATTCCAGTCATTTCGAATGCTGGAAGAAAGCGCCGCCGGCACGGGGTCATCGGCTGCCTCCCTTTATCGCCTGGTGCTCAGTCATGGCTTGTTACTGGTGCTGATGCTGGTAGCGCCCGCGATATTGATGTATGTCATCGTGAGGCGAGAGAAAGAGCTGCAGCAAATGCGTGTACAACATGATGCATTGCAATCTCAGTTGCGCTACCAAAGCTTTCACGACCCACTCACTTCTTTGCCCAACCGCATGTTGCTGGAAGAGCAGCTCAATAACAAGATTGCGAGTGCCCGCCGTTCTGGTAAGCGCTTCCTGTTTCTGCTGGCCAGTCTGAATGACTTCAAACGTATCAATAAGAATCTGGGCTATGAAATTGGCGATGATGTATTGCGCCTGGTTGCGCAGAATATCGTCAGTGGCTTGCGTGATGCAGATGCTGTCGCACGTTTTGACGGCGATGTGTTTGCCGTTATCGCGGATATCAATGAAAAAACCGAAGCGAATATCATTGCCAGGAAAGTGCAGCACGCCCTTGCCCGCCCCATTGATGTGGCGGAATCCCCTTTGACCGTGAGTGCCGCCATTGGCGCGGCCATTTTCCCCGATCAGGGAGAAGACATGACGGTGCTTATCAAGCACGCGGACAATGCGGTTACCAAAGCCCGGGCTACAGGAACCAACAACATCGTATTTTCCGAAGAAGATGCGAGCAGCGGCCTGGATCGGATGGCGCTGATCACGGGTATCAAGGATGCCATGCTGGATGGGCATTTGAGCATGGTGTACCAGCCCAAGCTGATGTTGACGGCACCTGACACCCATACCTTCGAGGCGCTGCTGCGCTGGCATCATCCCGAACATGGGCTGCTGCCCTGCGATATGTATATCCCCCTGGTGGAACAGACGCGGCATATTATCGACCTGACCCATTGGACGGTGGAGAACATTTTTTCCACACAGCGCGATCTGCAGAACCAGGGTGTCAATGTCAGCATTGCCATCAATCTGTCTGCGCGGGTTCTGGATGAGGACGGTTTTCCCCTCTGGGTCGAGCGCATGATCGGCCAGTATGGCCTTGATCCGGCCTTGGTTCGCTTCGAGATCACTGAAAGCGCCATCATGCAGGATTCCGAACGCGCCTTGCAGGTGCTGCTGCAACTGGCTGCAATAGGCGTCGGCCTGAGTATCGACGACTTTGGTGTCGGGCAATCTTCCCTTGCCTATCTTTCCCGCCTACCGGTGGACGAGCTCAAGGTGGACAAGAGTTTTGTGGTGAATATGATCAAATGGGAGAGCGATCGGGCCATTGTCAGGGCGACCATCAATCTGGCTCATGATCTGGGGATGTGTGTGGTCGCTGAAGGGGTAGAGGAGATGGATCAGGCGGCCATGTTGCGAGAAATGGAGTGCGACATGCTGCAGGGCTACTACATCAGCCATCCGCTGACCGAGGAACAACTGCAGCAGTGGATTTCATCCCAAGCGGCGTGATTTGCAATAAGCCATTGTTTTTACGCTAATACTTTCCTCATGTTGCGTATTGTCAATAGGGTGGTTTTGTATAAAAACGGTTGACCTAAATAAGCATTCTCTGTTATACATAACGGGTTTTTATCCCGCCCTGAAAGGGCGGTGTCTTTATGTAACTGAGAACTATGGAGTTGGGAAATGAAAAAAATCATTGTGATTGCAGCACTGGTAGCTGGTTTGGGTTCTTTTGGTTCTGCCATGGCGGCAGGTGACGCAGCAGCAGGCAAGGTTAAAGCCGCCGTCTGCGCTGCCTGTCATGGTGCTGCCGGCATCAGCGCCAACGCATTGTGGCCAAACCTGGCCGGTCAGAAAGCCGACTATATGATCAAGCAGCTGAAAGCCTTCAAAGCGGGCACCCGCAAGGATCCGCTGATGTCTCCCCAGGCCGCACTGCTGTCTGACCAGGACATGGAAAACTTGGCTGCGTATTTCTCCAGCCTGAAGTAACGAATGAAAAACAGGGAGTCCAGGGTGGCTCCCTGTTTTTTTGCTAATCAATCAAGAATTTTAGAATGTACTTGGAGTATGAAATGAAAAAAGCGGTATTGATTGCTTCTTTTGTGGCCATCGCTGTCTCCGGCGTTGCGCAGGCAGCGGGTGATGCGGCCTCCGGCAAAACAAAATCTGCGGCCTGTGCTGCCTGTCATGGTGCTGACGGTAACAGCGGTGTGAATCCCCTGTGGCCGAAACTGGCGGGTCAGCATCCCAAGTACATCAAAAAGCAACTGCATGACTTCAAGGCGACCAAGCGCAAGGACGCCACCATGGCGCCCATGGCGGCTCCCCTGAAGGATCAGGATATCGAAGATCTGGCTGCTTATTTCTCCAGCCAGACACGTACCATAGGTGAGGCAGCTGCGGATAAGGTGGATATGGGCCAAAGCCTTTACCGTGCCGGCAGCAGCAACGGCGCGCCCGCCTGTTCCGGCTGTCATGGCCCTGCGGGTGGTGGAAACGGCGCAGCAAACTTTCCCGGCATCAGTGGTCAGAGCGCCGCCTATGTGGCCAAGCAGCTCAAGGATTTCCGTTCCGGCGCGCGCAGCAACGACATGAACGGCATGATGGCCGGCGTAGCCGCAAAGCTGACCGACAAGGAGATCGACGCAGTTTCCCAGTACGTGCAGGGACTGCACTGATACGCCGAAGTATCCCGGGCTGATTCAGCCCTCCAAGAAGCCCCGCCAGCATCTGCCTGCGGGGTTTTTTTTGGCTGTGGGAATGAGGTTTCTGTCTCGGTTTGGCGCGAGAAGTTAATGAATCATATGACCTGCCGCTATATATCAACGAAACAGAATAACCATTGCTGCAGGAAACAGACAAATGAACTACAAAACCGCCGTTGGCCATGCGGGTATCACAGCCTCGCTGTGTCTTGCTGTCGGAGTAGGCACCGTCGTTCATGCAGAGGAATCCCTCGATTCTTACCTGGATGCGCCGCTTGAAGACCTTCTGAGCATGGAGGTGACCTCGGTAGCCAAGAAGAAACAGCCCCTCAATGAGGTATCTGCAGCTATTTTCATTATCACCAGCAACGATATCCGCCGTTCGGGTGCCACTTCCATTCCAGAGGCCTTGCGACTGGCGCCGGGCATCCATGTGGCCCGTATCGATGCCAACAAGTGGGCCATCAGCAGCCGGGGATTCAACAGTCAGTTTGCCAACAAGTTGCTGGTAATGATCGATGGCCGTACCGTCTATACACCGTCATTCTCAGGGGTTTACTGGGATGCGCAGGATACCCTGCTCGAAGATATCGATCGTATCGAAGTGATTCGCGGTCCTGGTGCCACGGTGTGGGGGGCCAACGCGGTGAACGGGGTGATCAACATCATTACCCGAGATGCTGCCCGGACCGAAAGCGGCTATTTCACCGCAGCAGCAGGTGCAAATGAAGAGGCCTTTACAGGTTTTCGATATGGTACGGCAATCGGGGATCAGGGCTCTGCCCGCTTTTACCTGAAATACAATGACCATGGGGCATCCTGGACGTCTTCCGGTGAAGGAGAGGATGACTGGACGAGCCGACGAGCCGGTTTTCGTGCCGATGGACGGATATCGGAAAGTGATTTGTGGACCTTCCAGGGTGATGTCTATGATTCAGATGAGAGCCAGCTGGTTCTCGAATGGAAAGACCCGGCTGATCCGGCAAATGCGCCTTATGCCCCTTTCTATGCAATTCCCGGTGTGCGGGATGAGGTAGATTCCTCGGGATGGAACCTGCTGGCCCGCTGGGAGCATACCGTGTCTGCAGATTCCAACATGATGCTTCAGGTCTATTTTGACCATGCCGACAGATCGGAGCTGATCATCGATCAGGTGCATGACACCCTGGATATTGATTTCCATCACCAGTTCCGGCCGTTACCGGCCAATGATTTCATCTGGGGCCTGGGATATCGGCGTATTCGCGATGATTTCGACAATAACTTCCTTGGCAGCATGATTCCGGAAAGCAGCACACGGGATATCTACAGCGCGTTTCTGCAGGATGAAATCGAGCTGCTGCCGGATCGGTGGCGGCTGATTCTTGGTTCCAAGTTCGAGCATAACGACTACACGGGGTTCGAGGTGCAGCCCAGTGGCCGCTTGCTGTGGACGCCGGATGCTCGCAGTACGTTCTGGGGGGCTGTTTCCAAGGCAGTGAGAACACCTTCACGGGTGGAAAACGGATCACAGGTAGTGTCAGTAATTGTTCCTGCCATGCCGCCATTCGTGTCCCAACCTACGGTGCTTCATTCCCTCGGTAACGAGGATTTTGATTCAGAGAAACTGCTGGCCTATGAGCTGGGATATCGTGTCCAGCCCCGTGAAGATCTGTCTGTGGATCTTTCCCTGTTCTACAATGATTATGATGACCTGCAGTCCTTCGAGTCAGCACAGCCCCAGAGCCCGCTTTCGGATGTGGTTTTCGACAACAAGCTGGCTTCGAGCAGCTACGGAATGGAGCTGGTCGTGGACTGGTGGCCACAGGACTGGTGGCGCCTGCAGACCAGCTACAGCTATCTGCACCTGTCGCTATCACTGGACAAGGACAGCCGTGATCCTGACAACAACAATACCCTGGTAGAGCATTCCAGTCCGAACCATCAGCTTTCCATCCGCTCGATGATGGACCTGAGAGACGATTTGATGTTGGATATGTGGCTCTACTATGTCGACGAGTTGGAGCGTACGGCGTATTCCCGCATCGATTCTGCCGTGCCTGCCTATACCAGTTTCAATGTCCGCCTTGCCTGGACGCCGGCAAAGAATGTGGAGTTGTCGCTGGTGGGACAGAACCTCTTCGATGATCACCATCCCGAATTCGTGGGTGAAAATTTCCTGATTCCCACGGAAGTCGAACGCTCCTGGCTTGCCCAGCTGCGCTGGGATTTCTGATCTTGACCTGACTTGGAGAAACGAAGCTGTCTGCATCGATAATGCAGCGGAGAAAGCGTATGACCATCAACAAGAACAAAGAACATGGAATCACCGCCACGCGGGTGATCTGTACAGGCGCGTTGTTGCTTCTGACCGCGAATGCCTGTGCAGGGGAGGAGCCCGATTATCTGGACCTGCCGCTGGAAGATCTGCTGAGCATGGAAGTTACTTCGGCAGCCAAGAAAGAGCAGCGTCTGAAGGAGACGGCGGCCTCGGTATTCGTTATCACCAACGAGGATATCCGGCGTTCGGGCGTCACTTCCGTTCCCGAGGCCCTACGCCTCGCTCCTGGTGTCCAGGTGGCTCGCATCGATGCCAACAAGTGGGCCATCACCACCCGGGGCTTCAACAACCAGTTCGTCAACATGTTGTTGGTTATGATCGATGGTCGCACCGTCTACAGCCCGACCATTTCCGGTATTTACTGGGATGCCCAGGATACCTTGCTCGAGGACATCGATCGCATCGAGGTGGTTCGCGGGCCGGGCGCCACGCTCTGGGGGGCCAATGCGGTCAATGGGGTGATCAATATCATCACCCGCAATGCCGGGGATACCCAGGGCGGGTTGCTGGTAGCGGGTGGTGGAAACGAGGAAAAAGCCAATGTAGGTCTGCGTTATGGCGGATCGCTCGGCGATTCGGCCAAAGGCCGGGTCTATCTGAAGTTCAATGACCGGGACAGCTTCTGGCTGCCGGAAATCGGCAGGGATGCCGGCGATCAGTGGCGCAGCCTGCGAGGCGGCTTCCGGATCGATGGCAATGCTGCTGATGAGGACAGCTGGACTTTTCAGGGCGACATATATGATGCCGATGAAAACCAGACAGCCAATTACTGGCTCGATCCTGCCGATCCAGCCAATGCGCCCTATGCCCCCTACTATGTGGATGCGCTGGTTCAGGATCCGGTGGAATCCTCCGGATGGAATCTTCTGGGGCGCTGGGAGCGCCAGCTGGAGGGCGATGCGATCGCCACCCTGCAGGTGTATTACGATCACGCCAGGCGAGCCGAAGCCTTTTCCACCCAGAAGTACGATACCCTGGACATCGATTTTCAGCACCGTTTTCAACCGCTGTCGGGCCATGACCTGGTTTGGGGTCTGAACTACCGGCACATCCGGGACGACTTCAACAACACGTTCATGGCCTCTGTGCTGCCCGATAGCCAGACGACTGATTTGTACAGCTTTTTCATCCAGGACGAGATTGAACTGCTGCCGAACAAACTGCGGCTGATTCTTGGTTCCAAGTTCGAACACAATGATTACACCGGGATGGAGATACAGCCCACGGGGCGCCTGCTCTGGCTGGTGGATGAACGTATTACCCTGTGGGGCGCCGTTTCCCGCGCCGTGAGAACGCCTTCACGAGTGGAGCGCAGTTCGGATATCGTCTTCCAGATCGTGCCGCTACCGCCACCCGATCCGGCCCTCGTGGTACATGGCTATGGCAATGAGGACTTTGACTCCGAAAGGCTGCTGGCCTATGAGCTGGGCCTGCGTTACCAGTTTCAGGCCAACCTGGCCCTGGATCTGGTGGCTTACTATCATGACTATGATGATCTTGAGACGCTGGAAATGCAGCTCTCGCCCGAAGGCATTCCCTATCTGATTTTCGACAACAACCTGCTGGGCGACAGCAATGGTATCGAGCTGTCGCTGGACTGGCAACCGCTGGAATGGTGGCGCTTGCAGATGGGCTATAGCTACTATGATATTGCCACTTCTCTGGATGCCGGCAGTTCTTTTCTCGGCGCCATCGCCCCCAATGGCTTATCGACACCCACACATCAGGGCTCGTTGCGTTCCCTGATGGATATCGGCAATGATCTCAGCCTGGATTTCTGGGTCTACTATGTCGGTGAGATCGAGCGACCCGCCTACCTGAGGGAAGCGTCGGTGCCGGCGTATACCAGCGTGAATCTGCGCCTGGCCTGGCGGCCCAGTGAAGAACTGGAGCTGTCTCTGGTGGGACGGGATCTGCTCGACAGCCGGCATGAGGAGTTTGTGGGTGAGAGCTATCTCATGCCTACTGAAGTCGAACGCTCCTTCCTTGCCCAGGTGCTCTGGCATTTCTGATGAGCGGTTCTGGAACAAGGGATGACCATTGACTGGAATGCAGAAATTTTGCTTCTGCAAGCCCCGCCGCAGTGCAGGGATGTCGCTGTTGTTGCTGGCTTTGTTGTTACCGGTCAGTATACATTCTGCGGGCTCAGGTTCCGCAGAATACAAGCTCAAGGTCGCCTTGATCTACAAGTTGACCGGGTTCATCGAATGGCCGGAGAGCAGCCTTGAAGGCGGAAAATTCGGTATCTGTATCCTGGGTCGTGATGATTTTGGCAATGCGCTTGATGCACTCGAGGCCCGCAAGGTGGACAACCAGGCTATCCATGTCCGGCGTTTTGTCCAGTCCGAGGCGGTGGATGCGAGCTGCCAGATCCTGTTCGTCAGTGAATCCAAACGCCCTTTCCTGAGAAGCATCCTCCAGTCACTGGCGCACTATCCCATTCTGACCATCGGGGATGTGGAACAGTTTGCGGAAAAAGGCGGCATGATCGAGTTTGTCCGCGGCAGCAAACGCATTGGTTTCAGAATCAATCTTCAGGCCAGCAAGGCCGGCCTGAAGATTGCGGCGCCCCTGCTCGATCTGTCCACCATCGTGGAGACGACACAACCCTGAACAGGCTTGCTACTGTGCCGGAGTTTTCCCTGTCTCAAGCGCCTCGTCCAGCCACTCGATCCAGTGCCTGACAGGCTGTTCAGCCTTTTCCTGAAGATGCAGCAGGCAGCCGATATTGGCGGTGGCGATCACCTCACCTCCCGCCTTCTGCAGTTGCAGGAGCTTGTTTTTACGCAGTTTCCCGGACAGCTTTGGCTGGGTGATGGAGTAGGTGCCGGCCGAGCCGCAGCACAGATGTGCATCTTCCGGTTCTCGCACGTCGAAGCCCGTTTTCCGCAGCAGCGCTTCCGTGTGGCCCTGGGCTTTCAGGCCGTGCTGCAACGTGCAAGGGGCATGGAAGCTGATGGCGAAGGTACCGTCAGGCACCCGCAGCACCGTCGTGTCCTGTGTCGCGAGAAATTCGCCTATTTCCATGCAGTAGGGCCGAATATGCAGTGATTTGTCGTGATATTCGCTTTTTTCAGGGAACAGCAAGGGATATTCCCGGATCTCCAGCGCACAGGCGCTGGCGGTCACGAGCAGGGCTTCAGCGCCTTCGTCGATGAGCTTCAGCCAGCGGTCGATGTTGTTGCGCGCCATGGCGCGGGCGGTTTCAATGTCATCCAGGTGGTGATTCACCGCGCCGCAGCAGGATTCGCCAGGCGCATCGAGCGCCTGAATACCCAGCCGTTGCAACACCCTGCGGGTGGCGGCATTGATGGAACCGGCGACGACAGATTGCACACAGCCCTGAAACAGAATGATCTTGCGTTGGCAGGTCTGTGGCTCCAGTGAATGTTGGGCTTTGTCGGCAGCGCCCGGAATCTTGCATCGCAACGCGAGAGGCAACAGAGGACGGAACAGGCGGGCGGTCTTGACCAGGGGCGCCAGCCGCCGGGGATAGGGCAATGTCGATCTGAGCATTTGGCGCAGACCGCGGTTGGCCAGGGATGGCGGCGCCAGCTCGTTGGCCAGATGGCGGCCGGTGTGCAGCAGCCGGGCATAGCGCACGCCGGAAGGGCAGGTAGTTTCACAGGAGCGGCAACCCAGGCAACGATCCAGGTGCGCCCGTGATTCGGCGCTGGCCTGGCCGCTTTCCAGTATCTGCTTGATCAGGTAGATGCGCCCCCGGGGGCCGTCCAGCTCGTTTCCCAGCAGCTGATAGGTCGGGCAGGTGGCGGTGCAGAAACCACAATGGACACAGCTGCGCAGGATGGCTTCGGCTTCCTGCAGCGCTTCCGATTGGGCGATGCTTTTGCTGATATGGGTTTCCATGGCCTACAGTTCCGGATACAGCCGGCCAGGATTGAAGATGCCCTTGGGGTCGAAGGCCTGCTTGAGCCGCCGGTGCAGCATCATCAGGGCAGGCGACAAGGGCTGGAATGGCCCGTTGCTGAATGAGCTGGCATGTCCGCCGGCTTCGACAGAGATTTTCTGGATGTCGGCAGCGGCTGCTTCGCTGAGCAGCCAGCGCTGGGCGCCACCCCAGTCCAACAAATAATCACCGGGCAGTTCGAGCTTTCCCGCTGCGCGGGGAAGGGACAGCCGCCACAGGGGCAGCTCGTTTTTGAAGAAGGGTAGCCACTGCTCCTTCAGGTCCTGCCAGAAATCGTTGTTTTCCAGGGCTTCGCCGCCGATCTGTTTGCGGGCAGCTTCTACCGCAGCCGGGGTGCCGCCGAGCCTGATCCACAGCCGGCCCTGGTGCCAGGCCGCGCCGCTGAGAGGCAAGGGCAGCCGGTTCCATTCGATGAAGCGGGCCAGCGCTGTGGGCTCGTCCGCTTCCTGGCTCAGGGTGATTTCTGTTCGTGGCGCGGGAATGGTCTTGATACTCAGTTCCACCAATAGCCCCAGGCTGCCGAAAGCGCCGCATTGCAGCCGGGAAACATCATAGCCGGCTACGTTCTTGATCACCTCGCCACCAAAATGCAGGAGCTCGCCCTTGCCGTTGATCAGCTTGCAACCCAGCACGAAATCCCTGGCTGCGCCCCGCCAAGGTCGTGATGGTCCGGACAGTCCGCAGGCGATGGCGCCACCCAAGGTAGCGGATGGGGAAAAGTGGGGTGGCTCGAATGGCAGCATCTGCCCGTTTTCGGCCAGCAGGGTTTCGACTTCGGTCAGGGGTGTGCCGGCCTTTGCGCGGATGAACAGCTCTTCCGGCTGATAGTCGATGATGCCGTTGAGTTTACCGGTGGAGATGGCTTCATCTGCTGCCACAGGCTGCCCCAGAAAATGCTTGCTGCCACCACCCTGAACAGTGAGCGCTGTGCCCTGCTCGAAGGCTTCCAGGATCTGTTCCTGCAATGCCTGCATCAGAAACGTTCGAGCTCAGGGAAGGGCAGTTCCCCGTTGTGCACATGCATGGCGCCCAGTTCGGCGCAGCGATGCAGGGTGGGAATGGCCTTGCCGGGATTGAGCAGCCCTTTGGGGTCAAGAGCGGCCTTGATGGCGTGAAACTGGGCCAGCTCCAGCGCCTGAAACTGCACGCACATCTGGTCGATCTTCTCGCTGCCTACGCCGTGCTCGCCGGTGATGGTGCCGCCGACCTCCACGCACAGGCTGAGGATATCCCCGCCGAAACGCTCGGCCTTTTCCAGCTCTCCCGGTTTGTTCGCATCATAGAGCACCAGAGGATGCAGGTTGCCGTCGCCGGCATGGAAGACGTTGGCCACGCGCAGGTCATAGTCTTTCGACATCTGTTCCAGGCGGCCCAGCACCTGGGGCAGCTGGTGGCGGGGGATGGTGCCATCCATGCAATAGTAATCCGGCGAGATGCGCCCCACGGCGGGAAAGGCGGCTTTGCGTCCCGCCCACAACTGTTGGCGTTCCGCCTCGGTATGAGAAAGGCGATGGCTGCTGCAGTGGTTCTGTTCCATGATGGCCAGCACCCTGGTGAGGGTTTCGTCCACCTCCGCCGGGGTGCCGTCGAGTTCGCACAGCAGGATGGCGGCAGCATCCAGGGGGTAGCCAGCATGAACGAAATCCTCGGCTGCGCGCAGGGAGAGGTTGTCCATCATCTCCAGACCTGCGGGAATGATGCCGGCACGCAGGATGGCGCCCACGGTCTTGCCCGCCTGCTCCACGCTGTCGAAGGCCGCAAGGATGACCTGTGCCGCGGGGGGTACGGGTAGCAGCTTCACTGTGACCTCGGTGATGATGCCCAGCAGGCCCTCCGAGCCGGTCATCAGCGCCATCAGATCGTAGCCCGGGCTGTCCAGGGCGTCGCCGCCCAGTTCCAACAACTCGCCTGCGGCTGTGATGATGCGCAGCTTGAGGATATTGTGTACGGTGAGACCGTATTTCAGGCAATGCACGCCGCCGGAGTTTTCCGCCACGTTGCCACCGATGGTGCAGGCGATTTGTGAGGAAGGATCTGGCGCATAATACAGCCCAAATTTTTTCGCCGCATCGCTGATGGCCAGGTTGCGCACCCCAGGTTGCACCCGGGCGCTGAGGTTGTCTGCGTCGATGTTCAGGATGCTGTTCAAGCGTGCCAGACTGAGCACCAGCCCCTGTTCCACGGGCTGGGCGCCCCCCGAGAGACCGGTGCCCGCGCCACGGGGCACGATGGGCAAGTCCTGTTCATGGCAGAGGCGCATCACGTCCCGCACCTGGGCTTCTGTTTCGGGCAGTGCCACCGCCAGGGGCAGGGC
Organism: uncultured Sedimenticola sp.; assembly: GCA_964522855.1. Taxonomy (GTDB): domain Bacteria; phylum Pseudomonadota; class Gammaproteobacteria; order Chromatiales; family Chromatiaceae; genus Thiolapillus. The sequence continues at coordinate 58,221 of CAZFXI010000003.1, forward strand.
GCGCTTGGCGGTCAGTCCGTCACATTCATAGGGGCGCAGCAGTTCTTCATGCTCGATCAGGCCATCGTCGGGCAGGATCGATTTCAGGGCATTGCGTAATTTCTTGGATAAGGGCATGGATATGCTGGCCGCGGCACTGGTATATTCCAATCAGAATATATCAATACCGGTTGTTGTAATAGCCGGATAACAATAGAGGAATTGAACATGTCCACCGTTTCCACCTTCAACCCCCCCGTTCGCACGCTCATGGGACCCGGACCTTCCGATGTCTCGCCCAGAGTCCTCGAAGCCTTGTCACGCCCCACCATCGGCCACCTCGATCCACGTTTCGTGGAGATGATGGAAGAGGTCAAGGGATTGCTGCAGTACGCTTTCCAGACCGAGAACGCCATGACCATGCCGGTATCGGCGCCGGGTTCCGCCGGTATGGAAAGCTGCTTCACCAATCTCATCGAGGCAGGGGACAAGGTCATCGTGTGTCAGAACGGCGTGTTCGGTGGCCGCATGAAGGAAAATGTCATCCGTTGTGGTGGCGAGGCCGTCATGGTGGAAGACGAGTGGGGGACGGTAGTCGATCCCGCCAAGGTGGAAGACGCACTCAAGGCCAATCCCGATGCAAAGATCCTGGCCTTTGTGCATGCGGAAACGTCCACCGGCGCGCAATCCGATGCCGCAACACTGTGCAAGCTGGCGCAGGATCGTGGCTGCCTGAGCATCGTGGATGCGGTGACTTCCCTGGGCGGCACGCCGGTGAAGGTGGATGAATGGGGCGCGGATGCCATCTATTCCGGCACCCAGAAATGCCTGTCCTGTGTGCCGGGCCTGTCACCGGTGAGCTTCAGCGACAAGGCACTGGCGGTAATCAAGAGCCGCAAATCACCGGTACAGAGCTGGTTCCTGGACCTGAATCTGGTCATGGGTTACTGGGGCAGTGGCGCCCAGCGCACCTACCATCACACCGCCCCGGTCAATTCCCTTTACGCCCTGCACGAATCCCTGCTCATCCTCAAGGAAGAAGGGCTGGAAAACGCCTGGGCGCGGCATGAGAAAAACCATCAGGCGCTGAAAGCCGGACTGGAAGCCATGGGCATTGGTTTTATCGTCAAGGACGGCGATCGTCTGCCTCAACTCAATGCCGTTACCGTGCCCGAAGGCGTGGATGAAGCGGCGGTGCGCAAGGCGTTGCTGGACGATTTCGATCTGGAGATCGGTGCCGGCCTGGGCACCCTCGCCGGCAAGGTCTGGCGTATCGGCCTCATGGGGCATGCCAGTAACCAGAAGAATGTGCTGTTGTGCCTGTCTGCCCTGGAAGCGGTGCTCAGTCAGATGAAGGCGCCCATCAGCAAGGGCGTAGCGCTGGACGCGGCCATGGCTGTTTATGCCTGACCGGATGACATGACCTGTAAATGACGGCCGCTTCTGCCGACGGTATTTACAGGAATGGAAGCAAGCAGAAACGGGCCATGGAAGTGATGGCCGCGACACCTCAGGGCGTGGTGGGCAGCAGCGCTTCCGAAAGGCTGTCGGTGTCTCCGGAAAAGACGCAGTTTCGCCCGAGTGCCTTGGCGCGGTAGAGGTGTCTGTCCGCCTGTTGAAACAGCGCTTCGATGCTGAGATGTGGGGAACTGGTGTGCGCCACACCGAAACTTGCGGTCAGTGTCATTCCCTTGATGGTGGTGTCCATGCGTGCAAGAATCCGGCGCAGCCGCTCCGCCATTCCCGTGGCTTCACCGAGCGTTGTTTCCGGGAGAAACAGGATGAACTCTTCTCCTCCCCAGCGGGCGAGGATATCCCCGGTTCTCGCATTGGCACCCAGCAGGGAAGCGGTGTGCTGGAGCGTCCTGTCACCCGTCATATGGCCATGCTGGTCGTTGACCTTCTTGAAGCGATCCAGATCCAGTAGAATGATGGACATGTGATGCTGGTTTCGCAGTCCGGTATCCCATAGGGGACGAATCCGGTCATGAAACCCCCGTCGGTTGTACATGCCCGTCAAATGATCGATATTGGCCAGCCTTTCCGCCATCAGCTTTTCTTTCTGCAGAATCCGGAACTGATCGGCCAGGGCAAAGGCCAGCAGAATGGCATCGAAGAGCATGGCGATTTCAACGATATAGATAGCGAAGTCGCCCAAGTCCAGCGAAGCGGTCACGATGATCATTGACAGAAGCAGAGCGCTTGCATGAGTGACGGATGCGGCGAAAAAATACTTTGCCGAAGGGATGCCGTTGCGCCAAGAAATCAGGCCAAGAAAGATGATGCCCGTGGAATAAAGGACGAGAAGGGCGGCGGATATTGCCACCAGCACACTCTGTAGATCCAGCAGAGCCAACGAAGCGCCCATCACTATGATGGAAATGATTGTCACGATGATGCCCTTGTAAAGGCGGGGAAAATGCTGCTTCAAGTCCAGAAAACTGGCCGCAAAACCCAAGCCGGAAAGGATGAATGCGATGATCAATGCGGGATTGCTCCATTTCTGCAGCAGGTAATGGTCTGGCCAGAGAAACTGATAGGCATGTCCCGTAAATGCCAGATTGGCGGTAAGGAAGCTGAACAGATACAGGGAGTAGAAGAGATAGCTGCGTCTTCCGAGGTTGAAGAAAAGGACCAGGTTGTAGATCAGCAGGGCCGATAGACCACCATAGAGGATGCCATACCAGTAAGATTTACCCATTTGCCGGGAAAGATACTGCTCCGGCGTGGAGAAATACAGGGGCAGCACCATGGCCCCGGATGTTGCCACGCGGACATAGACGATGGTTTTTCCCGGCGGATAGCTGTGATCGAAAGCAAAAAAGCGGCTTTCCACGGGGCGCTGAGAAAATGCCAGACTGTCACCCGTGTGCAAATGCCGGATCAGTTTCCCCCGCTGGAGAACAAAGAAATCCACCTGATCCAGCCATGCCCTTTCCAGGGACAGCCTGCGCAGCATGGATCGATCGGTGCCATTTTGCACTGCCATGCGTAGCCATACAGGAGGAGCGTTGAGGCCGAATCGTAAAAAAAGCAGGGGAAGGTGTGAATTTTCCTCTGACATAGGCAGCCATGGCATCTTCCAGATCGAGTACGCCATCGGATTCCTGTAGATAGGCCAGGGATAGGCTCGCAGGCGCGGAAGATTGCCGGGCAATATCCGAAGGCTCAATGCTTGCGTGGGAGGCCGCAATGCAAAATAGTATCAGGCAAAGAAAAAGGAACAGACGTTTCATCGGCAAATACTATCGGCAGGCTGGAAAGCGCCTTAAACTCCTTGCTGCTCCCAAGGCTCATGGATCTCCAGTGTGCAGCCGTAGCCGTGGTAGCCATGCCGCTCCTCTTCCACACAGCGTATGACCTGCAGGTGCATGTGTACAGGCGCCGGATCATATTCTGATTTCATTACCACTTCCAGCTCGTCGGCTACCTCCAAGTCCTCCGGAAGCCACACCATGGTCCCCGTGGTACTGACATCAGCCAGAAAGCCGGTACGATACTTGTCTTCCGGCTTCCTGCGGAATTGTACCGGGCCATGCCATTCCACGCGGGGGCTGATTCTTCGATCCATTTTCTACTCCACTCGCAATAATACCGATGCTTTCAATCATAGCGCATATTGTCTCAGCGTTTTGAGAACAGGTGGGGTAGAACATCGTCATAAGTAGTGGCGAAATGCACCTTGATGCCTTTACGGATATATTCGGGAATCTCCTCCCAGTCGCCTGTGTTATCTGCGGGCAACAGCAGCTCACGAATACCGACACGCCGTGCGGCGATGACCTTCTCTCTAACGCCACCCACAGGGAATACCTCTCCCGTGAGGGTCAGTTCCCCGGTCATGGCGATGTTGCGGACGGGTTTGTTCAGCGCCAGTGAAAGCAGTGCCGAGGCCATGGTCACGCCGGCAGAAGGGCCATCCTTGGGGGTGGCGCCGGCCGGTACATGCAGATGAATGAAGGACTTCTCGAAGAACTCGGCATCGATGCCGAACTGCTCTGCATGGCTGACCACGAAACCATAGGCAATTTCTGCCGACTCCTTCATCACATCACCAAGCTGGCCGGTGAGTTTGAAGCCGCGGGTGAAGCTGTGGGTGTGCACGGCTTCGATGCTCAGGGTGGCGCCGCCCATGGAGGTCCAGGCCAGGCCCGTGACCACGCCGGGGCCGGACAACTTGCGTTCGTCGCTGAAGACGGCTGGTCCCAGGTAGTCCTTAAGGTTATCGATGGTGATTTCGATGGGCAGTTTGCTGCCTTCGAGCATCTTTACCACCGCCTTGCGCACGATCTTCGCGAGTTGCTTGTCCAAGCGCCGCACGCCCGCATCCCGGGCATAGTCCTGGATGATCTTGCGCATCACCGGTGCGTTGATCTTGATCTGGCCGCGCTTCAGACCCGCGCTCTTGATCTGCTTGGGCAGCAGGAAACGCCGGGCGATCTGCAGCTTGTCCTCGGCGATATAGCCGGACAGCTGAATGATCTCCATGCGGTCCAGCAGAGGTGCGGGAATGGTGTCGAGCTGGTTGGCGGTGCAGATGAACAGGGTTTCCGACAGATCGAAACGCAAGTCCAGATAATGATCGAGAAACTCGGCGTTCTGTTCCGGGTCCAGCACCTCCAGCAGGGCCGAGGCGGGATCACCCTGGAAGCTGGCGCCGATCTTGTCGATCTCGTCCAGCATGATCACCGGGTTCTGGGTGCCGGCGGTTTTCATGGCCTGGATGAACTTGCCGGGCATGGCGCCCACATAGGTGCGTCGGTGGCCCTTGATCTCCGCCTCGTCACGCATCCCGCCCACGGAAAAGCGGTAGAACTTGCGGTTCATGGCTTCGGCCACAGATTTGCCGATGGAGGTCTTGCCCACGCCGGGAGGCCCCACCAGCAGGATCATGGAGCCCTTGATTTCCCCGCGCTGTATGCCCAGGGCGAGGAACTCGAGGATGCGGTCTTTCACGTCATTCAGGCCGAAATGATCCCGGTCCAGCACCTTGCGGGCATGGGCCAGATCCAGATTGTCGTCAGATTCGACGCCCCAGGGCAGCTGGGTGATCCAGTCCAGGTAGCTGCGGGTGACATTGTATTCCGCCGAACTGGAATCGAGGATGGACAGCTTGTCCAGCTCTTCTTCCACCCGCTCTTTCGCTTCGTCGCTAAGTTTCAGCTGCATCATGCGCTCGCGGTACTTGTCGATGTCCGCGGTGCGGTCGTCCTTGGAGATTCCCAGCTCCTGCTGGATCACCTTGAGCTGCTCACGCAGGAAGAATTCCCGCTGCTGGGCGTCCATGTGTTCTTCCACGGTATCGCGGATCTTTTGCTGGGAACGTGCCAGGTCCAGCTCCTTGCTCAGCAGGGCCAGCACTTTTTCCATGCGTGGCAACAGCTCCACCGTTTCCAGCACTTCCTGCTGCTCCTGCTTGCTGGAGGAGGTCAATCCGGTGGCAAAATCCGCCAGCAGGGAAGGGTTTTCCGGGCCGAAGCGGTCGAGGAAAAAGCGCAGCTCTTCCTGCAACAGGGGGTTGAGGGGCAGCAGTTCCTTGATGGTGTTGACGATGGCCAGGGCATAGGCCTTGATATCCTTGGTCAGCTTGCCGGAAGGCTCGCGCAGGTAGTCTACCCGGGCGATGTAGGGCGGGTTTTCGCTGATGTATTTCTCGATGCGAAAGCGCTGCAGACATTCCACCAGCACCTGCAACTGCCCATCCACCTCGTGTACCTTGTGGATGCGTCCCACGGTGCCCACCCGGTACATGGCCTTGGTGGTGGTTTTCTCCGCCTCGTCATCAGCGGTGAGCACCAGGCCGATGAGATCGGAATTGGACTCCCGGATCGCCTTGAGCGTCGGTGCCCAGTACTTCGCGTCCATGAGCAAAGGCACGCCCTGACCCGGAAAAAATGGCCGGGCGGCGATAGGCAGAAGATGAATGATACTGGGCAGCACTTCGTCTGCGCGGGCAAGCAACTGGCTTTCTTCGGTCATTTACTGTCCGGGTTAAGTGGTTCCATGGATTTTCCAACATGGGGATGGAAGGAGAGAAAACAACCCCTTTTCCAGTCGGGAGAGGGGTTGATGTGCTGGCCTGCCTGTCCAGGAGAAGAACGCGGGACGGCGGCAGGGTTAGCTCATTTTTCTACTTTCGGCATATCGATGGTGGGGATTTTTGGGTCGAACTCCTCGATCTTTTCCAACAGGGCAGTGGCGGCCTGCATATTGGCCGTGACCCGATTCCTGTCACTTCCGGACATGTGCGCCCAGCGGCTCAATGCCGTGTAGCTGGCCAGTTCAGGCTGTTCCTCGATGGCCTTGCGGTGATCCGCCATGGAGGGGATGCGGGCTTCCTCGATTTTCTTCTGCACCACGGTGACATCCTCGAAGCCGATACGCAGGCCGTAGACGATGTAATTGAATTCCACGTCATCGGGATAACCTGGCGCAGATTTTACCACCAGTTCGGAAGTGGTCAGGGAGGACTGGTACAGAATGCTCCAGCCGTTTTTCAGCGTTAGATGGGATGTCAGGCCGATATCTGGATTGGTCACCCATTTGAAGGTCTCGCCCAATGGAATGCGCGCTTCTCCATTCACGAGTCTGGCGCTGCCGCGGGTATAGGTGGCCACTTCGTCACCTTCCGGTGCGGAATAGACGATGACATGATCCTCGTCTTCCGGGTGGTTTTGCACGAAGCTGACATTTCCTGTTCCCCAAATTTTATAGGTACTGAATCCAACGTAGGCAAAAGTGGAACTGTCTTTGTCGTTAAATGTACCGCCTGCAAGATTCCCAGCTGCCCGAATGCCGTAGTCGCCGGTTCCCACTTCGGCAGACCCTGAGTTGTCTGTATCTGAAAACACTCCGCCGGCATTGTTGCCGCTGGCTTCGATGCCATGGTCGCCGGTTGCAATCCAGGCATGTCCGGAACGAAGGGTATTCCAAAAATAGCCGCCAACCCAGGTACTCCCTGCAGAAATACCTGCTGCTTGAATGATTGGGGGAGAAAGCAGTGTCAGTATTGGTGCCAGGAAGAAGATAAGGCTTTTCTTTATCATGATAATCCTCTCTATTTCTCTTTTATACATAGACATATATGGCAGCTTGATTCGCTGTATATGAATGCTTGTTGACCAGCATCAAAAGAAACAGCACTTTTCAGTTGCGGTAGTTTTGCTGTGGTGTGTATTGGTTTCAGTGCAGTTTAAGAAAGAGCATTGCCCAGACAGGCAAATTCCTTTACAGACAATTGTTCTGCCCTGATGGAAGGATCGATACCACAGTTTTGCATGACCTCTTCTGATATGAGGCCTTTCAATGTGTTGCGCAGCGTTTTGCGCCGCTGGGAGAACGCCTGTGTTACTACCTTGGCGAACAGGGCGGGGTCATCGATGGGAAAAGGCGGTTTTTCGTGGGGAATCAGCCGCACGAAGGCCGATTCTACCTTGGGTGCTGGCTGGAAGGCGCCCGGGCCGATGGGAAACAGCATCTGCACCTTGCAAACAGCCTGCAGCATCACGCTCAGGCGGCCGTAGGTCTTGCTGCCGGGGCCGGCCACCATGCGTTCCACAACCTCTTTCTGCAACATGAAGTGCATGTCCTGGATACACTGGTTGTTTTCCAGCAAGTGGAACAACAGAGGCGTGGAGATGTTATAGGGCAAATTGCCGATGACGCGCAGCTTTTCCCCGGCATCGGCCAGCTTACAGAAGTCGAATTTCAGGGCATCGGCGGAATGGAGCCGAAAACCTGAATAATTGCCGTACCTGTTCTCCAGTAGCTTGACCAGATCCCGATCCAGTTCCACGGCATCGAGTTGGCCTGCTGTGGTCAATAGCTGGTCGGTAATCGCGCCCTGTCCCGGACCGATTTCCACCAGATGATCTTGCGGTTTCGGATGAATAGCGCGCACGATTTTATCGATCACCTGAGGATCATGGAGAAAGTTCTGCCCGAAGCGTTTGCGTGCCTTGTGTCCCATGAGGCTATTCTACCCTTGATTTATTCTGTCAGTAGTCTATACATGGATAAGGGGAATTGATAACGAGGAGAGAGAACATGTCTGACTACTGTACCGATATTCTGATTCATATCGACGAAAACCTGGACGACGCCAATATCCATGAGATCGAGAGAGATATCAGCATGATCGATGGTGTTTACAGCGCTTGTGTGCATGAAAATGCCCGACACCTGATGCTGGTGGATTATGATCCCGAGAATCTTGTTGCTCAGGAGCTGTTGGGCAGAGTGGAGAATCGTGGTTTGCATGCAGAACTGATTGGTTTGTGATCAAAACCGCAGGGTGAATCGGGCTGTATGATCGGCAATATATCTATGCCAAGATAAATTTGTATTGCTATGCACTATACCACCAGTCGGTCATGGTTGTTCCCGATAGGCATGCCACGTGAATAGATAGCGAAATCTTGCTGGAAGTTATACAATTTCCGGCCGTTTTCCAATTTTTCATATGTATGACAGGCAAGCTGTATATAAAAACCTTTGGATGCCAGATGAACGAGTACGATTCCAGCAAGATGGAGGACGTACTGCGTGAGTCTCACGGACTGGAAATCACCACCGAACCGGAAGCGGCTGATGTGCTGCTGCTCAACACCTGTTCCATTCGTGAGAAAGCCCAGGAAAAGGTGTTTTCCCTGTTGGGCCGCTGGAAGAACTGGAAGGCGGAAAAGCCCCATCTGGTGATCGGTGTAGGTGGCTGTGTGGCCAGCCAGGAAGGTGAGGCTATCCGTAGCCGGGCACCGTTTGTCGATCTGGTTTTCGGCCCCCAGACCCTGCACCGTCTGCCGCAGATGCTGGATAACCTGCGTGAGCACCATCAGCCGGTGGTGGATGTGAGCTTCCCCGAGATCGAAAAGTTCGACCGCCTGCCCGAACCCCGTGCCGAAGGCCCCACGGCTTTCGTGTCCATCATGGAAGGCTGTTCCAAGTACTGCACCTATTGCGTGGTGCCCTATACCCGTGGAGAAGAAATCAGCCGCCCTTTCGATGATGTGATTGCCGAAGTGGCGCAACTGGCGCAGCAAGGCGTGCGCGAGGTCAACCTGCTGGGGCAGAACGTCAACGCCTACCGGGGCCAGATGCACGATGGTGAAATTGCCGATCTCGCCCTGCTGATCCGTTACGTGGCCGCCATCGATGGCATCGAGCGCATTCGCTTCACCACCTCCCATCCTGTCGAATTCACCGGCAGCCTCATCGACGTGTATGCCGATGTGCCAGAGTTGGTGAGTTTCCTGCATCTGCCGGTGCAGTCAGGTTCGGACCGTATACTCATGGCCATGAAGCGTGGCCACAGTGCCTTCGAATACAAGCAGAAAATCAGGCGCCTGCGCGAGATCCGCCCGGATATCAGCGTTTCTTCCGATTTCATCATCGGCTTTCCCGGCGAGACGGACGAAGACCACGCCCTGACCATGAAGCTCATCGATGAGATCGGTTTCGACCAGTCCTTCAGTTTCATCTACAGCCGCCGTCCCGGAACGCCGGCTGCCGATTATCCAGATGATGTGCCCCATGACGTGAAGCAGGCGCGGCTGGCGCAGCTGCAACAGATGATCAACAGCAATGCCCAGCGCATCAGCCGCCAGATGGTGGGTACGGTGCAGCAGGTGCTGGTGGAACGCCATGCGCGCAAGGATGCCAGCGAACTGGCCGGGCGCACCGAAAACAACCGGGTGGTGAATTTCGCCGCGCCGGCATCTTTTATCGGGCAGTTCGTGGATGTGCGCATCACCGATGCGCTGCCCAATTCATTGCGTGGAGAACTGCTGGACGAGCCCGCTGCGGCGGCCATCGCCTGAAGACTGTATGACAACTGCTTTGGCATCTGACCATCCTGAATCTCTGGATCTTGTTCTGGAGCCCGAAAATAACGAACGATTGCGCAACGTCTGTGGCCAGCTGGATGAGCACCTTCGCCAGCTGGAAGTGCGCCTGGGTATCGAGATCAACAACCGCGGCAGCAGCTTTCGTCTCATCGGTAACTCCGAGGCGGTGCAGGCCGGTGCCCAGCTGTTGCAGAAGCTGTATCAGGCCACCGAAAACGAAGTCCTCACTCCCGCTGCAGTGCATCTGCAGCTTCAGGAATCAGGTATCGAGGAACTGCTGCAGCCGGTAGAGCCTGATCTGCCCGAAGTCGTGATCAAGACCAAGCGCGGCATGGTGCGTGGCCGTGGTC
>CAZFXI010000004.1:0-26249 GCA_964522855.1 uncultured Sedimenticola sp.
GCAAGCGCCCGCGCTGCCGGCATAACAGGCTTCGTGGTTCCCGGCACTACCGAGAACAGCTGGCGGAAAATACTGGCCCTGGCTGCACGGGAAATTGATCTTTACCCAGCCCTGGGGCTGCACCCTTATTTCTGCGCCGAGCACTCGGTAGAACAAGTGCCCAAGTTGCAGCTGCTGGCCGAAAGAGAACACCCCGTTGCCATCGGAGAAATCGGCCTGGATTTCTTTCGCCCGGACCTGGATCAGGAACTGCAATTGCAGTTGTTTGAACGACAGCTACAAGTAGCGCAGGAGCTTGCGCTCCCGGTCATCCTGCATACTCGCAAGGCCCATGACCAGGTATTGAAGTTGCTGAAGAAATACCCACTTGAAGGCGGCATCAGCCATGCCTTCAATGGCAGTTGGCAGCAGGCCAGACATTATATCGATCTTGGATTTTGCCTGGGTTTTGGCGGCATGCTCACCTATGAGCGATCACACAGGCTGCACAAACTGGCTTTGCAAGTTCCTCTGGAGCACATCGTATTGGAAACGGATGCACCGGATATGCCGGGGGCCGATCACCAGTATCAGCGCAACAGCCCCGAATACCTGCCGGAAGTGCTGGATGCCCTGACGAAACTCCGTTCTGAAACCGGCGCAGAAATCGCCGCCACAACCAGCGCAAACGTCAGACGAGTTCTTGATCTTGCAGATAAAAAGCAGCCAGCTTCAGATCAACCGGGCGTGTGATCTTGATATTGCTGGCAGAGCCCTCGACCATCAAAGGACGGCACCCTGCCCATTCCATGGCGCTGGCTTCATCAGTAATCACTACGCCAGCAGCCAGTGCGCCCTGAATGGCCTGGCGTAGCTTTTCCAGGGGAAACATCTGGGGCGTGTGTGCATGCCAGAGTCGGTCCCTGTCCACCGTAGCGATGATCTGACCGCCGGCATCCGTGCGCTTCATGGTGTCATGCACAGGCACCCCCAGTACCCCACCGACACCCGTGGAAGTCATATCCATGAGTCGGGAAATGTCATTCTGCCGCACACAGGGACGGGCGGCATCGTGTACCAACACCCAGTCATCCGGATGCGCTATCGCACTGAGCTCTTGTAAAACATTCAGAACAGAATGGCAACGCTCAGCACCGCCGACCACGGTGCCCACCCGATCGCTTTGTGCGCTTTTGGAAGCGCACCAGAAGTGATCTTCGGCACTCAGGGCAACCGTGACCGATTCAATGCGGGGCTGGCGCAAGAGCGCGGCGATGGTCCAATCGATGACCCTCTTTCCATGGATGCGAAGATACTGCTTGGGGATATCCGCCTGCATGCGACTGCCGATGCCCGCCGCCGGAATCACTGCCCAGTAATTCACGGCTCGGACACGGGTTCTGGTTCGACTATCTGATAGAAGGTTTCGCCATCCTTGATCATGCCAAGATCAGAGCGCGCCCGGGCCTCAACCGCTTCCAGCCCGGTCTTCAGGCTATCGACTTCCGCCCGCAGGCGGGCATTGCGTTCCTTTTTCTGTGCCAGTTGCGCCTGCTGCTTATTGATTTGCTGCTGCAGACGAAATACTTCCGCCATGCTGCCCTGCCCGACCCACAGGCGATACTGGAGTACAAAAAACATGACCAGCAACAAAGCAAACAACAGACGGAAGTACCAAGGCATCAGGCTAGGGGAAATGCTCCACGTCCGGCATAGACAGCGGCATCACCCAATTGATCTTCTATCCGCATGAGCTGGTTGTATTTGGCCACGCGATCGGAACGGGAAAGCGAACCCGTCTTGATCTGCCCGGTATCGGTGGCAACCGCCAGATCGGCAATGGTGGTGTCTTCGGTTTCACCGGAACGGTGGGAAATGACGGCCGTATAATCTGCCTGCTTTGCCATGTCGATGGCCTGCAGGGTTTCGGTCAAGGTCCCGATCTGGTTAAACTTGATAAGGATGGAGTTGGCAACGCCTTTGTCGATGCCCTCTCTGAAGATCTTCGTATTGGTCACGAAAAGATCATCTCCCACAAGCTGTACCTTATTGCCCAAGCGCTCGGTGTGATATTTCCAGCCATCCCAGTCGCTTTCGTCCAGGCCATCCTCGAGGGAAATTATGGGATAGGCATCCACCCAGTTCTCCAGGTAATCACTGAACTGGGCAGAAGTGAAGGAACGGTTCTCGGAAACCAGATGGTACTTGCCGTCACGGTAAAATTCGGAGCTGGCGGCATCCAGCGCCAGGCTGATATCCTCGCCCGCCTTGTAACCCGCCTTTTCGATGGCTTCGAGGATGACCTCGATGGCTTCGACATTGGAACTGAGATTGGGCGCAAAACCGCCTTCATCACCCACGGTGGTGGCCAGACCGCGCCCGTGCAGCACCGACTTGAGGGCATGGAAGACCTCGGCCCCGTAGCGCACCGCTTCGCGCATGGAAGGCGCGCCGACCGGAACGATCATGAACTCCTGAATGTCCACACTGTTGTCCGCGTGGACGCCACCGTTGATGATATTCATCATGGGCACGGGTAGGCGCATCTCGCCATTGCCCAGGTACTCGTAGAGGGGCTGCTCATTTTCCTGCGCCGCCGCATGGGCTGCCGCCAGGGAAACGGCCAGAATGGCGTTGGCACCCAGTTTTGATTTGTTCTCCGTGCCATCGAGTTCGATCATGCGCTGATCCAGTGCCGCCTGATCACCGACATCCATGCCCTCAACCGCATCCCGGATCAGCGTGTTGACATTCTCAACCGCCTTGAGCACACCCTTGCCCCCGTAGCGGCTGGCATCACCGTCCCGCAATTCCAGTGCTTCACGAGAACCGGTGGATGCCCCGGAAGGCGCTATTGCCCGCCCCATGGCGCCATCTGCGGTGTAAACGTCCGCCTCTATGGTGGGATTACCACGGGAATCCAGGATCTCCCGTGCTCTTACGCTGATAATTTCCGACATTTTGTCGTCTCCAAATTTGTTATAACCAGAATCTTGTCAATGTACCCGGCCTGGGTGTCAGAAATGTTGCGCCCTGCACACGCTACAGGCTGCTTTCGATGAAAGCCTGGCGTTTTACCACGGCATCGATTTCCAGCAAGGTTTCCAAAAGCTCACGCATGCGCCCCAAAGGCCAGGAATTCGGTCCATCACTCAGCGCCCTGTCCGGATTTTCATGGGTTTCCATGAACAGGCCAGACACGCCAGCAGCCACAGCAGCCCGTGCCAGCACAGGCACATGCTCACGCTGCCCGCCAGAGGATTTTCCCAGCCCACCCGGCTGCTGCACGGAATGGGTAGCATCGAACACCACCGGACAACCGGTTTCACGCATCACCGCCAGCCCGCGCATGTCGGAAACCAGGGTGTTGTAGCCGAAAGACACGCCGCGCTCGCAAACCATGATCTGATCGTTGCCCGCCGCTCTCGCCTTGTTCACGACGTTGATCATGTCCCAAGGCGCCAGAAACTGGCCCTTTTTGATATTCACCGGCCTGCCCTGAGCAGCAACTCGCTGGATAAAATTGGTCTGGCGACACAAAAAAGCCGGCGTCTGCAGCACATCTGCCACCGCAGCCACTTCATTCAAAGGCGTGTCTTCATGGACATCGGTAAGCACCGGAAGGTTCAGATCCTTCTTCACCTGCTCCAGCACTTTCAGACCTTCTTCAATACCGGGGCCGCGAAAGCTTTCATGAGACGAGCGATTGGCCTTGTCGAACGAGGACTTGTAGATCAGGGGGATGCCCAGCGCATTCGTTATTTCCTTGAGCGTCGCCGCTGTATCCAGCGCCGACTGCAGGCTCTCTACCACACAAGTTCCGGCAATGAGAAACAACGGCTGATCCAATCCAGCCTCAAATCCGCAAAGATCCATGCTTCAGGCTTTCCTTTTCTGATGCTGGTTGATGGCCGCCTGAACAAAACCCTTGAATAGGGGGTGTCCGTAACGCGGCTTAGAAGTAAATTCCGGGTGGAACTGGCAGGCAAGGAACCAGGGATGATCAGGCAGTTCGACGATCTCCGCCAGGGTGCCATCGGCAGAGGTACCGGTGATGCGCAGGCCTTTCTCCTGCAGCAGTTCACCATACTGGTTGTTGAACTCATAGCGGTGGCGATGGCGTTCGATGATACGTTCCTTGCCATACAGCCTTCTCGCCAGGGAGCCTTCCGCCAGCAGGCATTCCTGGCCGCCCAGACGCATGGTGCCACCCAGATCGGATCGTTCATCCCGTTGCACCACGGAGCCATCCTTTTCCAGCCATTCAGTAATCAATGCAATGACCGGGGCGGAGGTGTCCTTGTTGAATTCGGTACTGTGTGCGTCTTTGAGACCCACCTTGTCGCGTGCATATTCGATCACGGCCACCTGCATGCCCAGACAGATGCCCAGATAGGGGATCTCATGCTCCCGCGCATAGCGTACCGCCGCAATCTTACCTTCCACTCCCCGGCTGCCAAATCCGCCCGGTACCAGGATGGCATCCATATCCTTCAATTGGCTAAGATCGCCAGTTTCGAAATCTTCGGAATCGAAGTAGTGGATATTCACCTTGGCAGCCGTCTGGATACCGGCGTGAATCAACGCCTCGTTGAGGGATTTGTAGGATTCGGTCAGATCCACATATTTGCCAACCATGGCGATATCGACTTCATGTTGTGTATTGAACAAGCCTTCAACGACATTTTCCCATTCTGTCAAATCTGCGGGGGGTACATCCAGATGCAATTGTTCCACCACGATCTGATCCAGATCCTGCGCATGCAGCAACAGGGGAATCCGGTAGATGGTATCTGCATCCACTGCCGAGATGACCGCTCTTTCCTGTACGTTGGTAAACAAGGCAATCTTGCGCCGCTCTGCATCCGGCAGGGAGCGATCGGCACGACATAGCAGCACATCTGGCTGAATACCGATAGAGCGCAGCTCTTTTACTGAATGTTGGGTCGGCTTGGTCTTGATTTCACCGGACGTTGGAATATACGGCACCAGGGTCAGGTGCATGAACAACACGTTCTCCCGGCCCAGTTCGACACCCATCTGACGAATGGCTTCCATGAACGGCAGGGATTCGATATCGCCCACCGTACCACCAATCTCAACCATGGCCACGTCAAAGTCATCGGCGCCGAGACGAATCTGGCGCTTGATTTCATCCGTTATGTGAGGGATGACCTGTACCGTTCCCCCGAGATAGTCGCCCCGGCGCTCCTTACGAATGACACTTTCATAAATCTGGCCGCTGGTGAAGTTATTGTGCTTCCCCATGGTCGTATTGATGAAGCGTTCGTAGTGCCCCAGGTCCAGATCGGTCTCCGCACCATCTTCGGTCACAAAGACCTCGCCGTGCTGAAACGGACTCATGGTGCCAGGATCCACATTGATGTAGGGATCGAGTTTGAGCATGGTGACCTTGAGGCCACGGGCTTCGAGCAATGCGCCCAGTGAGGCCGATGCAATGCCTTTACCCAGGGAGGAAACAACGCCGCCCGTAATGAATATATATTTTGTCATCAAAACCAAAAAACGGTGAGCTAAAAGGTGGATGTGCAGACGGGTTGCAACAGTAACAGATAGCGGGATTTCTCTCAATGAGAATGCGGAACTTCCAGCCTGATCTCGTGCGTTTTCAAGGAAACTCTGGTCTGTTGGAGAAAACTAGCCTATAGTTTAGTCTCCGCACTGCAAAAAATCAGTTCGGCAATGGGCAGATACTGGCATAGTGCCCCGCATCGCGGCATTGCATTGCCCATCAATAACGTTATGGTGTTTTGAGACACCATCCATTCAGAGGAGCTTTTCATGCTTAAACTCACGAGACTTATTGGCACTACCGCTATCGTCGGTATGGCTGCACTTTCCATCTCATCCGCCAGTGCTTGGTGGGGCGGCCCATGGGGTGACCGTGGCTACGGTAACAATAGCTGGGACAACATGGGCGACTGGCTGGGTGACGGGTCGGGTGACGCTAACTTCAATATGGGTTTCAGCGGACGCGGCAGCGGCAGCGGCTATGGTCGTGGCTATAACCGTTACGACAACCGCAATTATGGCGGCTATGGTCCCGGTTATGGTTATGGACCTGGTTATGGTGGCTATGGCCCTGGACCCGGTTATGGCGGCTATGGCCCTGGACCCGGCTATGGTTACCCACCTCCTCCAGCAGCACCTCAGGCCGCACCCGCTGCCCCGGCAAAGTAAGAATCTGAGCTGCTGGGGGATACGCATCAATATGCCAGCGTAATCCCACCGCAACGCAAGATCGCCAGATTCTTCTGGTCAAAGATAAGCCGTTGGCTGATACCCAATGGCTTATCTTTTTTTGTGCAAAAAAAATACCAAGTTTTGAGCAAATAAAATGTTTTCACCAGTTAAGTATTGATCTGGATCAGTTTTAGCGACAAAATGTGTAGCTATTAACCAAATCATCCACACAGAGAAGTCCATTGCCGCAGAGTAAGGTTATTTCCCTGAAGAAACTCAAGGTCGCATGCAAGAACTGTGGGCTGGCAAAACTGTGCTTACCTCTTGGCCTCGAGAGCGGCGATGTTGATCAACTTGACGCCATCGTCCAGCGCAGCCGCCCCCTGCACCGTGGCGGTCATGTATTTCAGACCGGGGATAAATTTCACAGCCTTTATGTGGTAAAAACCGGGACTGTCAAGACCTATACCCAGTGCCCAAATGGTTCGGAGCAGGTGGTCGGCTTCCATCTTCCGGGGGAAGTCGTTGGTCTGGATGGCATTGACCGCACTGAACATATATGTTCAGCCAAGGCACTGGAAACCACCGCCATGTGCGAAGTCCCGTTTGAACGCCTCGAGGAACTCACTTCAACCATACCAGACCTCCAACACCAGCTATTCCGTCTGATGAGCCGTGAAATCACCAAAGAAACCGGATTGATGGTATTGCTTGGGAAAAGTACGGCTGAAGAGCGATTGGCCGCTTTTTTACTCAGTCTTTCCGTACGTTTTCACAATCGCGGGTTTTCTCCAACAGATTTCAATCTGAGTATGTCCCGCCAGGAAATTGGTTCCTATCTTGGTTTGGCGCTGGAAACCATCAGTCGTTTGTTCACCCACTTTCAGGAAGAAAAGATCCTTCTGGTGGATCGCAAACATATTGAAATTCTCGACATGGAGCAGCTATACGGACTGCTCTCGAATCAGACGACCTGCCTCGATAAGCTTCGTGTGCCAAATTGATTCGGGTATATCTATTAATAATAAGGTGTACAGATGCAGGCCATCTGCACCCCCTGATTGCAAAGGACAACATTCTATGCAATTGAATACCACATCCGCGGTCATGTGCCGCAACTGCGCACTGTATCAGACCGCGAGGGTACTGGGCCTGGAAACACCGGATTGCAGTTCCCTGAATCGCATCGTGCTACGGAACCATCCCGTAAAAAAAAATGAAGTGCTTTATGCCGAAGGTGAACCTTTTCGCCATCTTTATCTGATACATTCTGGCTCCTGTATCAGCGATGCCACCATGCTCGGTCACAGTCGCCGCGTCATGGGGTTTTACTTGCCAGGCGAAATTGCGGGCATCGAAAATATCGGGCAGGAAAAATGCGGCCACACCACACGCGCACTGGAAAAAGGCTCTATCTGCCAACTGGATTTCTCCGCCCTGGATGAGACCCTCACCCGGGATGAATTGATCAACGTGCAAAAATATCTGCTGGGTTCTGCCGCACATCACGCACGCCAACTGCAATGGGAGCGCTCACTGACCGGCATGCAGACCGCCGAACAACGCGTGACAGCCTTCTTGTTGAACATCGCCAGCCGCCTGGATAGCCGTGGCTTTCACGCACATCAATTCCGCCTGCCCATGTCCCGCGAAGCCATTGCAGACTATCTCGGTTTGGCAATGGAAACTGTCATACGCACACTCAAGAACCTCGAGACCAGATCACTGATATCGATTAAAGCCAAGAATATCGAAATCATCGATAACGCCGGCCTGTCTGCTTTACTTGCTTGCTGATAAATCTATAGAATTATATTATCTATACATCGAGACCTCTTATGCTTGATGTTCTTTCGAGCACAAACTTTTTTGCCTGCACCTGATAGAAATCAATTTAAATACAAAAAACTGACATTTCTCATATAACGCTTTTCCATTCTTTGTATAATCACGCCGGTCGGGAACCTTTTTTTATAAAGAAGGTCGGGAAATGGTTTTGCCTATCATCTCCCGGCGATATCTGAATAAGACAAAGGGTTCCGCAAAAACATACTTTTGGGTTGTTTTTTTCGAACTCTGAATGGGAGGTTTTCGTGGAAGAAACGAAATACAATTTTGACGTCGTACGATGGTTCTCCATCATGGCGGTCATTTATCTAGTGGTAGGAACCCTGGTGGGAACCTATATCGCATCGGAACTGGCCTGGCCGTTCCTCAACTTTGACATTGCCGAAATTACCTTCGGTCGTTTACGTCCTCTGCATACCAACGCGGTTATCTTCGCTTTTGGTGGCTGCACCCTGTTTGCAACGGCTTTTTACAGCGTTCAGCGGACCGGCAGCACCTCCCTGTGGAGCCCCAAACTGGCCTGGTTCACTTTCTGGGGATGGAACCTGATCATCGTCGCTGCCATTATCACTCTTCCACTGGGCATCACCCAGTCCAAGGAATACGCAGAACTGGAATGGCCCATCGATCTGGCCATCGCCGTCGTCTGGCTGTCCTTCGGTCTTAACTTCATCATGACGATTGCCAAGCGCAAGACCAGTCACATCTATGTGTCCAACTGGTTTTTCATGGGCATGTTCGTGATGATCACCTACCTGCATGTGGTCAACAGTCTGGCGATTCCGGTCAGTATGTTCAAGTCCTACTCCATTTTCTCCGGTGTTCAGGACGCCATGATTCAATGGTGGTGGGGGCACAACGCGGTAGGCTTCTACCTGACTGCCGGCTTCCTGGGTATCATGTATTACTTCGTACCCAAGCAGGCCAACCGTCCGGTTTTCTCCTATCGTCTGTCCGTACTACACTTCTGGGCACTGATGTTCGGTTATGTATGGCTGGGTGCACATCACCTGCAATACACCGCTTTGCCTGACTGGACCGGCTCCGTAGGCGCGGCCATTTCCCTGGCCATGATCATTCCTTCCTGGGGTGGTGCCATCAACGGCATGATGACCCTCTCCGGCGCGTGGGACAAACTGCGTACCGACTACATCCTGCGCTTCATGATCATGTCTCTGGCCTTCTACGCCATGTCCACCTTCGAAGGTCCGGTCATGTCTGCCAAGACAGTCAACGCGCTCTCCCATTACACCGACTGGACGGTAGGTCACGTGCACTCCGGCGCACTAGGCTGGGTTGCCATGGTCTCCGCTGGCGCTCTCTATCACATGATAGAAAAGCTCTGGGGCGTCAAGATGTACTCTGCCAAGCTGGTTAACATCCACTTCTGGACCTCCACCATCGGAACGGTTGTGTACATTACCGCCATGTGGGTATCAGGCATCATGCAGGGTCTGATGTGGCGCGACTATGATGAGTTCGGCACCCTGACCTACACCTTTGCCGAGTCTGTAGCAGCCATGCACCCCTATTACGCCATGCGCGCCATCGGCGGCATGATCTTCTGGACCGGTGGTGTCATCATGCTGTTCAACGTCATCATGACCATTCGCAAGGCTTCCGCCCAGCGCAGCTCTGCTGCCGCCACGGCCACGGCTTAACAGGAGAATCAACAATGGCTGATAAAATTTATTCAACCAAACTGCAGGACACGGCAGAACGCAATGTGTTCGTCATGTTCGTCCTGCTCCTGATAACCTTGTCTGTAGGTGGTCTGGTGGAGATCGTTCCCCTGTTCTACCTGGATGAAACGATGGAGCACAACAAGTACCCGGAAATCGTCTGGCAAGGTAATGTGGCCCAGGCTGATCGCAAGCCTATCGCGGGCAACTGGAAAGCAGGTGACGGTGTACGTCCTTACACCGCACTTGAGCAGGCGGGTCGTGACATCTATGTCCGTGAAGGTTGTTACCTGTGTCATTCACAGCAGATTCGTCCTTTCCGTGACGAAGCCGAGCGCTACGGTCATTATTCACTCGCATCCGAGTCCATGTATGACCACCCGTTCCAGTGGGGTTCCAAACGTACGGGTCCTGACCTTGCAAGAGTTGGCGGCAAGTATTCCAACGAATGGCATCTGCAGCATCTGATGGCGCCACGCAGTGTGGTTCCCGAGTCTGTCATGCCCAACTATCCCTGGCTCGCTGAAAACACCGTCAGTGGTGAATCAATGAAAGGGCATCTGGAGGGTCTGCGCATGATTGGCGTACCTTACACCGATGCCGACATTGCTGAAGCTGAAAAGATTGACGGCACCCTTGAAGTGGATGCTCTGATTGCCTATCTGCAAGTAATGGGCACCATGGCGGACATCAAGGAAGGCGTGGATTATCGTGAGTAATCTTCGGGAATATTTCCAGACCAACTGGGCAGCGATGACCCTGCATGACTGGATCGGTCTGATCCTGACTGTAGGGACGTTTCTGGCCATGGTGTGGATCTACACCTATGTGTTCAACCCGAAGAACAAAGAACGTCTTGAATCACAACGGAACATTCCGTTTGACGATGAGAATACGGACTCGGAGAAAAAAACATGAGTGAACAAAACAATCCTCACGGTCAGACTACCGGTCACGTCTGGGACGAGACCCTGGCAGAAATGACCAACCCACCACCCAAGTGGTGGATGCTCGGACTGCACGCCAGCTGGATTCTGGTGGTGTTGTACACCTTGTACTACCCTTCCTGGCCCTTGGTCAGTAGCCATTTCAAGGGTTTGGCCGGATGGACTTCCATCGGTGAATTCAAGGAAGACATGAAGGAAGTGCAAAGCGTACGTGCCAAGTACGAAGACAAGCTTCCAGGCATGGGCGCTGCAGCCATTCTTGCTGACAACGAGTTGAAAAACTACGTGGTTCGTTCGGCCAAGGTGTTGTTTGGTGACAACTGCGCAGCCTGTCACGGCAGCGGTGGCGCCGGCAACCCCGGTTACCCTGCCCTTGTGGATGATGACTGGCTGTACGGTGGCACCATCGATACCGTGGAGCAGACCATCGTCATGGGTCGCAAAGGCATGATGCCCAAGATGGGCGGCGCGCAACTGACCGATGCAGAAATCGACAAACTGGCTCAAACCATCCTCGACGGCACTGTTACCAAAGATCCCTTGTTTGCTTCCAAGGGTTGCATCGGTTGTCACGGTCCTGATGGCAAAGGCATGGCACCTCTGGGCTCCGCAAACCTCGTCGACAAGATCTGGCGCTTCAAGGCCAAAGACCAACTGGCAAGCATCAAGACTACCATTGCTCATGGCGTCAATGATCCAACCGACCCCAAAACCCGCAATGCTGAAATGCCAGCGTGGAAAGGGCGTTTGACCGATACCCAGATCAAGAAACTTGCAGTCTACGTGCATGCACTCGGTGGTGGTCAGTAAAAAGTAAACCAGCTTAAGCGCCCGGATTACCGGGTGCCTATTCCATATCCTTATTCGGAGGGATAATCATGTCAGACTGGGTAGCCATAGCATCTTATCTTTCAGTGGGCATTGCCGCTGTTATCGTGGTCTTTCTGGTATGGAAAGTCACCAAACTGATGAACGAGACAAAATCAGACGATTAATACCAAATTTGTTCTGATACATCCATGCGGGGGAGCCTTCAAGCTCCCCTGTTTTCATTGCAATACCTTGTTAATACTGCAGATATTGTGATTTATCACTGACAGAATAGTACCTTGATGGCAAGATTTGTCTTCGACATATCCAGAACCACATCGAGCAGGTGAACTGAGGAGAACACGGTGTCAGAATCAGCAACATCCACAGAACAGCAGGCAAAATATACCGATGATATCTATGAGGAAGCAGCCAACTGGCATGTCAATACGGGTGAAGAAAAAATTCATCCCAAACAGGCAGCGGGTAAATGGCGCAAGATCAAGTGGCTTACCCATAGCATCTGGTTGATTCTGTTCATCGGCCCTTTCCTGCGCTGGAATGGACAGCAAGCCATCCTGTTCGATATCCCGGATCGTCAGTTCCATATCTTTGGCCTTACCATCCTGCCCCAGGATGTATGGATGCTGGCACTGGTGTTGTTGTTTTTTGCCATGTTGCTGGCCGCAGTCACCTCGGTTGCAGGCCGGGTGTATTGCGGCTTTTTCTGTTTCCAGACCGCGTGGACAGATTTGTTTATCTGGCTGGAAGACAAGATAGAAGGTGTTCCCGCCAAGCGCCGCAAGTTGGACAATGCTCGCTGGAGTGGCGAAAAACTGCGCAAGAAAGCGCTGAAATACTTGGTATGGGTTCTTATCTCCGTAGCAACCGGCATCAGTTTTGTATCCTGGTTTACCGATTCACGCCAGCTTTGGCATGATCTGTTTACTTTCAATGCCAGCACCACCGTATATGGCGTTATCGCCCTGTTTACCGCTGGCACCCTGGTTCTTGCCGGTAAAATGCGTGAACAGGCATGCTTCTGGCTTTGCCCCTACGCCCGCATACAAGGCGTCATGTACGACAAGGAAACCATCCTCCCTACCTATGATTTCCACCGCGGCGAACCACGTGGACGCCTGAAGAAAGGTGAGCTGGTAGAAGGTAATGGCGATTGCATCGATTGCAAACAGTGTATCGCTGTCTGTCCTACCGGCATCGATATTCGTATGGGTCAGCAGGAAGGCTGCATCACCTGTTCGCTGTGCCTGGATGCCTGTGACACGGTCATGGAAAAAATCGGTCGCCCCAAGGGGCTGATTCGCTATGCATCCATGGACGAAATGGAAGGTAAGAAGCAATTGCCTCTATTGAAACGCCCCAGGATACTGATCTATCTGACCATTCTTACTCTGGCAATCAGCGGCATCATTTACGGTGTTACGCATTTGGGAGCGATCGAAGTGAAGGTGCTTCACGGTCGTTCACCGTTGTTTGTACAACGCAGTGATGGCACTATCCAGAACAAGTATGATGTTAAAATCTTGAATAAGACAGCCAACGACATGCATGTCAAGATTACCGCCTCTGGAATTGAAGGTATGGTAGTAAAAGGCGCCGAAGAAACTCTGTTGGCAAAGAAAGGACATACTGGCTCCTACATCATGTTCATCAACGTACCTGCAGAAAATCTGAAGGATGAACGCACACCGATTATTTTCAAGGCAGTCAACCTGGATGATCCTACCCAGACTTCTTCTTACGAGAGTATGTTTTTTGCTCCCAAATAATGCACTGTGCCATGACCGATACACCTGTTGACAATACCCCCCGATTCTCCCAGAAGAGCAAGAAAGCATTCAGAAATCCCTGGGTTCTGGGCTGGATCGGCGGCATACTTCTCGTGCTGGGTGTCAATGCGGCCTTTATTGTGACAGCGATCATGACCAACCCGGGTCTGGTGGATAAAAACTACTATGAGAAGGGAAAGGTTCAGGAGCAGAACTTCATCACACAACGTGAGGTACGCAACCGTCTGGGCTGGCAAATGAAGCTGGACGCCGTACACAAGCCCGTCATCGGCGAATCTGCCCGCTATACCTTTAACGTTGTGGACACCAAAGGCATCCCCATTGATGGAGACAAGGCAGTCATCCATGCCTATCGCCCCAGTGATGTGAATGCAGATTTCAGCACAGAGATGCAGGAAATAGCGCCTGGCGTCTACAGCGTGGAGCTGATATTCCCCTTAAAAGGCATTTGGGATCTCAGCGCTATTCTGATCAAAGGTGAAGACAGCTTGAAAGTAACCCAGCGAATCTCGGTGTTGTCGAACAACAATCAATGAGCAGCGAAGAAGGCAGCTGCTTTCATTGCGGCCTGCCCTTACCCTCTGATCAAGAGTTTTCTGCAGACGTTGGTGGCCAAACACAGCATTTCTGCTGTTTTGGCTGCCAATCTGTATGTGAAGCCATCTATGCTGCCGGCATGGAAGGTTTCTACCAGCGCACACCGGAAGGCACGCTCCTCGAACCACCCCCTCCCCCCCCCCGGGATGTCGGGCTGTATGATCTTGAAGAAGTCCAGGCCGAATTTGTGCATCAAAAAGGGCGGGAACGGGAAATCCATCTGCTCGTGGAAGGCATTCACTGTGCTGCTTGTGTGTGGCTCATCGAGCATACCCTGCATAAACTCCCGGGCGTCCTGTCAGCGCGGGTAAACCTGTCGGCCAAACGGCTGCTGCTGCGCTGGGACAACAGCCGCATAAAGCTTTCCGACATCATCAGCCAGTTGGCCAGAGTTGGCTATACGGCCACCCCTTTTGACCCTGAAGCCGCTGAAGGTATCCTGAAAAAACAAACCCGCGATCTGTTGTTCCGCATCACCTTCGCTGGTTTCGCCATGATGAATTTGCTATGGGTTTCCATTGCGCTATACAGCGGTGCAGAAAAAGGCGAATTTCGGTCCTTATTTCATTGGGTGGGTTTTACTCTGGCCACGCCCACGTTGTTCTATTCCGGCTGGCCATTCCTGAAAGGTGCCTGGACCAGCTTGCGCGCTCGCCACCTGGGCATGGACCTACCCATTGCATTGGGTGCAGTGGTTACCTGGGCCTATTCCACCTGGGTGACCTTTGTCGATCTTCCCGACCACCAGGTCTACTTCGACACCGTGGTCAATTTCATTTTTGTGATTCTGATCGGCCGGCATCTGGAAGGCGTCTCCAAGCGCCATGCGGTGGCGGCCACACAACGCCTCCTTGATCTGCAACCCAGGGTAGCTCTGGTATTCGAGGACGGGGAAGAGAAATCTGTGCCCATACGCCGCGTTCAGCTCGGTGACACCGTTATTGTCAAGCCCGGCGCTAAAATTCCGGTAGACGGCATCGTGATACAGGGAGAGAGTCAGGTCGACGAAGCCATGCTCAGCGGTGAATCAGAACCGGTGGCAAAACGCCCGGGAGACAAGGTATCCGCTGGTACAGTCAATACCCAGGGTGCCTTGAGCATAGAAGTGACGGGCACTCTGAACAACACGGCTCTGGGAAAAATCATTCGTCTCGTCGAAGAGGCCCAGGCTTCCAAAGCCCCCATACAGTGCATGGCAGACCGAATCGTTCCCTGGTTCGTGCTGGCCACTTTGAGTCTCGCCACTCTCACCTTTTTCATCTGGTTGCACAAGGATTTTGAGCTCGCATTGATGGCAGCCACCTCGGTACTGATCATCACCTGTCCCTGCGCGTTCGGTCTGGCAACTCCCATGGCAATTGCGGTAGCCTCCGGCCAGGGCGCCAGACATGGCATCCTGGTGAAAAATGGTGCGGTGCTAGAAACCCTGTCGCATGTGACGCATTTTGTCTTTGATAAAACCGGGACTCTGACCACAGGTAAGATGCAAGTGCTGCATATCATCAAGCATGATGTGGCCGAAGAAAACTTGCTGAAACTGGCCGCCGCCGCCGAGAGAATGTCCGAGCACAGCATCGGCCAGGCAGTTGTTGCTGCCGCAGAAGAAAAGAATCTGGATTACCAATCCCTGACAATCGACAGCTTCTCCAGCAAGTCCGGACAAGGCATCGAGGCATGTGTAAACAACCAAGCCGTGGTCATCGGCAACCCCGGCTGGTTAAACGACAATGGGATTCAGCTTGATGAGCCGTTGTTGCAAAAAGCCAGAGAGCTCGAACAGCAGGCCGTTTCTTGCATACATATTGCCATCGATGGTCGCCACAAGGGGCTCCTTGGCATTGCCGACAAGCTACGCCTCGAAGCCAAATCACTGATTGAATCCCTGCGCAAGCAGGGCATTCAACTGACCTTGTTATCGGGTGATCGGCAACGGGTGGCCGAAGCCATCGCCAGGCAACTGGGCGATATGGAGGTCATTGCCGAGGTATTGCCCGAAGACAAGGATCAGGCCATTGCCCGCTTGCAACAGCAGGGAAAACTGGTTGCAATGGTGGGCGATGGTATCAATGATGCACCTGCCTTGATCCGTGCTGACGTGGGCATCGCCATTGGATCAGGTACCGACGTGTCCGTGGAAAGCGCCGATATCGTGCTCATGGGAGACGAACTGGAGAAAATCAATCTGGCCGTCGCTCTTTCCAGGCGTACCCTGCACACCATTCGCCAGAACATTCTTATCTCCTTCACCTATAATATCATTATGGTACCTCTGGCTATGTCAGCCATGGTAACACCATTGATTGCAGCTATTTCCATGCCCATCAGTTCCCTGTTAGTCATTGGCAATGCCGCTCGTATTCGTACCCTTTTCAACAAAGAGAAATCCAAATAGTGGAAGTCATCTACAAATTAATCCCCGGCATGATCTTTTTCGGACTGGTTTTCGTGGGTGTGCTGATCTGGGCCATAAAACGCGGCCAGTACGAAGACCTGGAGGGCGATGGCAATCGCATTCTTATGGATGAAGATGATGAGCCTGCGAAAGATAAAGCCAACTCTGGAACAAGAAAAAAACGACCGGGACTCAATTATCCGGACGAAGACTAGGAAACACATTGCATCCTCGTATTACAGAACAGGAGATATCCATGAATACTCACAGTGCCAACACCCTGAAAACCTGTGCTGCCATTCTGCTCACTGGCAATTTGTTGACTGGCTGTTCTGAAGCAGATAACAATACTACCAGCCCCGATTACGCAGAAGTTATCAGCATAGTAGAAATCAAAGAAAAGGTGAAAACACCTCAGGAAGTCTGCGAAGATGTGACGGTTACAAAAAAGGTGCCCGCCAAGGATGACAAGCAAATCGCCGGCACTGCTATCGGCGCTGTCGTCGGAGGTGTACTCGGAAACCAGATAGGCGGTGGAAAGGGCAAGAAGCTGGCTACTGCCGCTGGCGTGGTCGCTGGTGGTTACACTGGCAACAAGATACAGGAAACATCACAAAACAAGAACACTACGACTACAACTGAACGAAAATGCCACACCGTTACAGAGACCCGTGAAGAAACGGTCGGATATGACGTTACGTACAAAATCGATGGGCAGAAAAACACCACTCGTATGCAAAAAAAGCCAGGGAATCGCATTCCCCTGAAGAACGGTCAACTGGCAGTTGAATAGGGTCACACTCCGCTCAGACTATTTTCCCGTTTTCTGATCTTGCGGCATGGAAGCTCTTCCGGCACTGCAGCTGTCACCATCAAGCGCCCTTCCCTGCCCGTTACAGATCAAAAACTTGAGGCGGGACAATTTCCCCTCAAGCAGGGGCTTTTCCAACGAGTCCTGTGGTAGAAACAGCTTTCTGAGCATCCACCAAGGAGCCTCTGACTAACTCTGAACGAAGCAGATTGAGGATCAAGATGTTCAAAATCAGGGCGTAAATCGCACGTAGTAGCAAGCTATTGCGAACGAGTCCAGGGACCGGGCGAAGGTAGTACAAACAATGCAGGAGCAATTGTCGAGATTTGTAATGCAGAGTCCGGACATTCTGAGCACAGGACACGAGTTCGCGACTTGATCAGGGCTTCCATAGAGATACCCTGCAGTTGTTCGCAGCTTGCTCTTCCTTTTCCAGCATATTTTTGATGGCTTCATAAATATCGAAAGTCCTATTTTTCAACTCTGGGCAATATGTGCCTGTTGTTCAGCTTCTGAAGCAACAATTCCGTTACGCCTGCCGTAGCAACAAAAGCAGCCAACACCTGAAGCACGGAATCTGATTGCTGACTTTCATATAGTACAGCCAACAACATCGCTAGCAGAGACAGGGCAGCAGCAAGAAACACCAAGCTCCGTGATCCACCGGTCTTTTCTGTTAATTTCAAATGACCGATGTGTGTGACACCGTGAACGAACAGGATGGAGATCGAGCCAATCGCCGCAATTTCTGACAAATCAAACAACAATGACAGGATCACGATGAATCCCCCGCTGATGAGTAGCCCTTCTCGGCTATGACCAATGGGTTCGCCAAAGGCTTGGGGCAGTTCACCGTCCTTTGCCAACTGATAGGTCACATTCGTCACAGCATAAAGATTGGCGTTTATGGAAGACGCCGTCGAGATCAGCGCAGCTATGGCAACAACGGCAAAACCTATATGCCCAAAAATGGGCAGTGCCGCTTCTGCCAGAGCAAAATCCTTGCTGGCTATCACCTTGTCTGTCGACAGGTTGCCAAAGACAGCAAAGGAAATACCAACATAAAGCAACATAACCAGAAGGATCGCTACCATAATCGAACGGGGCAATGTTCTCGCCGGGTCTGGCATGTCTTCTGCTGTGTTGGTAATGACCCGAAAACCTTCATAGGCGAAAAAGGTTATAGCCAGACTGAAGAAAATGTCTTTCGACGGAGGATACAACGATGGCGAAAGAAGCGAAGGCTTGAGGTAAACTATTCCGGCGATAGCCAACCCACTCAGTACCGCAAACTTGAATGCTACCGTCAACCTTTCCCAAACGGCTACATCCTTTGCTCCCTTGAGATTGATGCCAACAAAAAGCACAACAATTCCTGCTGAAAATGCATGATGCCACAATGGCGAGCTGCCGACTGGTAAAAAAGTGAATGCATAGTTTCCAAATGCCTTGGCGATCAAACTCAGAGATACTACTGCTGCAAAATACAGCATGATACTCATAGAACCAGTAAAGAAACCTATGCCATAGGCCTGCGCAAGATATTCGACAATGCCACCTGCGGAAGGATAACGCACCCCAAGCTTTCCCAGGGAATAACCGCTGAACAAGGCAATCACCCCACCAACAATAAAAGAGATATAGACGGCACTGCCGGAAATGGCGCTGGCTTCACCCAGCAAGGCAAAAATCCCGGCACCAACCATCGCGCCGATCCCCATTGAGACTGCAGACCAGAAACCGATGGGTTTGTCTGATTTGTACATATTACTCCACTACTGAAAACAGTCTTTTGAGACAATGCCAACGCAAATTGAAGGCCGGCACTCGCTTTTTGTAGGTTGTATATCCAACTCCGATCTTTTTGTTGTCTCCGCCTCCTCAAGGAATTGAATCATCAGCAGCATAAACACCGCTTCACAGCTACTGGATATGCCGGTTGTTTTCAGTTGCTACTCGTCTCGGAGCTTAACAACGAGCACATCACAGCCCGCAGAATTTGCAATCGCAGTCGCGGTTGAACCCAGCAATCGGGCAATACCGTGTCTGCCATGAGATCCAGTTACAATCAAATCTATGTCTTGTGCCTCTGCGAAAGAAAGTATGGTCGATTTAGCTGGCCCCCATAATACTTGCTGCTGCACATCTGGATAATCCAGACTAGCTGCCAGCTTTTCCATCCTGGCCGTAGCGTTGTCGAAGACCTGCTGATCGATCGCCATGAACTCCGCCGGATCGACCATCAGGGGATCATAATCCATGCTCGGGTAGGATATGTTCTCCACCGTATGGATCAACGATAGTTTGGCGTTGTAATGACGAGCCATTTCCAATGCCCGCGCCAGCGCCCGATTGGAATGGGAAGAAAAATCAAGCGCCACCAAGATATGTGTATATGGCTGAAGCTTCTGTGGAAGCGCTTCGGAAGATTCCGCTGCTGCCACATCTGTACCCTTCTGATTTCCTTCCCGCAACCAGTCCCAGGCTTCCTGCAGATCATCCCGGAAGAAGAAACGAATCTTTGTCTGTGTAAATGCATCGCCAAGTGCCACCATCCATCTATGCCAGGATTTCCGCCCTACGATAGCGATTCGGATGAAATCCTTATCATGTTCCTTGCCAAACCTGAAGT
This sequence comes from uncultured Sedimenticola sp., assembly GCA_964522855.1. Lineage (GTDB taxonomy): Bacteria > Pseudomonadota > Gammaproteobacteria > Chromatiales > Chromatiaceae > Thiolapillus. The sequence continues at coordinate 19,714 of CAZFXI010000004.1, forward strand.
CATCCCATGCGGCCTTTGGCTCCCAACCCTTGAAATCCTCCAGTTCCACCATCAGTGAAATGGGGCCATATTTGTGAATCAGTGTCGTCAGCTGAGGCAGAAACTGCTGGTAATCCTCATCAGTCAATTTTCCCGATGCCTTGACGGCAAAGATATTTTCCTCTGCAACTGGAATAAATTGAAACATATGTCTTATCTCCTGATATTGCTTTATCCAGGGCTGTTTTTCCCTGTTTGAACCTCAACAACGCCAGCATTAACCAGAAGGGGATAAGTGTCTGTCACTTAAGTGACAAAATACATATCCAGACGGTGGATGATTCCTGGTCATCTCTAATCAATCTTTTTCCAGTCACCATGGATAGCGCCGGATTCAGGCCTGCCTAGAAATCAGGAAAAATAATTTATTATTATTTTACAACAATAACCTACATGTCTTTATTGATGTAGCGCATCAATATGTCTTTTTCATTTTTCAGCGCATACCGTCACGCCAGAATGCCAACCAAGGAAACCCGTTGCTACACCGACGGTCAATACAGAGAAATGGCCGGGTACGCCATTCTGTCACTCCGGTGACAGCCGATAATTGTCAACTGCACTATATTTGTTAAATTGGAGTTTCAAATATCCACTCTTTCGATTGCCATAGTGCGGGAGCACGATCTGATTGAATACAGGGCCATTCTCGCAGCAACAGATTTTTCACCCGTGGTTGACAAGCCAATGAGGAACAACAATATGAAACTCTCTTTTCGCGACGCAGATCAGGGAATCACAGGATCCAGTCACCTACGGCATGTGCCGGGGCGGCAAGGAACTGGCGGAGGAAAATGCCAAGCCATTCGGTTTCGAGCCTGAGCCCCAAGCATTAACCCACTGACATTGACACTGAGGAGAACAACATGAGCATTGAAAAAGAATTGCAGCAAACCATCACCGACATGGTGGATGAGCACCGCGGCATCCTTGCTGCAGACGAAAGCCTACCCACCATCACCAAACGTTTTGCTGCCATCGATGTCGAAGCCACGGAAGAGAACCGCCGCGCCTATCGCTCTCTCCTGCTGACAGCACCCGGCCTGGGTGAATACATCAGCGGCGTCATCCTGTTTGAAGAGACCTTAGGACAGATGGACGATGAAAAAAAGCCACTGCCCGCGGTAGCCTGGGCGCAGAAGATCGTACCGGGCGTGAAAGTGGACAAAGGCAAAGGACCGTTACCTGGTGCCCCCGGCGACCTGATCACCTATGGTCTGGATGGTCTTGCAGACCGCCTGGAAGGATACAAAAAGCAAGGCGCTCGTTTTGCCAAATGGCGCGAGGTATATCCCATCTCCCACCACAATCCTACACACATGGGAAGATATGCCAACGCGGAAATGCTGGCCCGCTACGCTGCCGTGTGCCAGGAAAACGGAATTGTGCCTATCGTCGAACCCGAGGTACTGATGGATGGCGATCATGATATCGATCGCTGTGCAGCGGTAACCGAACATGTGCTGCATTCCGTTTTTCATGCGCTGCATCTGCATGCTGTGAACCTGGAGTACATGATCCTCAAGCCCAATATGGTGCTTCCCGGAAAGGAATGCCGCCGGGCAGAACCACAGGAAGTCGCAGAAGCCACCCTCACCGTTCTGAAGCGCACCGTGCCAGCAGCCGTACCCAGCATCAACTTTCTTTCCGGCGGTCAGGGTCCGGAAGAGGCCACGGCGAATCTGGACGCCATCAACCGGTTGCGAGGCAACGCGCCCTGGCAACTGAGCATCTCCTATGGCAGGGCATTGCAACAACCGGCCCTCCACGCGTGGATGGGAAAGCCGGAGAACAGGGAAAAAGCACAAAAGGCCCTGCTGAAACGCGCTCGGCTCAACAGTCTGGCTCGCCAGGGAAAATACGAACCTGCGATGGAAAATGACCATGATTGAACACCCCAAACTGATTCGCTGGTTCAAGGAACTGGGGATGAACGATGTCCCCTTGGTCGGGGGTAAAAACGCCTCTCTGGGAGAAATGTATCAGCAACTCACCCCCAAGGGCATATTGATTCCCAATGGCTTTGCTGTAACTGCGCAGGCTTACCGTTACATGCTGGATGAGGCTGGAGCCTGGGACAAACTGCATGCGGTGCTGGACGATCTCGATCCGGACGATGTCGACGACTTGGCAAGGCGTGGTGCCCAGGCACGGGAAATTGTCTATGCGGCAGGTCTTCCGGAAGACCTGCAGAAAGACATACTGGAGGCCTATGCCGGGCTGATTGATCAATACGGCGACACTCTGACCCTGGCGGTGCGCTCTTCGGCAACAGCAGAAGATCTTCCCGGGGCTTCGTTTGCCGGCCAGCAGGACACCTACCTGAATATCAGCGGCGATGCTTCCCTGCTGGATGCCTGCCGCCGCTGCTTCGCCAGCCTGTTTACCGATCGTGCCATACACTATCGTGTGGACCAGGGTTTCGACCATTTCAAGGTCGCATTATCCATCGGCATCATGAAAATGGTGCGTTCCGACCTAGCCGCCAGTGGTGTGATGTTTTCACTGGACACAGAAACCGGATTCGAGGATGTGGTCTTTATCACCGGCGCTTACGGGCTGGGAGAAAACGTCGTGCAAGGCAATGTGGAACCGGATGAATTCTATATCCACAAGCCCACATTCAATGAGGGCTATCGGGCGGTTATCCGGCGGCATCTGGGAAGCAAGAAACTCAGGATGGTGTATGCCACCGGGCACACCAAATCCACCACTCGCAACGAACGGGTGGGCGATGCCGAACGCAGCCACTACTGCATCGGTGACGATGAGGTTTTGAAGTTGGCGGAATATGCACTGACCATCGAACAGCATTACAGCGCGCAGGCAGGTCATACCAAGCCCATGGATATCGAGTGGGCCAAGGACGGAAATGACAGCAAGCTGTACATCGTACAAGCCAGACCGGAAACCGTGGCCTCGCAGCAGCGGGGGAACATCCTCGAACAGTACCATCTGGATGGCGATGGCGAGATTCTGGCCCGGGGTTATGCGGTGGGAACCCGAATCGGCCAGGGTATTGCCCGCTACATTCCCGACGTTGCGCATCTGCATGAATTCCAGGCTGGCGAAGTACTGGTTGCCGATACCACCACGCCCGACTGGGAACCGGTAATGAAAATTGCCGCTGCCATCGTCACCAACCGGGGCGGTCGTACCTGTCATGCCGCCATCATCTCCCGCGAACTGGGCATACCCGCTGTGGTTGGCTGCGATACCGCGACTGAACGTGTAGAAACTGGTCAAATGGTGACCGTCTCCTGCGCCGGAGGCGACGAAGGCAGGGTGTACAAGGGGAAAATCCCCTTCAGCATCGAACGTACGGATCTGTCCGGACTCCCTCGACCGAAAACCCGGATCATGCTCAACCTGGGCAATCCCGATCTGGCTTTCACCACCCGCGCTCTGCCGAATGATGGCGTGGGGCTGGCGCGTCTGGAGTTCATCATCAACGAGTACATCAAGGCTCACCCCATGGCTTTGTTGCACCCTGAACGGATCGATGACGAAGCAGAACGGCATGCACTCGAGACCCTGATCCGGGGTTATGATAAGGGAAGTGAATACTTCATCAAGCGGCTGTCAGAAGGTGTGGGTACCATTGCTGCCGCCTTCTATCCCAAGCCGGTGATCGTGCGCATGTCGGATTTCAAGACCAATGAATACGCCTCCCTCCTCGGCGGGCACTACTTCGAACCAACAGAAGCCAATCCCATGATCGGCTTTCGGGGCGCATCACGATACACTCATCCCGCCTACAGCGAAGGCTTTGCTCTGGAATGTGCCGCCATGAAACGGGTGCGTGAAGTCATGGGACTGAAGAACGTCAAGCTCATGATCCCTTTCTGTCGGACAGTCAGGGAAGGCGAAAAGGTGCTCACAGCCATGGCAGACAACGGGCTGGAACGAGGCAAGGATGGGCTGGAGATCTATGTGATGTGCGAGATCCCCAACAATGTCATCCTGATCGACCAATTTTCTGAGCTGTTCGATGGCTTCTCCATCGGCTCCAATGATCTGACACAACTCACCCTGGGTGTTGATCGTGACTCGGAAATCGTCTCCTTCGATTTCGACGAGCGGGACGAAGGCGTAAAAACCATGATCCGCATGGCAGTGGAAGGTGCCCGCCGCAACCACCGTCATTCCGGCCTTTGCGGTCAGGCGCCATCAGATTACCCGGAAATGGCAGAATTCCTGGTAAGGATCGGTATCGACTCCATGAGCCTGAATCCTGATACATTGCTAAGCACCACACGCCATGTGCTTGAAGTGGAAAACCAGATGAAAACATAGCCGACAGCCAGACGATGCGCCCCACGAGCTGAAAATGATCGAGATCAAACTCCTGTTCCTGCTCCTGATCGCCAATGGCGCACCGATTCTGGCGCTGTCGTGATTACCCTACTGGATGGGGATCAGAAAGCATCCTTATTGAGTCCGACTCAACCGATGCAGGGTGATCTCGGGAGGACAGTTATAGCGCACTTCGACAATCGATGTGCCTGCGCCTCTCGTGGTGTATCCCTGCATATCGCGATAACGCCAGGATCCGGCAGCCATATAACGTGGGCAATTGGAATCAATGGTAATGGGGTAACCACCCGGAAGACAGATCTGGCCACCATGGGTATGTCCACACAACAACGCATCAAAACCGGCATGAGCTGCCTGGCGGTAAATCTCGGGCGTATGTGAGAGCAATAGTGACACCGCTTCCCCGGGGATACTGCTGGCCGCCTTTTCAATATTGTCTACCCGATAGTAATGGGCATCATCGATGCCCGCCAGAAAGATTGCACCGCCCTCTCTTTCCAGCAAAGTTGATTCGTTCAGCAGTACATTGACGCCCATATCCTCCAGTTCCGGGACCATGCGAATGGAATCGTGATTTCCCAGGACCGCATAAACAGGTCGCTTCAATGCCGCACAGACAGTGCGCATCCCGGCCATGGATCGCTCGATATCACCGAAGGTCCCCGCCCGGTAGTCACCGGTGAGTACGCACAGGTCATACTCCAGACCCGGGATTATTTCCGCAAGTTTTTCACAAGCCAGCGGATACATATCCGTATGCAGGTCGCTCAAATGCAGGATGCTAAACCCTTCGAAAGCCGGAGGCAGGTGGTTCAATTGCAGCCGGTTCTGCTGTACCGAGAATTGCAGCGCATTTCGCCTGCCGCGCCAATACACGCCAGCCAGCTTCAGAAAACTGCGCAACAGCGAATGGCTCGAATACCAGTTTTCCGGATGGAAGAAATTGAGGCCTTTTCCAAATACCCGCGGTGCAGACTCCTGCTCCATTCCCAGACGCTGCCGGGCATGCACTACCCCGATGCGCCGCTCCAGCCTGGCCTGAATATCAGAAGTCATACACTATTATAGAGCCTGGAAGCTATATTTATTGAAGGGCATCTCGAATATTCTGTTTTCGTCACACCTGCGCAGACCGATTTCTGTAGCTTTCAAGCGCTTATGGATTCCAGCCTCGGCTGGCGCTTCCCGCTTCACCCTACTTTCTCCCTCCCCGGAATCGTACGCCGGAAAGACCATTTTTCAGGCTCTCTGAAATCAGACACACAAATCCCACCTTTCCCTCACTCTTTCCAACTGAGCCAGATCAAACAACAACCGGATACTGCCTTCGGCGCCCCCCATGGCTCCCAACACAATTTCCATGCACCTGCACGACTGTCAGGCTATACTCTTGGTTCATTTCATGGCGCGGAAAACTAGCCCGTCTGATCGGTTCTGATGAAAAACAACTTTCCACTTTACCAAACTTACCGCCAGCGGTTGTCACAAAGCGGGTTGTTTCGTGGACTGACATTGGAGACACTCGATGAAATGCTGGCCTGTTTCCGTTTTGAATCCTGGAACAAGGGCTCAATACACGACAGTCGCATGTCGCTGCGGCGCTTTTATCTGGTGCTCGAAGGGCGGATGGAACTGACCCAGATGAATCCGGCCACCGGCAAGCAGATCACCCTTTCCATTCTCAGCGAAGGCGACATGTATGATGTACTGACGCTACTGGACGGTCAGCACCATGATATCTCCCCCCGCGCCCTGGATGAACTCAAACTGCTTTCTGCACCCATCGGCGAGGTGCGCAACTGGATAAGGGAGCACCCGGAGTTCAATGAAAACTTCATGCCGTATCTTGGCCAGCGGATTCGGGATCGCGAAGCGCTGGTAACAGATCTTGGCCTGTATGACACACACACCCGTCTTGCCCGGCTGGTACTCAGATATGCCGCAGCAGACACGGTCGGAAGCGATGAAAACAATGGTGTAGAGGTCACGCTCCTGCACGACCTTTCGAATGAAATGCTGGCGCACATGGTAGGATCAGCCCGGCAAGTGATAAACCGTCATCTTCAGGCGATGAAGAAAGAAGGCATTCTGCATACCCAAAACCGCCATTTGATCATCGATGATCTCGAAAAACTCCGACAGGTAGCAGAAACCCTACAAGAAAGGCTAGATAATTAGCT
>CAZFXI010000004.1:26349-30660 GCA_964522855.1 uncultured Sedimenticola sp.
TTTTTCTCTCTCATTGTTTTCCCTGTCACCTAAATGACAGCGTCCCGCTTCCCTCCTACATATACTGCCGTGTAACCACTCATATTCTCATACAACCCCGGAAAAGCCGGTTTTCATCCCTTTTCAAATAAAAAAGCAGGATATTTCACGATGCCAGATATCGATCCTTTGCTCCTGCAAACCAGCCCGGAAACCGGGCTCAGCAGTGAAGAAGCCAGCAAACGCCGACAGCAATTCGGGTTCAATCGCATAGAAACCAAAGAAGCCAGCTGGCTGAAGCGACTGGGACGCAGATTCTGGGGTCCCATTCCCTGGATGATCGAAATCGCTGCGATTCTCTCTGCCTCAGCACAGCGCTGGGAGGATTTCATCATCATCATGGTGATGCTGTTGGTAAACGCCTTTGTGGATTTCTATCAGGAATCCAAAGCACTGAATGCCATTGCCGTCCTGAAACAGAAACTTGCCCTGCAATCGCTGGTAAAACGGGACGGGAAGTGGCAGGAACTGCCCGCTGCCGAACTGGTGCCGGGCGATATCGTCAAGGTAAAGATAGGCGATGTCATTCCCGCAGACATCAAGCTGCTTAGTGGCGGCGATTTTGTACAGATTGATCAGTCCGCGTTGACCGGGGAATCCTTGCCTGTCAACAAGAAACCCGGTGAAGCAGCGTATGCCAATACGGTAGTCAAACAGGGAGAAATGCTTGCCATCGTCACCGGTACCGGCCTGAATACCTATTTTGGCAAAACCGTTGGCCTGGTTGCCAAGGCAGAATTGGAAAGTCGCAGCCACTTCAAGCGCATGGTCATCAAGGTAGGTAACTTCCTGATACTGCTGACCCTGGTAATGATCGCCATCATCGTTTACCTGGGCATACAACGGGGAGAATCGCTGACCGAACTGCTGATATTTTCCCTGGTATTGACGATCTCGGCCATCCCCGTGGCGATGCCCGCAGTATTGACCGTTACCATGGCCATCGGTGCCGTTGCCCTGGCGAAAAAGCAAGCGATTGTCAGCCGCCTGGATGCTATCGAAGAACTGGCCGGAATGGATGTCCTTTGCTCTGACAAGACTGGCACATTGACGCAAAACAGGATGAGCGTCGCACCTTCCTATGTCGCTGGTGATTTCACCGAAGATGATCTGTTCCTGTATGCAGCCCTGGCCAGCCGTGCAGAAAACAAGGATCCAATCGAACAGCCCATTTTCAGTGTGGTGAACAAACGTGGATTGCAGGCCAGGCTGGATACTTTTGAATTAAAGAAATTCACACCCTTCGATCCTGTCAGCAAGCGTACAGAAGCGATACTGTCCGGCAAGGATGGCGAAGAACTGGTTGCCACCAAGGGCGCACCGCAAGTCATTATCGAACTCTGTCACAACCATGATTTCAACAAGCAGGCTGCCTACGAGCAGGTCGATATCTTCGCCGAACGTGGTTTCCGCACCCTGGGCGTGGCCGTCAAACAGGGAGGTGAAGACGAATATACCTTCATCGGCCTGATACCGCTGTTCGATCCTCCCCGTGAAGACTCCAAAACCACCATAGCAGAAGCCAGAGAGAAAGGAGTGGAGACAAAAATGGTGACAGGGGACAACCTGGCTGTCGCCCGCTATATCGCCAAGCTGCTGGATATTGGCGACAATATCGAGGATGTGCGCGAACTGCAGGGAGAAAATACTGAAGAGTTTGTGCTGCTGGCAAGCGTTATCTCCAGGGCGATATTAAAAAACATTAAAACCGACATCTCCAGTGAAAAACTGGATCGAACAGTCCAGCACATCGTGGATCAGGTACGCAAGGAACTGACGACCAAGGTGCTTCCAAAAGGCACCATCAAGAAACACGAATCAGAGATCGTGGCCCAGATCGAGGCCGCGAATGGCTTTGCCCAGGTTTATCCCGAAGACAAGTATTTCATCGTGGAGAAGCTGCAGAAAGCCGGGCACATCGTGGGCATGACGGGCGATGGAGTCAACGATGCTCCCGCCCTGAAAAAGGCAGATGTGGGCATTGCCGTCAGTGGCGCCACGGATGCCGCCAGGGCGGCTGCAGATATCGTGCTGGTAGAACCTGGCCTGGAGGCTATCGTCGATGAACTGAAAAAAGCGGGTCATGAAGTTAAATTGACAACCCATGACAATGCTGAAAACACGTCTGACATTGGTATCTCGGTCAATGGCACGACCTACGAACCCTGCAAGGCAGCTGATATCGTACTCATGGCTTCCGGCTTGCGGGTCATTGTCGACGCCATCAAGCAGGCACGCATCACCTTCGAGCGGATGCAAAGCTATACCATCTTTCGTATAGCAGAAACTATTCGCATCATTGTTTTCATGAGTCTGGCTATCGGCATATTCCAATTCTATCCGGTCACCGCATTGATGATCATTGTGCTTGCGCTGTTAAATGACATCCCTATTCTTACCATTGCTTATGATAATACAAAGGTACGGGAAAAACCGGTACGCTGGGACATGCACCAAGTGCTGGTCATGGCCAGTTGGTTGGGTATTGCGGGGGTTCTGTCCTCCTTTCTGCTCTTCTGGATATTGATTGTCTATATGAAGCTGCCATTGGACTTCGTTCAGTCGGCATTCTTCGCAAAGCTGATCATCGCCGGCCACGGCACCATTTACAACACACGCATCGATGACTGGTTCTTCAAGCGCCCCTATCCCTCCTGGATATTGTTTATTGCCACCTTCTCGAGCCGAGTCATTGGCACCATCATCGCTGTCTACGGTTTCGGCCTGATGACCCCCATTGGCTGGGAATGGGCATTGGGGATGTGGGTCTATTCATTGGCATGGTTTGTCTTCAATGATGCAATAAAAATGGCTGTATTGCGTTTCTATCGCAAGATCAAAGGTGGCGCACTTGCAATATAGGGCGCAGCATATCAACAATGACAATCAGGGATTTTCTCTTGCAGAATGCAATAATCTGCAGGGGAAAATAAGGCATGAGCGAATCGCAGATCGGCGAACTCCACTCTGGGCATATAGTAAAGAAAAGACTATCGTCTGTTTCCAGTAACATAGCTATTGAACCCCAGTTCACATAGAGGACATAAAGTGCTCTTGATGGATGCTACTAATATTTATGGTTTATCAATACGTTACTGGAACTGAATATGATCAGCCTGCCATCTGGATGACAGTGCCCTTACATCTAAATGGATTTCTTTGCACTAACCCTGAATTGCACAAACTTACAGCCCTAATTCTATGAATATATTTGATTTTTCTTCACTAGGCTTCGAGTATTCCATGTATGCCAAAGCCTTTGTTGGCATATTGGCCATCGTCAACCCCCTGGGTGGTGTACCGATCTTTCTCAGCCTGTGTGATGATCGCAACCCCGCCGAGCGACGGCAGGTTGCAAACCGCACAGCCTTTTCCGTAGCCATCATTCTGCTTATCGTCCTTTGGGCTGGCGACATGATCCTCTCGTTTTTTGGCATCGGCATTCCAGCCTTCCGCACTGGCGGTGGTCTGCTGATTCTGCTCATGGCTATTGCCATGATGCACGCCAAACGCAGTTCCAGCCGACAAACGGCAGAAGAAGCCGATGAAGCCGAAAACAAGGATGATATCGCAGTAGTACCGCTGGCAATGCCCTTGTTGGCTGGACCTGGCGCCATCAGTCTGGTAATTATTGAGGCACATCAGGTAAGCGAAATAACTGGTCGACTGGTCCTCAGCGCATCGATTGTTCTGGTAGCGGCTACTATCTTGCTCACTTTGCGTCTGGCTACACCCATCGGTGATCGGTTGGGAGTCACCGGCCTGAATATATCCACTCGCATCATGGGTCTACTTCTTTCCGCCATCGCTATACAGATGATCGCCACAGGTTTGACAAAGCTGTTGCCTGGCCTGGCCTCTTAGTAGAAAGCATGGGTATAGAGGCCGCCATTCTGCTGCTGTTTGTGGTAGCTTCTGCAGTAGCAGTTGTTGCTCGGCCGCTTTTGCATTCCCTATAGCAGAAGAACCCTGCAAAAGCAGTTGGTGTTACCCTGCGTTCGATAACAACTGCTCTGCGGGCGGTTACTGGTTGAACCTGGTTATCTGCACATCCAGAATATCTTTGTGGATGCTGCTCAACAACTTCCCGAACAGAAGACACTGATAGTCCATTAACAATAAAAACGAGGGATCTCTGGGTAACCTGGAAAGAACCCAGTCTGTCACCTGGATGACTGCAAGCAAGATTCAAATCTTGTAGTATTTTTATGTCATCCAAGCGTTACCCATCTTGGCCTATTTGAATGAATAAGGAAAAGACACACTTCAGGC
>CAZFXI010000004.1:30760-68155 GCA_964522855.1 uncultured Sedimenticola sp.
AAGCGTTACCCATCTTGGCCTATTTGAATGAATAAGGAAAAGACACACTTCAGGCACTGCCAGCAAAATTGAATCTTGTCGTACACTGAACGAGAAAGTATGCTTTTTGGAATCATTGTAATCTGGGCACTGACCGCCATCGGCTTGCTGTTGGTGTGCGCCATTGTCCCTGGGATAAAAGCGCAATCTACAGGCAGCCTTTTACTGGCTGCATTGATACTGGGAATCATGAATGCGTTTATTCGCCCCTTGTTGCTGGTGTTGACCTGGCCTCTGACGGTTTTTTCGTTTGGCCTGTTCGCATTGCTGATCAACGCCTTCATGATTCAGCTTACAGCAGAACTGGTTCCGGGCTTCGAGGTCAGAGATTTTGCCAGCGCCTTGTTGGGCTCAGTCATAATGGTGATACTGGCCATAGTCGGCTTTGTCTTCGTGGAATGGTTTCTGTTCGACAGTGTATTCTGGCTGCAGATAGGCACTACTCGTTCCACCCTGGGTATATAGGTAACTCTAGAATTAGTCATGAATTCCTGCCTCACATCTGAACAGTCAGATAGCTACACTAAAATTCTCGGGAAGTGTTTCTGCATTATTCTGTCTTTACCCTCCCAGGAGCTCGTTGCCAATTGCAAGATGCTGTTGGCAATGAAGCTCACCTGCTTCTCAAGCTGTTCAAACACCATCAAGCTTACTGGAAGCTGCATTGATGAAAGCAACACCAGTCGGAGCACAAAAAAATGAACCCTTTACTACAGCTGAAATCCCTGGGCCAAAGTCCCTGGCTGGATTACATTCAACGCGGCATGCTTGTGGACGGCAAATTGCGGAATCTGATGGCGAACGATGGCATTTGCGGCGTGACTTCAAACCCGTCCATCTTTGCCAAGGCGATATTGAGCCACGATGACTATACCAATGCAATTGCCGCGCTTCGAAGAAACTGTCGCACTACAGAAACGCTCTATGAACACCTGGTGCTGGAAGACATCCGAATGGCAGCCGATCAGTTGATGCCACTTTACCAGTCTTCTGGAAAACGCGAAGGCTATGTCAGTCTCGAAGTATCACCGGAACTGGCCTACGATGCTCAAGACACAGTGAACGAAGCGCTACGCCTGTGGGCAGCCATCGACAGGACAAACACAATGATCAAGGTACCCGCCACGCATCCCGGACTGGTTGCCATTCAAGAGTTGACCACCTTGGGAATCAATGTAAATGCAACACTGATCTTCAGTCCACAACGCTATGAAGAGGTTGCTGCGGCCTGGCAGGAGGGTTTATTGCAACGCTTGCAAAACAACAAAGCAATTGACCATGTAGCATCGGTGGCCAGTTTTTTTGTCAGTCGTATCGACACCCTTGCCGACCAACTACTCGCAGACAAGAATAGCACCGCACTAGGCAAAGTCGCTGTAGCCACGGCAAAACTGGCCTACCAGATTTTCAGGAAGCTTCAGCAAGGCACTCAATGGCAACAGCTGGCCCGGCATGGCGCACAATCACAGCGACTGTTATGGGCCAGTACATCGACGAAGAATCCCGCCTATTCCGACATCAAATATGTCGAAGAACTGGTTGCCAAACACACAGTCAATACCCTGCCGCCGACCACTCTGGAAGCTTACCTCGACCATGGCCATCCTGAAATACGCATAGAAACAGCATTGGATGAAGCACATGCAGTTATGGCTTCTCTGGAGGGTCATGGTATTGATTTTGAGGAAATGGCAGCCCAACTGGAACAGGAAGGCGTAAGGAAATTTCAGGTGTCTTACCAAAAGTTACTTGAGGCATTGGAACAGGCTTAGGGAACCTCTGAATTAGTCATGAATTCAATCCTCCACACTATCAACGCTCGTCATCTGCTGGAACAACTGGAAGAACACTGGCGGGGCAAATATTCTGTTGAGGAAGGACACCATCGACTCAACGATCTGCTGTTACTGCTGCGGGACGCGCTGAAGGAAAGCAGCAATAATGCGAAAATCATTTCTGAAACCTACATGCAACTGACAGCGGGAGAGGAACTCTCGGAACAGGAAATACAGACGGCAAACCGTGCCCTCGTCAAGTTGCTCGAATTCCTGGGCATTGCTGTGATTGGACTCTTGCCAGGGTCCGTCATCACCCTTCCGGCACTTTTCTCTCTGGCCAACCATTTTGATATCGAACTGTTACCGGAAACAGCAACCGGCAAACATCAATAGGAAACCACCCATGGAAACACACGCCGATACGCTCCCCCTGTCCTCCCTGGAACTTGAGATGATCCACGCCTGGTGGCGTGCCGCCAATTACCTTGCGGCCGGTCAAATATTTCTTATGGACAATCCCCTGCTGGAAGAGCGCCTCAAGCCGGCGCATATCAAGCCGCGCCGCCTGGGACACTGGGGCACTACGCCCGGGTTGAATCTTCTCTATGCGCATATCAACCGGATTATAAAGCGCGAAGACCTGAATGCCATCTTCGTTACCGGCCCTGGCCATGGTGGGCCTGCACTGGTGGCCAGTACCTGGATGGAAGGCAGCTATAGCGAGCTCTACCCAGACATCTCTCAGGATAAGGAAGGCATGAAACGCCTGTTCAAACAGTTTTCATTCCCGGGGGGAGTTCCCAGCCACTGCGCACCGGAAACCCCGGGCTCAATCAACGAAGGCGGTGAGTTGGGTTATTCGCTGTCACATGCATTTGGCGCCGTATTTGACAATCCTGACCTGCTGGCCGTGTGTGTGGTCGGCGATGGTGAGGCCGAGACCGGTCCGCTGGCTACCGCCTGGCACGGTAACAAGTTTATCAATCCTGCAAGGGATGGCGCTGTCCTGCCTGTTCTTCATCTCAACGGTTACAAGATTGCCAACCCGACGGTATTGGCACGCATCGAAGCAGATGAGTTGGTAAAGCTGTTCCAGGGCTATGGCTATCACCCTTATGTGGTCGAAGGCCATGATCCGGTTGCTGTACATCAGCAACTGGCTGCAACCCTGGATGAGATCATCAACGAGATAAAGGATATTCAGAACAAGGCACGGATTGAAGGTGGCCGGCATCTGCCACGCTGGCCCATGATCGTCCTGCGTACACCCAAGGGGTGGACTGGGCCGAAGGAAGTGGATGGATTGAAGGTCGAAGGCTTCTGGCGCTCCCATCAGGTTCCTATCCCGGACGTCACCACACCTGAACACATGAAGATTCTGGAAGATTGGATGCGAAGCTACCGTCCGGAAGAACTATTCGATGAAAGGGGTTGGCTGAGGCAGGAAATTGCCGCGCTGGCACCTGAAGGCACGCGACGCATGGGTGCAAATCCTCACGCCAATGGCGGACTGCTGCTCAAACCCCTGCATCTTCCTGACTACGAACAATACGCGGTCGCTGTAGATCAGCCAGGCGCAGCACTGGGTGAAGCTACACGCAAAATGGGTGAATATCTGCGTGACGTCATGCGGCTCAATATGAAAGCCGCCAATTTTCGCGTCATGGGTCCGGATGAAACCGCATCCAATCGTCTCTCGGCACTATTCGACGTGACCAATCGTGTATGGATGGCGGACACCTATGACTATGATGACCATCTGGCGCCAGACGGGCGGGTGATGGAGATTCTTTCCGAACACACCTGTCAGGGCTGGCTGGAAGGCTATCTTCTCACCGGCCGTCATGGCCTGTTCTCCTGCTACGAAGCCTTCATCCACATCGTGGACTCCATGTTCAACCAGCACGCCAAATGGCTGAAGGTCTGCAACGAAATCCCATGGCGTGCGGATATCGCTTCCCTGAACATTCTCCTGACTTCTCATGTCTGGCGCCAGGATCACAACGGCTTTTCTCACCAGGACCCCGGTTTTATCGATCATGTGATAAACAAGAAGGCAGATATTGTCCGGGTCTATCTACCGCCAGACGCAAACAGCCTGCTTTGCGTCACTCACGAATGCCTGAACTCCCGCAATCTTGTGAATGTGATCGTTGCAGGCAAGCAACCGGAACCCCAATGGCTGGACATGGACGCTGCCATCAAGCACTGCAGTACAGGCATTGGTATCTGGGAATGGGCCAGCAATGATCAGAAAGGCAAGCCGGATGTCATCATGGTCTGCTGTGGCGATGTCCCCACGATCGAAACCCTCGCCGCAGTGGATCTGCTGCATCAATATGCACCCGAGTTACAGATCCGGGTGATCAACATCGTGGACCTCATGACCCTGCAACCTCGGGAGGAACATCCCCACGGTCTGTCAGACAGCAACTTCGATGCCTTGTTTGGCACCGATACTCCTGTCATCTTTGCATTTCACGGCTATCCCTGGCTGATCCATCGCCTGACCTACCGGCGCAGCTTCCATGATCACCTGCACGTTCGCGGTTACAAGGAAGAAGGGACAACCACCACGCCGTTCGATATGGTCGTACGCAACGATCTGGATCGTTTTCATCTGGTCATGGACGTGGCCAATCGTGTACCGAAACTCAGGGATCGTGCCGGTCATATTCACCAGGCCATGAACGACCGACTGGTGGAACACCAGGAGTACATCACCCGCCATGGGGAGGACCTGCCGGAAATACGCGACTGGAAATGGCCCGCCAACCCGACTATGGAAAACTGAGCGATGAATCCCAATCCCTACGAACTACGTCCGGACCTCCCCCCCGAGCTGGACGACCTCAGGCTGCTGGCACTGGATCTGCGCTGGTCCTGGAACCACGTGGCAGATACGCTCTGGCGGCGCGTGGATGCTGCACTGTGGCGCCATACCCGTAATCCCTGGTTGATTCTGCAGACAGTCAGTCAGCAGCGCCTGAAGAAACTGGCCAGTGACCCAATATTTCGGCAACTGATACAGGATCTTAGGGACGAACAGAACAACACGCTACAGGCCGGCACCTGGTTTTCCCGAAAATACCCGGATAGTGAAGCCGGGCCAACGGCCTATTTCTGCATGGAATATGGCATCAGCGAAGCCCTGCCCCTCTATTCGGGCGGGCTGGGCGTCCTGGCCGGCGACCATTTGAAGACCTGCAGTGAACTTGGAGTCCCACTACATGCCGTGGGGCTGTTGTATCAGCAGGGCTATTTCCGCCAGGCCCTGGATAGGGATGGCAATCAGCTTGCCTTTTATCCATTCAATGATCCCACCCAGATACCCGTAGTGCCGGTACGCTCAAAAGACGGGGAATGGCTGCGCATTATCGTGGAATTGCCCGGCAGAAACCTGCGTCTGCGCGCCTGGAAAGCGCAGGTCGGGCGGATCATGCTCTATCTACTCGACAGCAACGACCCCATGAACGGCCCGGCGGATCGTGGCATTACCGGCGAACTCTATGGCGGTGGTTCCGAGCGTCGGCTGCAACAGGAAATCGTCTTGGGGATCGGTGGCTACCGCCTGTTGCAAGCGTTGAACCTGGAACCGGAAGTCTGCCATCTGAACGAAGGGCATGCTGCCTTTTTGCTTCTGGAACGCGCCCGCATCTACATGCAAAAGAATAAAGTGGATTACCGAGCCGCATTGATCGCCACACGTCCCGGCAATCTGTTCACTACCCATACGCCCGTGGATGCCGGCTTTGATCGCTTCCCGCCAGCACTGATGATGCGCTACTTTGACAACTGGTGCAGTGAAGTGGGTATGTCCATGGATGAGTTGCTCGCAATGGGACGTAGCCAGACGAATGCCACCGGGGAACCATTCAACATGGCATGGTTGGCCATCCACGGGAGTGGAGCAGTCAACGGCGTCAGTCGTTTGCATGGAGAAGTAAGTCGCCGTCTTTTCCAGCCCCTGTTTCCCCGTTGGCCAGAAACGGAAGTGCCAGTAAAGCATGTCACCAATGGCGTGCATGTCCCCAGTTGGGACTCACTGGAATCTGATCGCCTGTGGA
The DNA here is from genome assembly GCA_964522855.1 of uncultured Sedimenticola sp. Lineage (GTDB taxonomy): Bacteria > Pseudomonadota > Gammaproteobacteria > Chromatiales > Chromatiaceae > Thiolapillus. The sequence goes on from CAZFXI010000004.1 coordinate 36,645, forward strand.
CAGAAGCCTGTGGAAAGGAACGCTGGCGCGAGGACTTGCAGACAATCGGTGAGGCCATGCGCAACGTATCTGACACCGACCTGTGGGAGATGCGCACGCGCAATCGCTTACGGCTCATCGAATGGGTACGCGAACAACAAACCCAGTATCAGCCCCTGCCCCAGAACATGGAAAACATCCTCGATCCCAATGCATTGACCTTTGGCTTCGCACGACGATTCGCCACCTACAAACGCCCTAATCTCCTGTTACAGGACAAACAGCGTCTGGCACGACTTTTAACCCGCACAGATCAACCGGTGCAATTGGTCATTGCCGGCAAGGCGCATCCGCTGGATCTGGATGGCCAGGCCATGATCAGCGAATGGATACACTTCATCCATGACTACCGATTGCAACGCCACGTGGTGTTTCTGGCAGATTATGATCTGCTCATGGCCAGTCATCTGGTGGAAGGCGTCGATCTTTGGATCAACACCCCTCGTCGCCCCTGGGAAGCCTGTGGAACCAGCGGCATGAAAATCCTGGTAAACGGTGGACTGAATTATTCTGAACTCGATGGTTGGTGGGCAGAAGCCTGGCAACCGGACGTAGGTTGGGCGCTCGGTGACGGACAGGAACACGATTCTGATCCAGGCTGGGACCTGCACGAAGCACAATGTCTTTATGATCAGCTTGAGCAAGACATTGTCCCCGCCTTTTACCAACGCAACTCCCATGGCATTCCGGAGACCTGGATAAGGCATATGCGTAGCAGCATGGCAGAGCTCACCCCTGCTTATTCCAGTAACCGCATGGTGCGAGAATATGTTGAAAAACACTACCTGCCCATGGCCAGGTCCGTGAAGGCACGTTGCACTGAAGAAGACTTTGAAGTCAATAACATTCTTGCGTGGAAACGCCATCTGGAGCAACACTGGCAGGCGATTCATTTCGGCAATGTGAATGTTGCCAATGATGACAGGTTTTTCTATTTTGAGGTGCAGCTGTATCTGGATGATCTTGCCCCGGACGCCGTTCAAGTGCAACTGTACGCTGATCCCCTGGAAGGCGAAAAACCGGAATGCCATCCTTTTCACCGTGTGGAACCGCTCGCCGGTGCCGTTAACGGCTACCTGTATGAATTGACTATCCCCTCACAACGTCCGGCATCGGACTATACCGTGCGCGTAGTCCCCTATCATCCAGGAGTACAGGTACCTCTGGAAATGAACTTTATTTTGTGGCAACGCTGACAAACGAGTAATCATTCTGCATGTATTGCGGCTATGGAAATGGCCTGATCGAATACATGCGGGAAGTGATTGCGCGCACGGAGCCATACTGGTGTCCCACCAAACATGCACATCGTCTCGCCAGTCAATACCGACGGATGCAGAATTTCGTGGATTTTGGTGATGCGGAAAGCTACCGACAGGAAGCGGATGCCATATAAAAGTTGGATGAAGCGGTAACGCCTAAAATGCCGTCCAGTAATTCGGGATGTCCCGCCGGTAACGACGCATGACCAGGTTGGCAAGCAAGGCTGTCCAGCCTGTCTGGTGCGCAGCCCCGAGACCCTGCCCGCTATCTGCGTGGAAATACTCGTAAAAAAGATACAAACCCTGCCAGTTCGGATCGTCCTGGCACGGACAATCCTTGCGCATGGCTGGAATGCTGCCATTGACATCACGACGATACAATCGCACCAGACGCTGCGCAAGCAAGGTGGCTATCTCGCGCAAATTCAGGTCCCGATCATTCATGCTGGGAACAGAAAGTGTGAATCCTGGCCCCAGGTAACGATCATATTTTTCCAGCGCCTGAATCAGTGAATAGTTGGTTGGCAACCATACCGGACCACGCCAGTTGGAATTGCCGCCGAAAAGCCAGGAATCGGATTCCCCCGGCACATAGTCAATACGTGCCTGACCAATCCCAGGCAGGTAACCAAGGTCACGCTGCCGGGTATGTACCCGACTGAGACTGCGCACCCCGTGGGGCGAGAGAAACTGGGTCTCATCGAGAATTCGCTCCAGTATCCGCGGCAGCATGCGTTCATCCACCAGCGCCAGCAGATGCTCTCCACGACCATTTTCCCATTCCGGACAGGCACAGATGCTCTTGCCACGAAACATGCCTCCACGGTGCTCTTGGAGCAACTGGCGGAAACGGGGTACCTTTTCCAGTAGACGTTGATCGATGACTTCGCAGGCAAACAAGGGGATCAGGCCAACCCAGGAATACACATCGATATGATGCCCCACACCTTCTGGCGTGGTAATGACATCCTTGAAGAAGCCTGCCTCCTGGTCCCACAGAGACAGCCCGCCCAGATCAGTGCCTGCAATGGCATCAGCCAGTGTCAGAAACTGTTGATAACACTGTATGGCGATATCTTCGTATTCCTCATGCTGCGTGGCAATTTCCAGCGCCATGACCGTCATATTCACGGAAAACATCGCCATCCAGCCTGTCGCATCTGCTTGGCGCAGGCTATAGCCTGGTGGCAGAGATTCTGAACGGTCGTAGACCGAGATATTGTCCAGGCCCAGAAAGCCCCCTTCAAACAGATTCAAGCCTTCCTTGTCCTTTCTATTGATCCACCAGGCATAGTTGAGTAACAGCTTGTGAAAGACACGCTGCAGAAAACTGATATCGCCAGCCCCCCGCTGGATGCGCTCACCACGAAACACCTTTAATGCCCCCATGGCCTGTACGGGCGGATTGACATCCGACAGATCCCATTCATAGGCGGGGATCTGACCATTGGCGTGCAGATAACGTTCTCCAAGTACCAGTTCGATCTGGTCCTTGGCAAAATCCACATCTACATGCGCTATCGCCGCGCAATGATAGGCCAGATCCCAGGCTGCAAACCAGGGGTATTCCCAACTGTCAGGCATGCTGATGACATCTGCGGCACGCAAATGTTGCCAACCCCGATTGCGCCCTTTGCGGCGTTCTACCGGTGGTGGGATCTGATCGCCCTGCAACCATCGCTCCACATCAAAGTGATAGAACTGCTTGTTCCAGATAATGCCTGCAAACGCCTGGCGCATGATGCTCTGGTCTTCGGGTGTTCCGTGCGGCAGAAGATCCTGATAAAACTGATCGGCATTCTCAAGACATTCGGCAAGAACCCTTTCATGCTCCGCGAACGGTCGCTTCAGCATTCCAGAAGATAAAACCAGGTCGATGTCCCTGCTTTCTCCTGCTGCCAGCTCAACCTGCATCCAGGCAGCTGATTTGCTGCCCCGATGCTGAGGATTGACAGCTTCCATCTCCCCCTCGATCAACAAACGATGAAAGGCATCTTTGACATAGGGCGTCTGATTTTCCTCATTCCACAGCAGGCGCTGGTTGGTGTCATTTTCGGTAAACAACAATTCAGCCGCATCGCGCCCGTACAGAAAATAAGTGCCGAGCGTTTTCTCTTTCGCAACCAGGCTCCAGCAGCATTCTCTTGCCCCTTCTCCAAGGTGTATGCTCGGTTCCGGAACATCGTCGTTCCAGCTCCAGGTATTGCGAAACCAGAGACTCGGCAACAAATGCAGGGTTGCGAAGTCTGCGCCCTGATTGGTAATACGAATACGGATATGAATACGCTCGGGTGTTGCCTTGGCATAGAAAACATCGACGTCCCAGTAACCCGACCTGTCGAACACGCCGGTATCCAGCAGACTGTAGCTTGGTTCATCACGTCCGCGACGCAGGTTCTCCTCCCGTAGCGCCTGATAGGGATATTCAGCCTGGGGATATTTGTACAGATAGTGCAGCCAACTGTGACTGGGCGTGGCATCCCGGTAAAAATAATACTCCTTTACATCTTCCCCGTGATTTCCCTCATCGCCACTCAGACCGAATGCCCGCTCCTTGAGAACTGGATCTTTCCCGTTCCACAGGGCCAGGGCAAAGCACAGGCGTTGCTGCTCGTCGCACAACCCGCCCAAACCGTCTTCGTTCCAGCGATAGGCTCTGGCAGGCGCCTGTTCATGATCAAAATATGCCCAGGCTTCACCATCCGCACTGTAATCCTCGCGCACAGTTCCCCATGCACGTTCGGCAAGATAAGGTCCCCAAAGCCGCCAGTTCTCCTTGCCCTCCCGCTGAGCATTCAGCCTGCGGCGTTCGGTATTTTGCTCGTCGTTACCCATCTCGGGATTTTTTTACGTGCGCACACTTGCGCCAGCTACGCCCGTCATTGTGCATGAGCACATCCGCTTCTTCCGGCCCCCAACTGCCTGCCGCATAGTTGGGGAAAAGACGTGGCGGCAAGGCGCTCCAGACATCAATGATCGGCTCCACCAATGACCAGCCTGCTTCGATGGTATCCGCCCGTTTGAACAGAGTCGGATCGCCACACATGCAATCGTAAATCAGGGTTTCATAGCCCGTGGTGGGTGCCTGACCAAAATAGTCCGCATAGCTGAAGTCCATCTCCACGGGACTGAGTTGTGGAATCGGGCTGGGGACTTTGGTATTGAAGCACATGCCAATACCCTCATTGGGTTGTATCCGCAGGATCAATACGTTGGGTGGGATATTGGCCCGCTTCACCAGAGAATCCTTGAACATCATGTTCGGCGCATGTTTGAACTGCACGGCAATCTCGGTGTATCTCCCGGCCAGACGTTTGCCCGTGCGCAGATAAAAGGGTACACCCGCCCAACGCCAACTATCGATAACCAGCTTTAACGCCACATAGGTCTCGGTAGTCGAGTCTTTCGCCACACCCGGTTCGTCCCGGTAGGCTGGCATGGCATGGCCGACGGGGGTGTTACCTGATGCGTACTGACCACGTATGGCATTGGTCAGCACCTCTTCCGGCTCCAGCGGGCGAATGGCATTCAGGATCTTGGCCTGCTCATCCCGTATCGCCTCCCCATTGAGGGCATTGGCTGGCTCCATGGCAACCACCGACATCAGCGCCAGCAGGTGATTGGGCAGCATGTCCCGCAAGGCACCGGAATGTTCATAATAACCGGCACGATTTTCCACGCCTACGGTCTCTGCCACGGTGATCTGCACATGATCGATGTAGCGATGATTCCAGATTGGCTCAACGGTACTGTTGGCCAGCCGGTACATCAGTATGTTCTGCACCGTTTCCTTGCCCAGATAATGATCGATACGATAGATCTGGGGTTCGTTGAATGCTTCGTGCAAATGCCGATTCAATATCCGGGCAGACTGCAGATCCTCACCAAAGGGTTTTTCCACAACCAGGCGCCGCCAATGGCCTTCCGTTTCTGTTGCCAATCCCGCTTTGTGGAGCCGTGTGGCTATCTGTTGGAAGAAACGCGGCGGCGTGGCCATGTAGAACAGATAATTTGCACGCATCGCATCTGCTGCGGTTATCTCTTCCAGCCTTTCATGCAAACGGGTGAAGGCTTCATCCTGTAGAAAATCGCCCTGCAGGTAATGAATATCCGACTTCAGGGAATCCCACAGATTGGGCGACAGTTCCGCTCCAAGGAATTCCTGCATGGTCCCATCAAGGTATTCACGGTAGGTTTCATTGTTGCCTTCGATATGATCCACACCGAGAATGGAGAAATGCTCGTTCAGCAAACCATCCCGTGCCAGATAATACAGCGCAGGAAACAGCTTTCGTTTCGCCAGGTCACCCCGGGCACCGAAAATCACCATCACGCAGGGAGGCGCCGGATCTGCTTTTTGTACTTCTGCTTCCGTCATTACTTATTCCCCGCCTTTTTCATGGTGGCCACCAAACTCGTAACGCATGGCAGAAAGTATGCGATTGCCAAAATCAGCTTCACCACGGGATCCAAAACGGTCGTACAGCGCGGCGCTCAGGACGTGTACTGGCACACCGGCCTCGATGGCCGCAATGTTCGTCCAGCGTCCTTCACCAGAGTCGGAAACCTGACCAGAAAAATTGTCCAGCCGGGGATTCTTGTTCAGCGCATTGGCTGTAAGATCCAGCAACCAGGATCCGATAACACTCCCCCGCCGCCAGACTTCAGCCACTTCCGGAATATCTATGTTATATTGGAAAGCTCCCGGATCTCGCAGCGGAGCGGTTTCTGCATCAGCAGCTCTGGATGTATCACCGGCGTTGGCGTGCCACAGCAAATTCATTCCTTCGGCGTAGGCTGCCATGAGCGCATATTCAATGCCATTGTGCACCATTTTTACGAAATGTCCCGCCCCCGGTGGCCCGCAGTGCAAATACCCCTGCTCTGCCTGCGAGGGATCACCGCTTTTCCCCTCTGTGCGAGGAATATCCCCCATACCGGGTGCTAAAGCTGAAAATACCGGATTCAATTCCTTTACCACGTCTGTTTCACCGCCGATCATCAAGCAATAGCCGCGCTCCAATCCCCATACTCCGCCACTGGTTCCGACATCCACATAATGAATACCGTCGTCCGCAAGCCCTCTCGCACGGGTCAGGTCATCCTTGTAGTAGGAGTTACCGCCGTCGATCAAGGCGTCTCCGGGAGCAAGTTGAGCCTTCAGATCCTCGATCAGTCCATCGACATAAGCCGCCGGAATCATCATCCAGATATGTCGTGGAGCAGCCAGTTTTGTTACCAGATCAGGTAGACCAGAGGCAGCGATGGCACCTTCTTTTTGCAATTCATCAACTGCCGCAATGTTGCGGTCATAAACCACGCACTCGATACCAGCCCGCATCAACCGGCGTGCCATATTCGCGCCCATTCTTCCCAATCCCACGATTCCCAATTGCATTCTTGTCTCCGTCTATTTGTTTTGTGCAATACTCGTTGCGGCGTACACCGCTGGCCCATACAAGGCAGTACGATCATTCAGGATTACCCGAACAGGCACTTGCTCCAACAATCCACGCATGCGCCCCTTGTCCAGAAAAGCCTGCATGAATTCACCGTTTTTCAGCCATTCGAGGATCTTGGGGGCAATCCCACCGCCAATGTAAAGTCCACCGGTAGCCATGTGCTTGAGCGTAAGATTTCCCGCCTCTGCGCCGTACAGGTGGACAAACAATTCCAACGCCTCTTCGCAGACATTGTCCTTGTGCTCCTGAGCCGCCTTGGAAATCGCCGCCGCTGGATCACCGCGCGCCATTTCATCTACCAGCCAATCAGGTGCGGTCGTTTTCCGTTGGTGGCGTAAAAAGTCATGTATATGTACCAGACCGGGACCAGCGAGAATTCTTTCCCAGCTGACGTGCTGATATTTTTTCTTGAGGAAGCGCAACAGCTCGATTTCCTGCTCGCTGCAAGGGCTGAAGTCCGTGTGTCCACCTTCTGTCGCAAACGGGCGCAATTGATCACCATCGAAATACATGCCCGCTTCCCCCAAGCCGGTTCCTGCGGCAATGATGGCCGCGTTTCCCCTGGCTTCCCCACTACCGGAATACAGTTCATGCAGGTCATCAGGATGCAATGCCTGAACACCCCAGGCATTGGCTTCGAGATCGTTGATCAGGGATACAGGGCCAATCGCAAAACGTGCAGCCAGCTCTGCCGCATTGATATGCCAGGGTAGATTGGTTGCCTTGGCAGTGTTCCTTACCACCGGCCCGGCAATCCCGAAGCAGGCTGCCAACACCTGATAGTCCTGTTGATTCATGAAATCCTGGACAATGGCACGTAGTGAGGCGTGCTCCTGGCTTTGGTAGGTCTGTTCCGCCAGGGTAAGCAACTCGTTATCCTGGACATCAATGATCGCCAGGCGTGTCTTGGTACCACCAATATCACCGGCGAGAACACGGAGAGGTTCAGATTCTTTCATGACTTGCGCAGTCCCATTCAGTTCTGTTGATTGCTGCTTATGCCGCAATGACCTGCATTATGGCACAGCGGCCATCTGGAACTTCGCAAACTCCGGGAAGCGTTCGTCAGGCCCTGAGCGGCCACGGGAAATTTCCAGACCTCGCCTGGAAATTTCCCGTAACTGATACCGATTTAGAGCAAAAAGGGATCAGGAAACAGCATGGAAATCCTGCTTTCGTCTGCATCTCCCGAAGCAGATAGAATGATCAACCTGCCGCGGTCAAGGATGTTTATGAAAAAGCCTTGCGCTGCATCCAACCAATATACACCAAGGCAAAGCCATCAAAAAACAGACTGATTGCCACATACAAGCCGACCAGGAACATGGATGTTTCCGGCCAGCCGATCAGAAACATCACGGCCAAAATAAGAGAAACGACGCCATTGAACATCATCCAAACCCAACCCCTTTCCGGTCGGAGAGTAGAAGCAAGTGTGAAACTGCCGAACGCATCGAGCAGCAGATAAATCGCAAGCAACAAGCCGACAGCAGCTATACCACTCAGAGGATAAAACAGCATCAAACAACCGGTAATCAACAGCAGGACAGGCTTCAACCAGTCCGACCAGGTTCTGAGACTGTACTTGATGGCATGCACCAGCCAGAATCCGCCGCCAATCAGAAACAGGCTTGCAATAAACACTGTCGTCTGCAGCGACATCAGCTCCGGCAGCAGCATTCCAACACCGCCGAGCACAATCAGAAGAATGCCAATGAATATGGAATAGCCTCCGAAGCGGCGGCCGATTTGCTCCATGTTCGCCACTCCTCCGGGAAGACCGGCACCGTTATTAACAGAATCTTGCATCTCTCTGATATCCTCATATGACTGTTATTTTTAATTAGATACCATTATATATATTTCCAACGACAAAATCTGTCACTTACATGACAGACTTGCCGACATGAAAAAACTAAGCTGTACCTGTCTTGGGAGAACCTGATTCAATCTGGGCGAATGTAGAGTCTCCCTTGTCTCTTCCCATTCTGTTTATGTTGGCCGAACTCTGAATGCAACTATCCCCCATGTCTGGAAAAGTTTCAGGATCATTACCCGGTTCTTACTCCAAATCAATTGTCATTGGTTTGATCGCGGGTTTTGGTGGTGGTCTGGTCAGCCTGGGTGGTGGAACGCTGGTTATCCCCCTTCTCATGGGCTGGGTGGGACTACCTCCTGTAGCCGCACGAGGCACGGCTATTGTGGTAAGCATTTTTTCTGCCAGCATGGGTGCATTCATCTACCACCAGAACAATATGCTGGATCTGCCTGTCGCCATCTGGGTTGCCCTGCCCTCACTGATTATTGCTCCACTGGCAGCCAGTTGGTCGGAATACTGGCCAGCCGAACGATTGAAGGCAGGTTTTGGGCTGGTGGTGATTGCGGGAGGAATCCTGGTGATATCGAAGGATGAAATCAGCACTGTTCTGACTGTCAGTGATCAGTGGCAGATACCCTATCTCCTGACGGTTGGTATGATAGAGGGCTTGGTGGCCGGTGTAATTGGTATTAGCGGAGGCCCCATTCTCGCTCCACTTTTTGTACTGGGCATGGGAATGCCACAACAACTTGCACAGGGATGTTCCCTCGCTGCAAGATTACCCGCTGTGGCAAGCGGCACATGGGAAAACTGGCGTCTGGGAAATGTTTATACCCAATTGATCCCCGGATTGGCCCTTGGCAGCCTGAGCGGGGCATGGCTCGGAAGCAAAACAGCACTCTGGTTGCCGGAACAGGGATTGAGATTACTGTTTGCTATGTTGTTGATTGTTCTGGGCCTCTATTATCTGTGGCAGGCTTTTTTCCTCCGACGACAGTAGTCATCATGAATCTGCAGGAACTCCTTCGGTTTCGTCAACAACTTGAATGCGGTTCCAGAAAAGCCAAGGCAGTGTAGCGTTGTCGAGTCTGAATAGGTGCGTTTACCGCTATTGGCGTGTCAATGTGCATTAACAAACGCACTGTCACCCAAGTGACAGCAGACAAGTCTCCATCTCTTTATTCTAATTGCAGAAGGTAAATGCACTCCAACAATCATTTCTGTGAAAGGTATGGAAAAATCAAGCAGTTGCATTGCGGTATTTTCAAATCATTCGGATGCGGCAAGTGCTATAGAAAAGCTGGCGACGATTGGCATGGAGCGCAAATCGATTTCTCTGGTGAGCAAGGATATTCAGGAAGGCCAGATAGGCACCGACGGACTTGCCTCACTGGACGAGGATCTCAAGAATATTGGTGTACAGGAGGGCAATGTGCATTGTTACAAATGCATGATTCATGGTGGCTCCTTTCTGGTTGTGGTCAGCGGAGACTACACACAGGTTGAGCGAGCCTGCAATCATTTCGAACGGCATGAGCAGCAGACTGAAATTTCCATTCATTTCAATGCTGTCTGAATCTGGATGTATGCCCCATGGACAAGCAAGAACCAACTACCGTTTCTATTCTGCACCATCCTGGCGGATGGTTTCATCGTATCTTTGTCAATGAAGCCATACTCGCCTCACTGCTGATACTTTGTTTCATTGGTGTTGCCTATACCAACTTCGCTTCCGCACGTAGTTATCGCTTCTGGCTATGGACAATACCGGTTTTTGCCGTCGCAGCAATCGTCTCTGAATGGTCACGTTACAAGCGGGATGAAATTGATGGCTATGCCTTCATTCGCCAGCAGGTGCTGCATTGGTCTGCCGTGTTCATCACGATCAAGATAATTTTTCTGTTGAACCAGGTTGGTCGCTACAACAACGACACTACGGCACTGACATTGATGATCACGCTTTCCCTGTCTACCTATATCGCGGGGGTTTACATTGGCTGGCGCTTTATCGTTCTTGGACTGTTCATGAGCCTTGCCACATTGCTTATGGCCTACCTGGAAGCCTACATGTGGGTATTGATTCCTGTAGCAATCGGTATCGTGCTGACAGGATTGGCGGTAGCTGTATGGGAGTTCCGAAAACTTCGCCTACGGCATTGAATCCTTGGAGTTTCACAGCAGGTCTTGTGCAGGCCATTGACCAGCAGTTTCCAGCCGACACAGGGCCTTGGGCTATGGCCATCCGAGGCATCTTCTGGTGTAAGATACTTGGAGAGATGGGTGATCTCCATCAGTCTTGCCACCCGCCTTGTCACTAGGCCAATGTCATATTCTTGATGGAGGAACATGAGCAGCTGGCTTTGCGCACGTTTCAGGCAAGAGATTTCACGACGATGGCCATTCCACTTTTGATGATTTGCAATTCCAGCAGGGGTACGAGGCGTATCTGCTGCCACTTTCCCCACCCGGCCAGCAAGAGATGGCGGACAAGTCTGGCCGCAATCGTCTCTTCAATGCCCAACGCTTGTTCACTGGTAGAAATAATATAGATAACGCTTGCCAAAATCGGCATTTTGAGTAGAATGTGCTCCGTCAGTTGCGGGGTGGAGCAGTCTGGCAGCTCGTCGGGCTCATAACCCGAAGGTCGTAGGTTCGAATCCTGCCCCCGCTACCAATTTTTATCAAGGAAACTCAATCACTTACAAGTGGTTGAGTTTTTTTGTGTCTGGGCCAAAATTCCTTCGGGCCCGATCCGGGCCCACCTTGGGCCTTCCTCGGGACAGCATCAGAAAATGCTTATGCTCGAAATGGCTGATTTTGACCTTCGGTCTACTGACCGTTTGGGCGTCTGACTCAAGGTCATCCAAAGGGCCTTCCGGTCATGACCGTCGGTCAATTTCCAGGCCCGGTGTTCGGGCTTGGCCCGGGCCCACGGCTATCGTTAACCGCTTCAGATTCAACCTGTTTTTTCAGATTCCCGAGGCAACATTGTACTATCCATATATCCAAGTCTATCTGTAATCTACGGAGATCCCCCATCTTTCGGAGAAATCAGCATGTGTGGCCGATACAATCTGATCACCGATGCCCAGGCACCCATCGATTTCTTCGAAGTGGCCAACAGCCTGGACATCCAGCCTCGCTACAATATTGCTCCATCACAGGATGTGGTGGCCGTTCGCCAACATCAGGATCATCGAGAATTGTCCTGGTTGCATTGGGGCCTTATCCCCTCCTGGGCCAAAGACAAGACCATTGGCCATCACACTATCAATGCCCGCGCGGAAACCGTGGCAGAAAAGCCGGCATTTAGGGCAGCCTTTCAAAAACGGCGCTGCCTTATTCCAGCAACCAGGTTTTTCGAATGGCAAGCAACGAATGTCCACAAGTAGCCATTCAATATTCGTATAGACGATGGAAAGCTGTTCGCGTTTGCCGGCCTGTGGGAACACTGGGAACCGAAGGATCAGGCCCCCACCGAGTCATGTACGATTATCGTGACCGAAGCCAATGATGCCGCGGTTCCTATCAATGACCGAATGCCGGTCATTGGTTCGGCACCATCGAGCCAAAGATCCGCAAAACCGCAGCTGGATGCGGTGGGTATCGGAGCAGTCGGCTTAGCCAACACAACAACCTACAAACGCTTTGGAAAATCCCAAATGACCTTCGGGCATTTGGGATTTTCCTGTTTTGGGGCTCAAATGACGGGTTTTTCAAAGAAATATCCGTCCAGGGGGATTTTCAGTCTGATGAGCACAACCAATACAGTTCAACTAACCTTCAATAATATCGGCTTTGAGACTTTCCAGAAAGTCCATCACTTCCTCACCTTCAGTTGGGCCAACACCAACAGCACCCGAGTTGGCTTCCCGCTGAAAAATGCGGGGACGCTAAGTTCTTAATTTGTGCCTGCAATAATTACTTGCTAAGCTAGCTGACCGGTCGTTCGGTTAGCATCAACGGCAACATAAATAATGGATTCTGTTGGAGGTGTTCCCATGGCGAAAGCCAGTCAATTGTCGATACCAATAAGCGAGTTAAGTGATGGCGCACGCGGCATTCTGGATGTGGCAAAGCGATTGTTTGCGGAGAAAGGTTTCGATGCGGTATCCATCAATCAAATCGCCCAGCAGGCTGGCGTAAGCAAAGCCAATGTGTTTCATCATTTCACGTCCAAGAATGATCTTTATCTGGCTGTATTGAAGACAGCCTGTGAAGAGACGGTCGGTAGCCTGGCCGAGGCTTACAGCAGCGGAGACGTAGCTGAAGATTTGTGGGCATGTTTTTCCTCACATCTTGCGGCCATGCTGGATAACCACGCTTCGGCAAAACTCATCCTGCGGGAGATCATGGAAAGCAAGGATGGACGGGAGCGAACTTTGGCGGAGCAGGTATTCAACGAGCACTTCAGCCGCCTCGTGGGGATGGTCAGCGAAGGACAGGCACAGGGGTTGCTGCGCAAAAATTTCGATCCGGCCCTGCTCGCGTACTTAATGCTGGGCGCCAACGTCTTCTTCTTTGAGAACCACAAGGTTACGGCGCACCTTACCGAGGGCGGATTCGCCCGCACACCGGATCGCTACAGCCGCGATGTATTTCAGCTGCTGCTGCAGGGTGCATTGGTTGATCGTGAAACACACTTTCAATTCACAGAGGCGTGAAGCAATGGACAGGATGGGAACAAGAGAAATTCGCATAGGGCTGTTGTTTTGTGCGTTGTGGGCAATAACGGTACAAGGGGAGACAGGGAAACAGTCTGACGGGGATATTGTTCAGGAAGCTGAAGTACCCGCGATACCTGTCACCGTCACAGTTGCCGAATCCCGGGATCTCGAGATCTGGGAGACATCGGTTGGTCAACTAGAAGCCAAGGTGGCGCCTTTGATCGCTGCCGAAGTGGCTGGACGACTGACCGATGTCAATGTCGATGTGGGCGACCCCATCAAGCAGGGACAGTTGTTGGCTAGAATCGATGACCAGGATTTCCTCCTTGCCAGGGATATGGCCCAGGCGGACATCGACCGGGTAAAGGCGCTGATCCACGCGCAACAACTGAAGGTGAATCGGTATCGTGCGCTGGTGAAGCAGAAATCGGCGAACCAGTCGATGCTGGATGATACCGCAGCTCAACTGGAGGCCCTGCGTGCCGAATTGACAGCCGCCAGGGTGAGGCTGCAACAGGCGCAACGCAACATCAGCAAGACCCGAATTACCAGCCCGATGGATGGGCGGGTGGATGAGACAAAGGTCTCTGCGGGAGATTACGTCAAGATGGGGTTGCCGTTGATGCGTATCGGTAACCTGCAATGGCTCAAGGCGCGTTTGCCGTATCCGGAAACCCTGTTGCCCGAATTGCGCAAGGGGTTGCCAGTGCGCTTGAGTAGTCCGTCGGCGCCAGATGTGACGGTGGAAACCATCGTCAGTGAGGTGCGGCCCTCCATCACCTTTGGCAGCCGCTCCGCCCAAGTCATCGTCAATGTCGAGAATCCGGGCGCCTGGAAGCCAGGTGCGACAGTCACCGGATCCGTACGGGTCGGGTTGCACGAGAATGCTGTTGTGGTCCCGGAGGCCAGCGTGGTGCGCAGGCCCGCGGGTACGGTGGTTTACGTGATCAGCCAGGGCAAGGCGTTACAGCGGGTCGTGACCACCGGCCTGCGGCGGGACGGACAGGTGGAGATTCTCTCCGGGCTGAAGGCCGGTGAATGGGTGGCCATGGACGGCGCCGGTTTTCTCAGTAACGGCGCGGCGGTGGAGGTTACGGGTTCATGACACTGCCGGAGCTTTCCATCAAGCGCCATGTCCTGGCATGGATGCTGAGCGCGGTGCTGGTGCTGTTCGGCCTGGTCAGTTTCAACAAGATCGGCATCGACCGTTACCCCTACATCGATTTTCCGATGATTTCGGTGACCACCATCCTGCCGGGCGCCAATCCTGAGATCATCGACGCCAGCATCACCAACCTCATCGAAACGGCGGTCAACGCCGTGCCCGGTATCGAACACGTGCAGTCCGATTCGGCGCCCGGAGCGTCGGTGGTGCGCATCACCTTCCAGCTCACCAAGGACATCGACGTGGCCTTCAACGAGGTGCAGGCCAAGGTCAACCAGGTGTTGCGCGATCTGCCCGACGATGCCGATCCCCCCGTGGTGGCCAAGGTGGAGTTCGGCGCCATACCCATCATGTGGATCGCCCTGCAGGGCGACCGCACCCTGCAGCAGCTTAACCAGTATGCCCGCACCACCATCAAGAAACGCCTGGAAAATATCGATGGCGTGGGCGAAGTGCGCCTGGGCGGCAAACGGGAGCGCACCATTCGCGTCAACCTGGACATCGAGCGCATGAACGCCTACGGGATCACCACCCAGGATCTGCTGCGCGCCTTTCAGGGAGAGCACTTTCAGATGCCCGGCGGATTCCTGGTCGGTGAAACCAATGAATACCTTATCAAGCTCGATCTCGAATTCCATCAGCCGGATGATCTGCGCCAGATGATCGTCTCCTACCGGGATGGCGCGCCCATACGCCTCAGTGACATCGCGCAGGTGGAGGATGGACTGGCCGACAACCGGCGCCTGGCCCGTTTCAACGACGAGCCCACCGTGGCATTGGGCATCGTCAAGGTGACCGGGGCCAACGCGGTCGCCATCATCGATGCTGTAAAAGAACGCCTGAACGAGGAGATCATCCCCCAGTTGCCGCCGGGCATGCGGATCTCCATTGCTTCGGATGATTCCAGCCTGATCCTGGAACTGGTGGGCGCCCTGGAGGAGCATCTGCTGCTCGGCACCTTGCTCACGGCCCTGGTGGTGTGGCTGTTCCTCAAGAGCCTGCGCGCCACGGTCATCATTGCGCTAGCCATACCCGTGTCCCTGCTGGGCGCGGTGGCGGTGATGTATTTCTTCGGCTACACCTTTGACACCATGACCCTGCTGGGGCTGCTGTTGCTCATCGGTATCGTCGTGGATGACGCCATCGTGGTGCTGGAGAATATCTACCGCCACCGGGAAAGTATCGATCCCGATCCCAAAAGCGCCGCCCTCAATGGAACCAACCAGGTGGTGTTCGCGGTCATGGCCGCCAGCCTGACGCTGGTCTCCATATTCGCGCCGGTGGTGTTCATGCAAGGGGTCATCGGCAGTTTTTTCCGCTCCTTCGCGGTGGTGATCACCTTCGGCGTGCTGGTGTCGCTGTTCGTTTCCGTGACCCTGACGCCCATGCTGTGTTCACGCTATCTGCAGGTCAGCCAGCAGCATGGACTGATTTATCGTTTTCTTGAAGGCGGCTTCCGCGCCATGGAGAGGTTCTACCGCCGGCTGTTGCGCGGCGCCCTGCGTTTTCGCTGGCTGGTCGTCGTACTGACCATTGTCGCGGTCTGGCCCAGTGGCTTTTTCATGGGCGATCTGGGCAAGGGATTCCTGCCCGAAGAAGACGAAGGGCGTTTCCTGATCAGTTTCAAGACCCCCCTGGGTTCGACGCTGGAATACACCGACCAGCGGGTTGCGGAAGTGGAAAAAGTCCTTGCCCGTCATGAAGAGATCGCCAGCTGGCTTACCACCATCGGCACCGGCGAAACAGGGCAGGCCAACCGTGGTGACATCTTCATCCGCCTGACGCCGCGTGAGCAGCGTGACCTGCACATGTATCGCGTCATCGACAGGTTGCGCGATGAACTGGCGCGGATCCCCGGCATCAAGGCCTTCGCGGCGCCGGTTCCTCCCTTGGGTGGTCAGCGCGGCGAACCCCTGCAATTCGTGCTGCTGGGACCGGATGTGGCCAGCGTCGCCAAGTGGAGCCGGGCGTTACAGCAGAAGCTCAACGCCATGCCGGAGCTGGGCAGTGTCGATCTGGATCTGCAACTGGAGCTGCCGCAACTGACGCTTCATATCGACCGTACCCGCGCGCAGGATATTGGATTGTCCACGCGCGATATCGCCCTCGCTGTCAACGTCCTGGCCGGTGGCCTGGACGTGGCCAAATACAATGACCTGCCCGGTGACGGGGAACGCTACGACGTGCGTCTCAAGGCCCGCGAAGGCAGCTTCCGCTCGCCGGATGACCTCAACAAGATCTACCTGCGGGGGCGCGACAACAAACTGGTGCGCCTGGATACGGTGGTGACCCTGGAGGAAGGCATTGGCCCGGCCGTGGTGACCCGTTTTGACCTGCGGTATTCCGGCAACTTCTTTGCCACGCCGACCATTCCCGAGGGTGCCGCGGCAGAGATTGTCAAACAGACTGCCGCGGAATTGCTGCCGCCGGGTTACAAGGTTCAGATGGTTGGCCGCGCCGAGGAATTCGAAAAAACCGGTAAATACATGCTGTTTGCCTTCGTTTCCGCCATCGTACTGGTGTACATGGTGCTGGCCAGCCAGTTCGATTCCTTCATACAGCCCTTCGTCATCATGGTGGCGCAGCCACTGGCCATCGTGGGCGGTCTGGCTGGGCTGTGGCTTGCCGATATGTCTCTGAATATCTTTTCCATGATGGGGCTGGTGCTGCTCATGGGGCTGGTGGCCAAGAACTCCATCCTGTTGATCGACCTGACCAATCAGTTGCGTGCAGAGGGAAAGGATATCAAGGAGGCGCTGTTGGAGGCCTGTCCGTTGCGGCTTCGTCCGGTTCTGATGACTTCCGTAACAGTGATCATCGTCATGCTGCCGGCGGCCATGGGCATCGGCGCCGGCGCTGATACCAACGGGCCGCTGGCGGTGGCGGTGATCGGCGGCATGGTCAGCTCTACCCTACTGACGCTGGTGGTGGTGCCGGCGGTCTATTCGCTGGTGGAAAATGGCATCCGCCGTCTAAGGGGCATGAAGAAAGTAGTGAACGATACATGAGGAATAATACGATGACTGAAAACGAAGTAACACAACAAGCAGCCCAGAAAGTCGAGGAGGCCTCCCGGAAGGCGGTGGCACAGGGTGAGAATATTCACGATGCAGTCCGGGATATCACCCTGAAGGCGCTGAGCGAAGGCGAACTGGATACGAAAAAGACGAAACAGGTCGTGCAGGCCGTGATGGCCGGCGCAGGCAAAGGCGCAGAGTCCCTGGGCGCCCAGGCGCCGCAGGCCCTGAAAGACGCCATGGCCGGTATCGACGAAGCGCTGACCAAATCGGCGGAGGCGTCGAAACTGGCCATTGAAGAGGCCGTGGGACACCTCGAGGAGTTCGGCTCCCGGGATCTCAAGCGGGCCGTCGATGATCTGTTGACCCTGGAAGATCTGTTTCTGGATACCGTCAAGGATGTTGCCACGGCATCGAAGGAGACCATCCGCGAGACGCTGAATGATCTGGTCCGGCATGCCCGCAACAGTGGTACCCAAGTGGGTGCAGTCGCGAAAGAGACCGCTGACACGCTGATGGGAGAACTCGCACACACCCTGCGCGCAACCGTGGAGTCGAGTGCCGAGGCAGCCATCAAGACCACGGCACTTCTTTCGCAAGCAGCAGCGGGCTTTCTGGATGGCATTGCCCGAACCCTGGAGAGCAAGGCCCGAGGTGGGACGAAAGATAACGGTGAGGCCTAGTCTCCATGTTGTGGGAAGCACTGACTGCCGCGCGTGACCTGGGCCGCCTCCACGATATCGCCTCCATCCTCATTCGCTACGGTTTCGGTGACATGGTGCGCCGCCTGGGCATGGCCGGCGCCCTGGAGCGGACAGGCAAGGTGCTGCACTGGCGGGAGGCCAGCGAACTGGCGCGGCTGGAGCCCCCGGCGAGAGTGCGCCGGGCCCTGGAGGATATGGGCCCCACCTTCATCAAGCTGGGCCAGATTCTCGCCACACGGGTGGACCTCTTTCCGCCTGAGTGGATCGTCGAGTTCGAAAAGCTCCAGGATCATGCCCCGGCGGTGCCCTTTTCTGAAATCCGGCGGCAACTGCGGGAGGAGCTGGGCGTCGAACCGGAGGAGATCTTCGCCAGCCTGAGTCCCGAGCCGCTGGCGGCCGCATCCATCGCACAGGTACATCGGGCGCGCTTGCCGGAAGGCGATGAGGCGGTGGTCAAGGTCCGTCGTCCGGGCATTCGCCCCATCATCGAGGCGGACCTGAGGCTGCTGGACCGCTTGGCCGTCGTCATGGAGAAAGAGGCCCCGGAGCTGCGCCGTTTCCGGCCGAGGGAGGTGGTCCGCCAGTTCACGCTATCGTTGCGCCGTGAACTGGATCTGGCCGCCGAATGCCGCAGCGCGGAGCGGATTGCACGCAACTTTGCGGATCATCCCGAGATCGTCATCCCCAGGGTCTATTGGCAGTGGACCGGCGAACGCGTCAATGTCCAGGCCTATATCGATGGCATTCCCGGCCGGGACCTCGAAGCCGTCGATGCGGCAGGCCTGGACAGGAAGATTCTGGCGCAACGGGGCGCCGATGCCGTGCTCAAGATGATCCTGGAGGACGGCTTCTTCCACGCCGATCCCCACCCGGGAAATGTGTTCTATCTGGTGGAGAACCGCATCGCCTTCATCGATTTCGGCATGGTGGGGCGTTTGTCGGAACAGCGGCGTTACCAGGTGGTCGATCTGTTGCACGGCATGGCCACGCGCGATTCCGAACAGGTGGTCGAAGTCATGCTCGACTGGGCCGGCGGGCGGGAGACGGAACGGGAGCGGCTCGGCATCGAGATCGATGCCTTCATCGACCAGTATCACGGCGTGCCCCTGAAGGAGCTCCGAATTGCGAACATGCTGGCCGACTTCACCACCCTGTTGCGTGATCACCAGTTGGCGCTCCCGCCGGATCTTGCCCTCCTCACCAAGGCATTCATCACCCTGGAGGGCATGGGCCGTCAACTGGATCCCGAATTCGAAATGATCGCCCACACCGAACCTTTCCTCCGCCGGCAGATACTGGCCCGGTATGCCCCGGATGCACTGGCCAGGCGGGGCTGGCGAGCCTTGACCACCACCCTGGATATTCTTGTTGCCCTGCCCCAGGACCTGCGCCAGTTGTTGCGCGATGCCCGAACCGGGCGGGTCCGTCTGCATGTGGATGTGGAACGCCTCGATCGGTTCGGGGATCGGCTGGACCGGGCGGCCAGCCGGCTGGCCATGGGGATCGTCATCGCGGCCCTGATCATCGGCTCTTCCATCGTGATGACCGTGGAAGGCGGGCCGACCTTGTTGGGATTGCCGTTCTTTGGCCTGCTGGGCTTCGGCGGCGCCGTGGTGGGCGGGGTCTGGCTGCTGCTTTCCATCTTGCGCAGCGGTCATGGCCGGTGAAATGAAAAAACTCTCTCAAGATATGAGTGGATGGATGGTAATGAAGCAAGAAATCATGAACAAAGGTCGTCTGCAGGTTTGCCTGGCGGTCCTGTCTCTTGTTGTGGTACTGGCAGGTTGTGATGGCTCCAATGCTAAAACGGCTGTGGAGCCCGCCCCGAAGACATGGCGGCTGCCCGTTGTGGAAGTGGAGGTGGAAAACCTTCCTGTTGCCTATGTCACACCTGGCTCGGTAGTGTCGGATCAGCGTATCCAGGTCACATCCAGGACCACCGGATATATTCATGAGATCCCCGTCAAGGAGGGCGACCGGGTGGAAAAGGGACAGGTGCTGGTTCTACTGGACGATGCCGATGTGGAGGGGGCGATTCGCCAGGCGCTTGCCACGGTGAACAAGGCGAAATCGGCCCTGCACGATGCACAGACCGATGTGGATCGTTATGAGGAACTCTACAAGAAAGGCAGCGTTTCGGAAAACGCATTGAGGAAGATGCGTCTGCAACGGGATATAAGCCGCGACAGCCTGCGGGAGGCGCAGGCTGCGCTCAATACCGCCCTGGCGCAGCGCCAATACATCCGCATTGTCAGCCCGGTAGCCGGCGTGGTGGTTGCCCGTCACAAGCGGGAAGGCGATCTCGCCACGCCGGGTGTTCCCATCGTCACGCTGGAATCCAGCCAGGGACTGCTGTTCGAAACCTACGTGGCCGAGCGCCGTATCGCCGGCATCCGGCCCGGTGAAAAAGTACGGGTGGAGATCGATGCACTGGGCGAGAACCTGGAGGGCAGCGTGGCCCGGGTGGTGCCTGCGGGGGATCCCTTGACCCGGCGGTATCTGGTCAAGATCGCTCTTCCTTCGCACAGCGGACTGCTCTCGGGCATGTTCGGGCGTGCCCGTTTCCATCTCGGCGACAAGCCGGCCCCGGTGATCCCGCCCGTTGCGCGGGTGGAGCGAGGCGGACTGCAGGGGGTCTTCGTGCTGGATGACGACCACCGCATCCGTTTCCGCTGGTTGCGGATCGGCCGGGCGTGGAAGGACCGCCTGGAGGTGCTGGCCGGCCTGCAGGGCGGTGAAACCATCGTCGCGGCAGAAGAGAAACGGTTGCGGGAAGGGGATCGCGTGGTGCCGGAGGGGTCCGGCGATGAGTGAAGGCAGAAGAAACCTGGCGGGCTGGCTGGCGGAGGTCTTCATCACTTCCAGGCTGACCAGCCTGTTCATGCTGGCCAGTCTGGCGCTGGGCCTGCTGGCCGTGGCCTTCACGCCACGGGAGGAGAACCCCCAGATCGTGGTGCCCGGCGCCGAGCTCTTCGTGACCCTGCCCGGCGCCAGCGCCCTGGAAGTGGAACAGCTGCTGGTCAATCCGCTGGAAGGCATCGTGCGCGAGATTCCCGGCGTGGATCATACCTATGCAACGGCGCTCAATTCCCTGGCCATCGTCACCGTGCAATTCGAGGTGGGTGAAGACAAGGAGAAGTCGCTGGTCAAGCTCTACGACCGGGTGCTGGGTAACCGTGACCGATTGCCGGACGATGCTTCCGAACCGTTGATCAAGAGCGTGGATGTGGACGACGTGCCGATCGTTACCGTCACGCTGGCCTCCGAGCACTACGATGACTATGCCTTGAAGCGCCTGGCCGATCGCATGGTGGAGCGGCTGCGAAGCCTGGAGACGGTTTCGGTGAGTTACGTGAAGGGTGGCCGGGATCGGGAGGTGCGCATCGAGCTGGATCCCGAGCGGTTGCAGGCCTTCGGCCTGACCCTCGATCAGCTGCAGATGGCGATCCAGGCGGGCAACCTCTCGGTGCCCATGCGCAACCAGACGCGCGAGGGCGAGAACAGCCGACTCTTTCTGCAGTCCTTTCTCGGTTCAGCCGAGGATCTGAAACGCCTGATCGTGGGCGTGAACGAGGGGCGTCCCATCTACCTGGAGGACGTGGCCGACGTGATCGACGGCCCCCCGCAGGAGCGGGAACGCCTCTCCCGCTTCGCCTTCGGGCCAGCCGATCCGCGTTTTGGGCAGACGCAGGATCCGGAGATTCCCGCCGTGACCATTGCGGTCGCCAAGAAACCGGGGACCAACGCGGTCTTCGTGGCCAACGACATCCTCGAGCGCATCGAGCGGATGCGGCGCAACTTCGTGCCGGGTGATGTGCATGTAGTCGTTACCCGCAACGACGGGGTAAAGGCCGATCACGCGGTCAACAACCTCATCGAGCACATGGGGATCGCCATTCTCTCGGTGTTCGTGGTCATCGTGCTCTTTCTCGGCTTCAAGGAAGCCCTCATCGTCGGCATCACCGTACCGCTGATCCTGAGCCTGACCCTGGGCGCGGACTACCTGTTCGGCCCCACCATCAACCGGGTCACGCTGTTTGCCCTGATTCTCTCCCTCGGACTGCTGGTGGACGCCGCCATCGTGGTGATCGAGAACATCCATCGCCACTACAGCCTGGGCGCGACGGACAAGCGTGAGGTCACCGTCGAGGCCACCAACGAGATCGGCAACCCCACCAACCTGGCCACCTTGGCCATCATGGTGGTCTTCGCCTCCCTGGTGGTGGTCACCGGCATGTCGGGAGAGTATTTCTTTCCCATCGCCTTCAACGCGCCCATCGCCATGTTCGCCTCTCTGCTGGCGGCCTACATCGTCACCCCCTGGGCTGCCCACCGCTGGCTTCGGCCCAGCGAAGGTCATGAGCTGGAGGACTGGGATCACAGGGATCGCCTGCACCGGTTCTATCACCGGGGCATCGGCCCGCTGCTGGACCGACGGCCCGTACGCTACCTGGCCATGCTGGTCATCCTGCTCCTCATCGGGCTTTCCCTGTTGCAACCGGCCTGGCAGTTCATTCGCCCCCAGGGCGTGGGCGGCCCGCAATCGCCGGGGGGCGTACCCCTGGCCCTGTTGCCCAAGGACAACAAGAACACCTTCAACATCACCATCGACATGCCGGAATCCACGCCCGTGGAGGTCACCGACCGGGTGGCGCGCGAGGTTGGCGAGCTGCTGCGGAAAAACCCCCTTGTCACCAACTACCAGGCCTGGATTGGCGAGGCGGGCGTGATCGATTTCAACGGCCTGCTGCGCGGCGCGGGCAACAAGCGTGGACCGCAGGTTGCCGAAATCCGGGTCAACCTGGTGGACAAGAAGCAGCGCAAGATCAGTTCCATCGAGCTGGCCCGCCAGCTCCGCCCCAGGTTGGCGGCGATCCAGGAACGCCATCCCGGCGGCGTCATCCAGCTCGTGGAAGATCCGCCCGGCCCGCCGGTGCGCGCGACGGTGCTGGCCGAGATCTACGGATCCGACCGGCAAAAGCTGCGGGAGCTGTCCGCAACGGTGGTCGAAGCCTTCAAGGCGACCTGGGACATGGTGGAGGTTCATGATACCGAGGCGACCGATGTGACCCGTTACCAGATCGAGGTGGACCGGGAGAAAGCGGCGCTTTCCGGCGTCAGTGCCGCCGAGGTGGCCCAGGCCATCCGGCGCCTGGTGGACGGTGACGAGATGGGACGGCTTCACATCCCCGCAGAGAAGCACCCCGTTCCGATTCGCCTGCACGTGCCGCGTCGCCACCGGATCGATCCTGTCCTGCTTTCCAGCGTATTCGTCACCAATCGTCTGGGGGCCAGGGTGCCGCTCTCCGAGCTGACCCGGCTGGTCAGGAAACGGGAAGACCGGCCCATTCTGCACAAGGACTATGAGCGGGTCACCTACGTGGGCGGTGAGCTGGCCAACAGTGCGCCGGTCTACGCGGTGCTCGATCTCGACCGGCGGCTGGATGGCCTGGCGCTGGGTGACGGTGAACGGCTCACCACGGGCAATCTGCGTCTCCAGCCGACCGTGCCGGATACCATCGACGGATACCGCCTGCTCTGGGATGGCGAAATCCGTCTCACCCTCGATGTGTTTCGCGATCTGAGCGGGGCGCTGGGGATCGCCCTGGCCTTCATCTACCTGTTGCTGGTGGGCTATTACCGCTCCTTCATGATACCCCTTGTCGCCATGTCGGCAATCCCCCTGGGACTGGCCGGCGTCTTTCCCGGCCACTGGCTGATGGACCAGCCATTTACCGCCACCTCCATGATCGGCGTGATCGCGCTGGCCGGGGTGGTGGTGCGCAATTCCCTGTTGATCATCGACTTCGTACAGGACTACATGAAACGGGGCATGAGTCTGCGCGAAGCGGTGAGTGAAGCGGGTGCGGTGCGGTTGCGCCCGATCCTGCTGACCGCATTGGCCATCGTGCTCGGATCTGCCGTGATGCTCACAGACCCGGTGTTCGGCGGGCTGGCGATCTCCCTGATATTCGGGACCATTGCTTCAACCATACTCACGCTCATGGTGGTGCCGATGCTCTATTATTCGCTGATGCGCCGCCGCTTGCGGGCGGAAAACAATGCAACAAAAACGCTCAATACAGGAGAAAACCGATGACTCGTAACGATCCATGGCATGTTGGGATACTTCTCATGATCAGCTTGATGGTTCCTTTTTCTGCGGGTGCGGAAACCCTGCAGCAAGCCTGGGATATTGCGCTGGATGCCGACCACGGACTCAAGGCGGCACATGAAAATACCGCGGCAGCGGTGCAACAGCTCGAGGCCGCCAAGTCCGCCCGATTGCCTGGTGTGTCGCTGCAGGCCGGCTATACCGCGCTGGACAACGAGCCCGCCGTGAGCACCAGCGTCGGGGGACCGCCCGTTCAGTTCCCCATGGCGGAAAAAGAGAGTCTTTCGTACAAGGCGACAGCCACACTGCCCCTCTATACCAGCGGGCGAATCCGTCATGGCATCGATGCAGCCGATGCCGCGTTACACGCCTCCCGCACCCAGGAATCAGGCAAGGCACTGGATCTGAAGTTGGAGGTGGCGGAGGCCTTTGTGGGCGTGCTGCGCGCCGCCCGGGGACTGGAGGTGGCCAACAGCCATGTCTCCAGCCTCGAGGCCCATGAGCGGGATGTGAAAAACATGTATGATCAAGGAATGGTATCCCGCAACGACCTGTTGGCGGCACAGGTTGCGCTGGCAGATGCCCGGCAGGGGGCGATCAAGGCGAAGAATGCCCTGGATCTTGCCCGATCCGCCTACAACCGTCTGCTGGGCAGGCCACTGCACCAGGAAGTGGCGCTGGATGATCTCCAGCCCGAACCGTTCAATGAGGCTGTCGAGGTGCTCACCGAGCGAGCGCTCAGGCAACGGCATGAGCTGCTTGCACTGCAGGATCAGATCCGTGCGCTTCGTCAACAGGCAGCCGCTGTTCGCGCGGAGACAGGCCCCCAGATCGCCTTGAGCGGCGGCTATGGTTACCAGGAAAACCAGTACCAGGTTCACGAGGGGCAATGGTCGGTCAACCTGGGGGTGCAGTGGCAGCTCTTCGATGGTGGCATCATACGGCACAAGGCATCGGCGACCGAGCGACAGGCGGCGGCATCGCAGGAGCAGTACGACGAACTGAAGACCCAACTGGCCTTGCAGGTCAGGCAGTACTGGCTGGATATCCAGGAGACCCGCAAGCGGATCCGGGTAACCAAGAAAGCCATCGCCCAGGCGGAAGAGAACCTCAAGGTAAACCGTGATCGCTATGAAAACGGGCTGTCCACCAATACCGAAGTGCTGGATGCTGAAACCCTGCGCACCCGCAGCCAGAACAATCACGCCAATGCCATTTACGATGCGGTGCTGGCAACCCTGCGCCTGAAGCGGGCAGTGGGAGAGTTATAGAGGAATCCATGATGAAGAAAAAGACAACGTACACACTGACCCTTGCCGCAATCGTACTCACTGTGATTGCCGCTGCCGCCTGGTGGCTGGAGTTTCATGAGGAACCGCTTCCGGAAGGACTCATCCAGGCCAATGGCCGGATCGAGGGGGACCACTACACGGTCGCCAGCAAGGTGCCGGGGAAAGTCGTCGAGGTCCTGGTGCGAGAGGGAGATGCCGTAAAGGATGGTCAGGTGCTGGCGCATCTGGACGACGCCCAGGTGCGGGCCAAGGTCGATCAGGCACAGTCTGCCGTGGACGCGCTCGATGCGCAGGTGGCCGCGGCCCGCACGGCGCTCGACACCTTGAAAAAGCAGGTTCCCCTGCAGGTGGAGACCGCCAGGGCGGGCGTAGCTCACGCGGAGGCGGCTCAGGCGGCGGCCAAGGCCAGTGCGGAACAGGCCGCAAAGGATGCCAGGCGGTTTCAAAAGCTGTTGCAGGAAAAGACGGTGGACAAGCACCGCGCCGAGCAGGCCCAGCTTGCCTGGAAGGTGGCCCGTGCCGAGTATGCCACGGCCATGGCGGCGCTGACCCAGGCAAGGAAGCGGCTGGCGGAGGCTGAACTGGGCCGGGAACAGATTCGGGCCAGGGAGCAGGAGCTGATGGCCCTGGAAGCACAACGCGAACAGGCCGGGGCAGCCCTGGCCGAAGCGAACAGCGTATTGGACGACCTTGTCATCCATGCGCCGGCCAGCGGCATCGTTACCACGCGCATCATCGACGAAGGTGAAGTGGTGGCAGCAGGCTCTCCCCTGTTCGACATCGTCGATCTCGACCGGCTCTATCTCAAGGTCTATATCCCCGAGAAGGCGATTGGCAAGGTGCGGCTGGGACTGCCGGCCCGGATCCATACGGATGCCTTTCCTGATCAGCCATTTCCGGCCACGGTGCGCTACATCGCCTCCCAGGCGGAATTCACACCCAAGGAGGTGCAGACGCCCGATGAACGGGTGAAGTTGGTCTATGCGGTCAAGCTCTACCTGGAGGAGAACCCGGAGCACCGCCTGACGCCGGGACTGCCGGCCGACGCCGTGATCCGCTGGAAGGAGGGCGCACCGTGGGCGAAGCCGCGCTGGTGAGCAGCCCGGAAACGGCGTCTGTCGTTCAGGTCCAGGGTTTCTGCAAACGCTACCGCAAGCAGGTGGCGGTGCAGGGAGTGGACCTGGCCATCGCGCCGGGCGAGATCTACGGCCTGATCGGTCCCGATGGCGCCGGCAAGAGCTCGCTGATGAAGGCTGTCGCCGGGGTACTGACCTATGAAGGCGGCGCGGTGGAGGTGTTCGGTGTGCGGGTGGATTCCGAGGCGGCAGCGGAGCAGGTCAAGGGGCGGATCGGATTCATGCCCCAGGGCCTGGGGCTCAACCTGTATGCGGAACTGTCGGTGGAGGAGAACATCGACTTCTTCGCCCAGTTGCGCGAAGTGCCACCCGGAGTGCTTGCCGAGCGCAAGCGCAAACTGCTGGCCATGACGCGGCTGGACCGTTTTCGCGACCGTCCCATGAAAAACCTCTCCGGCGGCATGAAGCAGAAGCTGGGGCTGGTCTGCACCCTGATCCACGAGCCCGAGCTGGTGATCCTGGACGAGCCCACTACCGGCGTCGATCCGGTCTCGCGGCGGGACTTCTGGGCCATCCTCGCCGAGTTGTTGCGCGAGCGGGGCATCACCGCCCTGGTCTCCACCGCGTACATGGACGAGGCGGCCCGTTTCCACCGGCTTTCGCTGATGTATGGCGGGCACGTGCTGGCGGAGGGGGAGCCGGAACAGATTCGACAAGTTGTGCCCGGCACTCTGGTCGAGGTCGAGGTCGAACCCCAGATCGAGGCTTTGCAGCGACTCAAGACTCGTTACCCGCAGGTAGAGGCGGTCGGGCCCGTGCTTCGCGTCTTCGTGCCGGGCGCATCGCCCGAAGCGGCGCAGGAGCAAGTGGCGAAGTCACTTTCCGGTCTGACGATCAAGTCAATCCGCACGACGGAACCTGAACTGGAGGATGCCTTCGTGGCGCTGTTACGACAACACAAGCTGGCCGGGGAGTCAGCGGCAAAGATCACGGTAACGTCGCTGACCGACCCGGCGTCTCGTGACGAGATCGCCATCGAGGCGAAGGGCCTGACCCGTGATTTTGGTCATTTCCGCGCCGTGGATCATGTCGGTTTCCAGGTCCGGCAGGGCGAGATATTCGGCCTGCTCGGCGCCAACGGCGCCGGCAAGACCACGGTGATCAAGATGCTCACCGGCATTCTTCCTCCCACCGACGGAGAGGGCCATGTGGCAGGTGCGGACATGCGCCGCGCTGGCCAGGCCATCAAGGAACGTATCGGCTACATGTCCCAGGCCTTTTCACTCTATCGGGACATGACGGTGCTGGAGAACATCCGCCTCTACGCGCGTATCTATGCCGTGCCGCGCGCCCAGCTCAAACCGCGTACCGACTGGGTGATCGAAATGGCAGGGTTGCACGGCGTGGAAGACCGACTGGCCGGCAAGTTGCCGATGGGGGTACGTCAGCGCCTGGCTCTGGGATGTGCCCTGGTGCATCGGCCGCGGGTATTGTTTCTGGATGAGCCCACCTCGGGGGTGGACCCCATCGGACGGCGCCGCTTCTGGGACATCCTGGTGCAGATGGCGCGCGTGGAAGGGGTGGCGATCCTGGTGACCACCCATTACATGAGCGAGGCGGAGCACTGCGATCACCTGGCCCTGATGCATGCCGGCCACATCATTGCCGATGCCACGCCGGCACAGATGAAGCAGGCCTTGCAGCAGGAGGCCGGGCAATTGCTCGAGATCGCCACCGACCGGCCACTGGTGGCCCTGAAACTGCTGGAAGAGGCCGGTTTCGAGGGCGTGGCACTGTTCGGAAAGCGGATTCACCTGCTGGCGAAAGATCCGCAGCAGGCCCGGCAACGGATCGCGTCCCTGCTGAGCGAACAGGGCGTCTCCCTGCTGGATGTTCATCCCCGCACTCCAGGGCTGGAGGATGTCTTCGTCTATCGCATCATGGCGCGAGAAAAGGAGGTCAATTCACAATGAACCTGAATCGCATCAAGGCACTGGCCTATAAAGAGTGGCGCGAGATCCTGCGTGACCGTCTGTTTCTCTCGCTGGCCTTTGTCGTACCGGTCTCGATGATGCTGATCTTCGGTTACGGCATAAAACTGGACGTGGAGCACATCCCCTTTGCCGTGCTGGATCAGGATCGCACCGCCATGAGCCGGGACTATCTCCACCTGTTCATGGATTCCCGGTACTTCGACTACAAGGGGCATGTCGAGAGCGAGCGGGAACTGGAACCCCTGCTGGCGGACAGCCGGATCCGCTTTGCCATCGTCGTCCCACCGCAGTTTCAGGAACAGCTGCTGGCGGGCAAACCGGTAGCGGTGCAATCCCTCATCGACGGCACTTTCCCCTTTCGCACCTCCACCAGCAAGGGCTATGTCATTGCCATCAATGCCGCCTTCAATGGTCGGCTGCTGGCCGGGTTTGTCAGCCAAAAAATGGGCATCCCTCCCGAGCGGGCGGCTGCCCTGGCGCAGCCTGTGAAGCTGCAGCTTCGCTACCTCTACAACCAGGAACTCAAGAGTATCTGGTCCATCGCCCCGGCCATGATGATGTTCATCCTGCTGGTGACGCCACCTTTTCTCACCGCCCTGGGGGTGGTGCGCGAAAAGGAGAATGGCTCCATCTACAACATCTATTCGTCCACGGTGACGCGGGCGGAGTTTCTGGTGGGCAAGCTGCTGCCCTATGTGGGCATTTCGGCGGTCAATGTGCTGATTCTGTGGCTGCTGACCGTGACCCTGTTCGGCGCGCCGTTCAAGGGTGACCCCCTGTTCTTCTTCGGGGCATCGGTCATCTATGTCATCTGCACCACGGGTATCGGCCTGCTGGTCTCGCTATTCGCCCGCACCCAGGTGGCCGCCATGATGATCACCGTGGTGGTGACCATCGTCCCGGCGGTGCTCTATTCGGGCTTGCTGGTGCCCATCGCCTCGATGGATGCGGCCTCGCAATTCGAGGCCCACCTGTTTCCGGCCATGTACTACACCGATATTGCGCTGGGAAGTTTCCTAAAAGGGGTCGGCATGGGGCAACTCTGGGGCCGTGTCGTGGCACTCCTGCTCTATACCCTGGTGTTGTGGACGGCCTCCTATCTTCTCTTTCACAAACGGGTGCGCGCATGAAATCTGTTACGCAGTTGACGGAAGGAAGCCTCTACCTGTGGTGGTCCAGAATGGCCGCCATGACGGGTAAGGAATTGCTGCAGCTCGGGCGCGACACCCTGCTGGTGGTGGCGGTGCTGTACCTGTTCACTCTCGACATCATGATGGCGGGAGGGGTCAAGATGGATCTCAATCAGGGAACGGTCATGGTCCATGATGCGGATCACAGCATGGCGTCCCGCGAGCTGATCTATCGTTTTCAGCCGCCTTATTTCAAACTGGGCGGAGAGATTCTGGATCAGAATGAAGGAATACGGCTGCTGGATCAGGGCAAGGCGCTGGTGATACTGGACATCCCGCCCAAGTTCCAGCACGACCTGCTGGAAGGCAAGCCGACCTCCGTGCAGGTGCAGGTGGACACCAGTAATGTCGTCCTCGGCACCCTCGCGGCCAACTACAGCGCGCAGATCGTCGGCAAATACAGCTTCGACGCCGCGTTGCAGCGCATTGGGCTGACCGAAGAAAGTCTGGGCGGTGTGCCCATGCTCGTGGATCGCCACCGGGTCTGGTACAACCCGAACCAGAAGGACGCCTGGTTCATGTCCATTTCGGAGTTGCTGACGGTCATCACCGTGCTGGCCATGATGCTGCCCGCCGCGGCTGCCGTGCGCGAAAAGGAACGGGGCACCATCGAGCAGCTGGTGGTCTCGCCGCTGACGCCTGTCCAGATCATGTTGCCCAAGGTCATTGCCATGACCCTGGTCATCCTGCTTGGCACCGCGTTGAGTGTGGGACTGGTTCTCTACGGCTACTTTCACATTCCCATCAAGGGGAGTCTGCCGCTGTTCTTTGCGGTGACGGCGCTATACACCTTCGCCATGTCGGGGCTGGGACTGTTCATCTCCACCATGAGCCGCAATCTCGCCCAAGCGGCCATGCTGACCATCATGATCATGATGCCGATCATCCTCCTCTCCGGGGCCTGGACCCCGCCCGAGGCCATGCCGCCGGGCATCCGCCAAGCCATGTATCTGTCCCCACTCTATTACTACATCGAGATGGCCTATGGCATTTTGCTGAAAGGGGCGGGGCTGAAGGTTCTCTGGGATTCCCTGCTGGGCCTCAGTCTGCTTGGCAGCCTGGTCTTTGGTTTTGGCGTCTGGCGTTTCAGGCGGCAATTTGGGTGAGTCAATGCAATCAATAAATTAGGTGAGCCAATGCAATCAAAAATAGTAACGTACAAACGGCGACGAATTGTTCCGATCATCCTGTTTCTTCTGTGTGGCAATACGGGGGGTACATTGGCACAGGCCGCAACCGTCGAATCTGCGACCTGGCGATTCGAATTCGACAACGATGTCTTCTTCAACAAGGATAGCAAGATCTCCAGTGGCTGGTCGCTGCAGAAACAGTCGGCAGTTGCACGAAGCTGGGAAGCGCTGGAGGATGTGCCCGACTTCATCAGGCGCTGGGGCGCGAAGTTACCGACCTTGACGGCCGACGGCCTGGCCTACCGGGCGGGGATTGCCATTGGCCAGGTCATTCAGACGCCGGATGACCTGAAACGTAGCGATCTCATCGAGGACGATGTGCCTTACGCCGGGGCGCTGACCCTGCAGGCCACCTGGTATGCGTTCAATGATGACGAGTTTCGCGGTTTCGAGATCACCGCCGGTGTGGTGGGTCCGCCTTCCCTCGCCGAACAGACCCAGAAAGCGGTTCACAAGCTGATCGGCAGTACGGACCCCAAGGGTTGGGACAACCAGCTCTCCACCGAGCCGGTGATCAAT